>PLJN01000081.1 GCA_003140235.1 Acidobacteriaceae bacterium
AAGGTGCAATCGTCGCTCGGGTCAATCTGCATGGCGCTATAGTCGCCCCAGCGAGTCAGCGGCCTTGGGGGGTTACTGAAATTGCCCAACTGCGACCCGGTCCCCACCATGACCGAGGCCTCCGCCTGCATGGTGTTCAAAGGATCGGAAGCTAAACGGCCGGTCATGCGAATGGAAGGAAAGGTCGTGCCACTGGAAACACTGTATCCCAGGGCCATATCACCGAGCTTATCCATCGCGATGCTGCCCATCCAACGGAAGTCGGAATCGGGGGCAAAGGTGCTCTGCTGGGCCACAACGGGAGTGCCTCTGAGGTTCTGGATTTCATACCAGCGAACACCTCCACTCACCGAGTGGCTTAGTACCAGCGATTCGTGGTCACCGAAGTTGCGATAAGCAATGCGAAACATAAGGTCGTCAGCAAGGGAGTCCAGTTGCGAGTTGGGAAATCCATTCACCGGGGGCTGCGTCACGCATACTCCGCCGTTGCAGAGCGGAGCAAACGTCGACACGGGAATAATCGTCGGAGTGGAGTCGAAGGTGGAGTTTCCAGGTGTGGCAAAATCCACATGAAACCTGCGGAACTCCAGACTGCCGGTGTCATTCCAAGCCATCACATAGTTGGGTGAACCGCGTGGCGGAAGGGTGGTGCCGTCAAAGTCGGTCGGCAGAAAGCCGAAGTCGTTGGGCATTTGGAAGCATAATTGCGTCGCATTTCCGCCGCTCAACATTGCGATGCGGTCGTAGGCACAAACCTGGGCGCCGATGAAATTGCCGGTTGTGCCGCTAAATAAGTTGAAGGTTTGGTAGTAGGCATCCGGCCAAACGCCCATTTTCGGGTAATCGTCAAAGTTGGCATATTGGAACGAATAGCGATTGTAAGTGCCCGTGGCGTCCGAGGTCGTGGAAACAGCAACACACTGAAAGAACGAGCCAGTGTTGACGGAGAACTGGCTGAAGACCCAGCGGTTGGCCATCTTGTCGTACACCACAACCGGATCGCCATCGTTCGTAGACTGGCAGGGGCCGCCAAATCCTGCCCACAGTACGTTGCCGCTAAAGGGTCCACCACCCGCAACCACAGTCCCCGTCGATTTGTTGAAAATAACAAAAGAACTGTTGACCCATTGGACATACTGCGTCAGACCAACGGCGCCGTTGGTATCCGGCGGAGCAACATTCACAGGGAAGCTGGGAAAGCCAGTGCCCAGCCCTTCAAAGTTGATCCCGAGCGTGGGAGCAGACTCCGCCGGGGGCCGGACCGCGCTGGTCTGGAGCGTAGGATCAGGATCGGGTACGGGATTGGGACTAATGCGCATATGGACCGTGCGCACTGGTTCAGCTTCTCTTTTAATGTCCGATTCGGGCTCTCTTGGAGTCATCGCTGCCATCTCGGACAATGGCGCAGAAACATCGTGATGTACTTCCTGGCGCACGGTCATGACCTGCGCGGAAGACGGCAAAGCAAAAGAAAGGAACAGGACTGCTGCCAGATAAAAATGTGCGAAACGAATTTGTCGGAACATCGGATGTCTCCTGGGGTTGTCTTGGGTTGGATGGTCTGTTTGCCGCTGGGGTTGACCGTGAGCCTGCGTAATCATGACTGCCACCTTGTAGGCCTGACTTTGCAAGCCGTGAGCAAGACGGCCTTTATGTTCTGCAGGAAGCTACTACTCCCACTTATAGATTATATTCCAAAGCCAGAGAAAAAACTGGTCAATACGCTACTGCTTTCACAGCGGCGGAATACCGATGCGCGCCAGCAGATTCTGAAACGCCGGATCACCGTGCAAGCCGTTCATGGCGGAATCGTTCCAAATGCCGATAATCCGCGGATCATGCTGGTCAAACTCCGCCTGCAAGTAGCGCAGAGCCTCATCGTTGCGTCCCAGCATCGCGCAGGTCCTGGCCAGGTCGTGGCCGGAAACGTCTCCCTGGGCAAAATACTTTTCCTGGGCCTGACGCATATTCTCCAGCATGCCCTTGGCCCCGCCGGCGTTATAGCCTTTTTCCGCTGCCTTGGCGATTTCCGTGGCCGGCTTGCTCTTCAGGATTTCAGCCACCCTCTTCGACTCGGCAAGATACGTTGGATAATCCTTGCTGTCCATGGCGATCCCTGCCAGATAAGCGTGCGGAGAGAGGAAATCAGGGCGGGCCCGCTCTATTTGTTTCAAAAGGGCCATAGCCTCGGCAGGCCGAGTGGCGTAAAGGATCAATCCTTTATCGGCCAGGATGGAGTCGGAACTGGGATCCAGCTCGCGCGCGCGTTCGATTTCTTTAAGGGACTCGCGAGACCGTCCCAGAACCAGCAACGACGTAGCATACCAATGATGATTGACCGCAGCATTGGGATCCAGTTCGATGGCCCGCTTGAACTCGCGCTCAGCGCCCGCAAAGTCCCAACTCCAATAGAAAGAAGCGAACGCCAGCGCCCGGTGAGCGTCCGCGAGAGAGTCATCGAGCTCCAGCGCTTTTCGGGCTTCCGACTCGGCTTTGGGAAAGGCTTCACGGTCAGGCATGGTGGTGTATTCCCGCAGCAGATTGTGGGTTTCGGCAAGGCCGGCGAAGGCCTTGGCGCATTTAGTGTCGAGCACGATGGCCTGGGTGTAGTCCTCAGCCGCTTTGTTGAGACTCTCCGCAGTGCGCTGGGTCCATTGATACTTGCCTTTGAGGTAGAACTCATTGGCTTCCGCATTAGCACAAGCCGAAGGGTTGGCTCCCTTAGCCGCAGGCGACGGTCCGCGGAAGTGAACAACGAGAAATACCGCCAGCCCCAGGACCACGACCGCGGCGCCGCCCGTAGCCAGCAGCCATGACTTAGGGAGCTTAGGTGCTGGAGGAGCGTCCTCCTGGAACGGAATGTCGTCCGGTTCTGTCTGCTGACCTGGAGGCGCGGCCTCTTCTGACCACGCTTCGATAAAGGCAGGAGTCTTCAGCCACTGTGATAGTTCGTCAGTAAAAGCATAGACGCCGGATTGACCGGGCACGCGGTGGACGGGGAGAGACCTGGTTTTCGCCCAACGCCTTACGGTGGGCTCATCGCGATCGAAGAAGGCCCCGATTTCCGTCCATGAGTCCAAACGACGGTTCGCCGTATTACTGGTTCGTTCAGAGTTATCCATGACTGGAATTTTTCCGCAACGTTGGAGCTGAAGTCTGTTAACCCTGATGGATTGGGTGTTCTGAGTATAACGCAGGCCAAGATGCGCGCTCCACGCTATCCGTTCAGCGGGTTCCTCTTGTGCCAATCGGTCTCGCGCTGATAAGCGTGCGCCAGCGCCAGCACCATTCCTTCCGCGCCGGGCGCGCCGGTGATCTGCAGGCCAATCGGCAGACCGGACGCAGAGAATCCGCAACAGAGAGAAATTGCAGGTAGCCCGAAAACGTTGAAGGGACGCGTGTTTCTCAGCATCAGCAATTCTTTGGGGCGCAGGTCTTGCGGTTCCGCCTCTAGCTCCGCGAAGGAAGGCGGCAGGAGCGGGCAAGTGGGAGTAATGATGAGGTCCACTTGGTTGAAGAGTTGCAGGACGTCGCGTCGCATTCGCAGTAGATCTCGATATTTCTCCACATACTGAATCGCGGTGATGTCTGTCCCAGTGCGAATGCGTCTGAGAGTTTCTGGATCGTATTCATCCGCGTGGGCAGGTAAATATCTTTGGTGATAAACGTAAGGCTCGCAGCGCACCACCGTGTAGTCGTTTTCCGCCGAGAGAGCAATCTCCTGAGTGCCGGCAGTGATTTCGGCTAGCGTCGCGAGCGCCTGCTTTGCGGCTTGCTCAATTTCTGCGTCGATGGTGCTCCAGAAATCCTGCGGCACTCCCAGTCGCAGAGCAGCGGTCGGTTCTTCCAGCGCCGATGGATAATGCACGGGAGGAAACTTCTGGGAACAAATATCGGATGCATCGTAGCTGGCGATGACTTGCAACATCAGCGCAGCATCGGCCGCGGTGCGCGCCATGGGGCCAACATGGTCCAGCGTCCAGGAAAGAGGAATCACGCCGCGTGTGCTCACCAACCCGTAGGATGGTTTCAATCCAACAATGCCGCAACACGCTGCCGGAAGCCGGATCGATCCGGCGGTGTCGGTCCCAATGGTCCCATAGCAGAGTTGTGCGGCCACGGCAGCCGCGGAACCGGAAGATGATCCGCCGGTAATATGTGCCGTGTTCCATGGATTGCGCGCGGGGCCGTAATGTCCAATCGTCCCGCTGCCGCCGTAGGCGAACTCGTGCAGGTTCAGCTTGCCCAGCATCACAGCGCCCGCGGCCTTGAGCCTGCGCACAACTTCAGCATCGCGCCCGGGAACATTGTTATTGAGCACCGCGCTGGCCGCCGTAGTGCGGACGCCCGCAATATCAACCAGGTCTTTGACGGCGAGCGGAATTCCGTGCAATGGTCCGCGCCACTCGCCGCGACTGATTTCGATTTCCGCCGTTCGCGCTTCATCCAGCGCTGATTCCGCCGTTACCGTGATAAATGCGTTGACTTCCGGATTGAGCCGGTCAATGCGGTCGAGACAGGCCTGGGTCAGCTCGATGGGAGAAACAACCTTCTGTTGGACCATCCGACTGACGTCAGTCAGATCGAATTGATGTAATTCACGGGAAGAATCGCTGGCGGATGTCATCAGGAACGAGGATATCATCAGGCCGTGAGGACCATCACTCCGTCACTCCGTCACTCCGTTGGAAACACTTCTGCTGCTGTCCTATAAGTGTTGGCGTGGGCCTGCACACTGAGCTCAATCGGGCGGGAGTACCCGCCGCCGGCAGTCAGAACCAGCGGGATGCGCAGTTCACGGGCCGCATTCATGACTTTGCGATCACGTTCCTTGAGACCTTCAAAACTAAGCGAAAGCCGGCCCAGCACGTCAGCGTAGAGCGGATCGACTCCTGACTGATAGAAGATGATGTCCGGACGGAACGCCAGGGCCTTCGGCAAGGCTTGATCGAGTTGGCGAAGATACTCCGCGTCTTCAGTCTTGTCCGGCAAAGCGACATCCAAGCTGCTGATTTGTTTGCGAAAAGGAAAATTACTCTCGCCGTGAAAGGAGAGTGTGAAGACATCGGGATCTTCGGCGAAAATCTCCGCTGTGCCGTCGCCTTGATGCACGTCCAAATCAATTACGCTGACGCGGAGAGCCAGGCCGTCTTTGCGCAACGACTGAATGGCGACAGCAATGTCGTTGAACACGCAGAAACCGGAACCCGCAACTCGGAACGCGTGGTGCGTCCCGCCGCTCAAACTTCCTCCCCAACCGTAATCAACAGCATCGCGTGCCGCACTCAGTGTGCTGCCGACCGAGGCCAGGGCGCGCCGGACCATGGCTTCCGACCACGGCAGTCCAATGCGCCTCATCGCTGCGTGGGGGAGTGCTCCGGTGAGGAATTGCTCGATATAGTCGCGACTGTGGGCCAGCGCAATCGTCGACGGGTCGGCGAAGGGAGCGGGTTCAAAGCTGAACTGGCCTTCACTCTCCAGCAGATGGCGAAGCATTCTGTATTTTCCGGCAGGGAATTTATGTCCTTCAGGCAGCGTCAGTTCGTGCTGGTCGGTATAGAAAAGACGGCGTAAGACCATGGGCTTTTTCGGCGGACCAGCGGTGTGCTGCGTGGGAAAAGAGGCCATAGTAAAGGAAACCTGAGGGTTATAATGTACTTGATCGAACGGACAGCACAACTGTCCGTTTTCGGACACGGCTTTTCAGGAATGGACAGTGCCCGTGTCTTGACCGCACCAGCAAAGTGGGATTTCTCCTGAAGAATCAATAGTTTGCAGCCAGTCGTATTTTGGCATGACAGGTGCATTTAATCTGAGCTGATATGGATATAGTTCGCGATGAATCGGTGAAAAAGAAGCGTCGCCTGAAGCGAGTGCTGCTTCTTGCGGGATTGGTTGTGGCGCTCGCGGGCGGTACCCTTGCTGTGAGCAAGCTTAAGCCAGCCGCGCCCGGCGTGGACAGCGGAACCGTCTGGCCCGGAACAGTGCTGCGTGGATCCATGCTGCGCCAAGTCCACGGGATCGGAACACTGGTGCCAATTCCCGCCGACATCCGTCTAATACCTGCGGAGACCGATGTTCGCGTGGAGCGAATTCTGGCTTTGCCGGGAACGCAAGTGAAGGCCGACACCGTGATTATGGAACTCTCCAATCCGCAGGTGGAGCAAGAGGCGATGGACTCGGACCTGCAAGTGAAGTCCGCCCTGGCGGACTACCAGAACACCAAAGTCAAAGTGAACAGCGATCTGCAGACACTGAGGGCCGGCGCCGCTACCGTTGGAGCGGATTACGCGAACGCCAAGAGAGATGCCAAGGCGAACCGGGAACTCATGAAGATCGGCGTGATTTCCGACACGGTGCTGCAGACCTCACTGGAAAAAGAACGCGAAATGGCCACCCGCTATCAGATCGAGCAGGACCGCATCAAGGACAATACTGCGGCCATTAGCACGCAACTCGCGGTCCAGCAGGCCAACATCGAACAGAAGCAGGCCATGGCCCAGCTCAAGCATAAACACCTCGACTCGCTGAAAGTCCGCGCCGGCATCAATGGCGTTTTGCAGGAAGTGCCGGTCCAGGTCGGCCAGCGTGCTGTGCAGGGCACCATCCTGGCGAAGGTTGTTGATCCTGATCACCTGAAAGCTGAGTTGAAGATCCCTGAGACCACGGTGAAAGACGTCACCATTGGTCAGACAGCCGAGGTGGATACACACAACGGGATCATCAAAGGCATTGTTATTCGCAGAGATCCTTCCGTGCTCAACGGCACTGTGGCCGTGGATATCCAGCTGGAAGGCACATTGCCCAAGGGCTCCGTGCCTGATCTGAGCGTGGACGGCACCATCACTTTGGAGCGCCTGGACAACGTGCTGTATGTTGGTCGCCCGGCTTTTGGCCAGGAAAAAAGCACCGTTACGATGTTCAAGATCGAACCGGATGGCAAGACCGCCATACGGGTCCCGGTGGAACTGGGACGCATGTCTGTAAGTACGGTTGAAATTATTCGCGGCCTGAAGGAAAACGACAAGGTCATACTTTCCGACATGTCGCGCTACGACAATATTGACCGCATTCGTCTGGAATAAGAACTAGCTTGCGCCGAAATTCTTAAGGAAGAACAGGAGATCATACTGTGGCCACTGCACAAACGCTGATCAATCTGGAGAATGTCACCAAGGTTTTCTATACCGATGAAGTGGAGACACATGCGCTCTCCGGGATTCATCTGGATATTCAGAAAGGCGAGTACGTGTCCATCGCCGGCCCCTCGGGCTGCGGCAAGTCGACGCTGCTCTCCATCATAGGACTTCTGGACTCACCCACCGACGGCTCGTACGTGCTCAACAGCAAGACCGTTCAGGGGCTGGACTTTTCCGAGAGAGCGCGCATACGCAACCAGGAGATCGGTTTCATTTTCCAGAGCTTCAACCTCATCGGCGACCTCACTGTGTACGAGAACGTTGAACTGCCGCTGACCTACCGCTCCATGTCGTCACCGGAGCGCAAGAAACGCGTGCAGGAAGCGCTGGAGAAAGTCGGCATGGCGCACCGCATGCGGCACTATCCTTCACAACTCTCCGGCGGTCAGCAACAGCGCGTGGCTGTCGCTCGCGCTTTGGGTGGATCGCCGTCAATCCTGCTGGCGGACGAACCGACAGGAAACCTGGATTCCCGCAACGGCGAAGCGGTGATGGACCTCTTGCAGTCGTTGCATCGGGAAGGCGCCACCATTTGCATGGTCACCCACGATACCCGTTTCGCCAAGCACGCCGAGCGCACCATTCATCTTTTTGACGGTAAAGTAGTCGAAGAGACAGAAGCCGAGCAGTACGCCGCCAGCAGTCCGTCGTCGTAAGCCACAGAAATTCCGATTCTTCTGGCCGCGTCACGGCGTGACGCGGCCAGTTCGCAAATCAGGAACAAATCACAATATCGGAGGTGAAGCATGCTTACGCTGCTTCAGGATCTTCGCTTTGGCCTACCGCCCTCGGACTCTATGGTGTAGTGTCTTACACGGTGGCCCAGCGCACACACGAAATCGGGGTGCGCATGACGCTTGGCGCCAGTCGTGCCACTGTTACGCAAATGGTGCTGGGGGCGGGCTTCAAGCTCACCGCGATCGGCATCGCGATAGGCGTTGTGGGCTCGCTCGTTGCTGCCCGTTTTCTTACGGCGTTCACCAGCTTACTTTTCGGCGTGAAACCGACTGACGCGCTGACCTACGTCGCGGTGGTCGCCATACTGGCTGCCGTCTCATTGCTGGCCTGCTATATCCCGGCCCGGCGCGCGGCGAAAGTCGATTCCATGGTCGTGCTGCGCTACGAGTGATTGTCGGCACGCTCAGGCAAACTCTGAATCCCGTGCGGTATGATGGATACCCCATGGCGGAATTTGCCCGATGACGACCAGCAACCTTCCCGATCGCCTCGACTCCTGGAAGGAAATCGCCACATTCCTGCGCCGGGACGTGCGTACGGTCCAGCGCTGGGAGAAGAAAGAAGCACTGCCCGTCCATCGTCACCAGCATGACAAGCTGGGCTCCGTGTATGCGTTTCGGGCCGAGCTTTCTTCGTGGTTCAATGGACGTCTGCAAGCCGGGGCAGGAGCTACAGCGTCCGCGCAAGCCCTGGCCCATCCTAGCGAGGGTCCCAAGGTCAAACTGGCAGTGCTGCCGTTCGGCAACCTCAGTGGACAGGAAGACGACAACTATTTCAGCGACGGCCTGACCGAAGAGATGATCACCCAGCTCACGCGGCTGGAGCCCGGGCGTCTCGCGGTGATTGCCCGCGCCACGGCAGCAAACTACAACTCGAGTGCCGAGTCCCTCCAACAGTTAAAGCAAAACTTGAATGTTGACTACGTTCTTGAAGGCAAGGTACGGCGAGCAGGGAAGCGTGTGCGCATTACCGCACAGCTCATCGATTTGGAAGAGCACACCCATCTCTGGGCCGAGACTTACGAACGCGACTTAAGTGACATCCTGACCGTACAGGCGGAAATTGCCCAGGCGTTTGCCAGCGAGATCAATCTAGCGGTAACGCGGTCGGAGCAAAGCCGATTAGTGGACCTTCAGGCCAGCAGCGGCAGAGTAAATCCCGTCGCGTATGAAAGCTACTTGAAGGCCCGGTACCACTTGCAGGGACTTACGCCGGCCAGTCTGAAGAGCAGCCTTGTGGACTTCGAGCATGCCATCAAGGAAGATCCGCGCTACGCGCCAGCTCACGCTGGTCTGGCATACGCGTATGGATTGCTGGCCATTGCGCCTTTTGATCTGCTTCCGCCCCGTCAAGCCATGCCCCAGGCTGAAGCCGCCGCAAAGCGCGCGCTTGAGTTGGACAATACTCTAGCCGAAGCCCACGGTGCGCTGGCGCTCGTGCTTCATCATTATCACTGGGATTGGGCGAAGGCCGAATCCAGCTACCAGCAAGCGCTGGAATGTAATCCTGATTATTACGTCACACACCTTTGGTACTCGTGGCTACTGCTTGCCTTGGGACGCCGCAAGGAAGCTTTCGCGGAACTCAAGAAGGCCCAGGTGACCGCGCAGGAAACCGATCCGGAGCGGATGGTGACGGTCCACGCCACGCGCGCCGCTGCCCATTATCTGGGACGCGAATATCCTCAGGCTGCTGAAGAGTTCGGCAAAGCACTGCAGGTTAGCCCGGATTATTTCATGCTGCACTACGTCCTTGGCAGGTCTGCCTCACAGTCCGGCTCTGAGCAATCCGAGACCGAATCAAAGCAGGCGCCGAAGTCACCCGGTGAAATTCCACTGATGGATACAGCGTGGGGACTCGTGAACGCGGTCAATGGGAGAAAAGACCAGACGGAGGAGACAATCCGCACGCTAGAGGCCGCCGCAAAAAAGCGCTATGTTCCGGCAACTTATTTTGGGATGTTATACGCCGGTCTGGGCAAGAAAGACCTGGCACTGACCTGGCTGGAAAAAGCCTACGAAGAGCGCGCTGACGGCTTGACCTGGCTGAATGTGCTGCCGGCACTTGATGGCCTGCGCTCCGAACCCCGGTTCCAGGACTTGCTCCGACGGATTGGGTTTACACGTTAAAGAGATGTACGTTTGCCAGGCTTGTAATTGTGTCCAGACGCAATTCGCCCCCCGCCCTACATTCCACTTCTTTAGCACTGCGGATTCTTGCGCCAACCTGAACGCCAGCTTACTCCTCAAGCACGGCTTTTCCGAAAACCGGACGGCCGCCCAGAGAGGTGTAGAAGGCATAGAACGTTATCGCAGCCATCAGCACAATCCCGGTCAGACTGATGCCCGCATACCAGGATGACATTTGGGTCGTCAGGGGACAACGATGCAGAATACTGACGACCATGAAATTAACGACCAGCGCCAGCAAGCCGAAGCGGATCATCACAAACACGGCCAAACTACTAAAGATCAGAGCGCCCACCACGGCACCCAGATCAGAGCCAAGGGGAAAGACAATCCCAAATAAAAGGACCCATGCGACCGCCGCCGCCCACTCCTTGCGCAGCAAGGTCCGCAAAAGGAACAAGACAAACAGTAACGCAAGCCAGAAAATAGGGGCAAGCATCAACGAGCCGGCTACATCAGCAACGATGGTCCGCGCTCCCAGAAACTGCCATTGTGGGCCCGAAGATGGTTGCGTAGGAGGATAGCCGAGCCAGAGGGGAAGCAACAATCCGACGAGTTTCCCAAGAGCGAGCGTAAACGGCGCCAGGAAACAACCGGCAAGTACATCGCGTCCCACCAATGGATCGCGAAAACCTCCCGCCAGCAAGCGGCTCCAGGAAACCAGCGTAGCGGGCCAGCGGCGGCGCACATAGGGCTCCAAAGCAATGTAAAGGACCCACAGAAAACAGGACCAGAAAAGCCCCCAGGACAAAAAATCAAGAAAGAGCCCGAATTCGTCAAAATTCGGGACGTGATGCGCGCCAAAGAGCCACGCCACCGCCGAGGCCGCAAGAACAAAAGCCGCCAGACGAAATGCTCCGCGGCGATCGCCCCGGCCCAGGCGCAGGTTCCGCCGAGCGAGTAACGCGCCGACCACCAGGACCGAAAGCGTCAGTATGATCAAAAACACCCCAGTTGCCCGTTCGCCGGCGGTCAGCTGATACTGCTGCATGCGCTCGGGACGGGTCCAGGGGCCAATCAACTCGAAGTAGACGGGCCTGCCACGGTAGGCCGCGGCTTCGATCCGCATCTGAATATCGGGGCGCTCGGCCAGCGGTCCTGTCCACGCAGCGCGTGTGTCGCTATCAACAGGAGGCGTCCACATCGGCTGCGCTGTTGTCCACTTCGACGGATCGAGCCCCGCGGCAGAGAATAGCGGCGCCCAGTCAGGTGGCGACGCCGCGCCTGCCGGTTTGTCAACCTGCGGAGGAACTGCGATGAGCTGCGTAAGGCGACCGCGCGGATTGAGCTGGACCAGCGTCATCCCGGACTTATCGAGCGGCGGGTCGTTGGTCCACACGGACCCCAATACAGGTGCATCCGAGAAGTAGACCGAGGCATAGGCCGCGAGCGGCTGAGGGCTGCCGCGATACCAAAACACGAACGCCCCGGTATCGAGGTGGTCCCAGCGCGTCTTTGATTTGTCGTGTTCCGCGATATACCGTAGAAACTCCTTCCCCTCGTAGAACCCCATCGCTGTGTCCACCGGCAGCTCGGAATATCCCACACTCTGCAGGATCTCACGCGCGTGTCCGGCAAGCTCCTCGGGCGGCTTTTCGAGGGGCACGCGCCGGTAGAGCATGGTTGGTGCACTCAACAAAATCGTAGCGGTGACGGACACAATGACTCCCGCCAGCACAACCCAGGCCACCGCCGGACGCAGACCCTCGGTTTCTCCCGAAGCAGCGACCATCTCGGGCGACGGCGTTTCCCCTGCCGCGAGCGCAGCGGCCAGCGGATCGCCTCCCGGCAGTGCGGCCGCAACCTGCAACGCCGAAGCGGGGCGCTTCTTGGGATCTTTTTCCAGGCAGCGCAGGATCACCCGCTCGACGAGCGGATCGATGTCCTTCACCAGCAGCGAAGGAGTTGTCGGAGAGGAGGTCTGGTGCTGGCGGATCAGCTCGACAAGTGTGGCGGCTTCGAACGGGCGCTTCCCAGTGAAGACTTCGTAGAGCACCAGGCCCAATGAGTAGATATCGCTCTGGACCGAGGCGTCTTTGCCCGCCAGTTGTTCGGGAGCCATGTAGGCAGGCGTGCCGGCGCCTGATTCCTCCGGCTTGAAACTCCCGGCCATTCCAGCCAGGCCGAAGTCGGTGATGCGCACCTTGCCGCGGCCGTCGATCATGATGTTGGCCGGCTTGAGATCGCGATGAATCACGCCATGGTCGTGCGCGGCCCCGAGCCCGGCACAGATCTGGCGCGCGATTTCGATGCCTTTGTCGGAAGGCAGACGTCCAATGCGTCGCAGCAGCGTGGCCAGGTCTTCGCCATCCACATATTCCATGGTAAGAAACGGAAGGCCATCGGCTTCGCCGATATCGAAGACGCGGCAAACGTTGGCATGGGACACCTGACGAGCGATGCGAACTTCGCGGTGGAAGCGCGCCAATACTGTGCCATCTTGCGCGATGGATTCCGGCAGGAATTTCAACGCCACTGTCTGGCTGAGTTTAAGGTCTTCCGCGCGATAGACTTCGCCCATGCCGCCGCGTCCGGCCATGGCCACGATGCGGTAGCGGTCTTCGAGGACTGTTCCGGGGATGAACCGGGCGCCATCGAAGGGGTCGGTGGAAGAGGAAATCCGGCCACTGGGAGATGGCTTGCGCGGAGAATTTCCTGGCGCACCGGGAACGCGAACCGTGGCTTCCGGATCCAGCGAGGCCGTGGCGCCGACCTCCAGCGCGCCACCGCAGGCAGGACAAAAGCGCGCTGCGCCCGGGACTTCACGTCCGCAGGAAGGGCAATTCATAGCTGTCGCGCCGAGTATATCACTCCTCGCTATCAGGCTATTTGGCTGCTCGCATGTGGGTGAAACTCGGCTCCTGGAAGCCATACGTCACGCGTGAGCTCGGCGTGTCAGGCGACAACCCCTCAACCACAAAGGGCACAAAAGAACACGAAGGAAGAAAGGGAACCAGTCAGGTTGTTTTGGGTTTTCCTTTGTGTTCCTTCGTGTCCTTTGTGGTTGAGGTTCTTTGGTTGGGGTTTGCCGCGCTGTGCTACACTCCTGTTCCATTCATGAAGTTGTCACGAATTGTCGCTCTGTTTCTCGTGTTTGCCATCCCCGCTTTCGCTGCGGATGAATTCACGCTCTACGAACTCCTGCCGCCGGAAACGCATCAGTTCGCCATCACGTATGACGTGAGTGCAACCCGTGAGGGCGCGCGGTTTTTCTTCAATCCGGTGCGACCGGGTTCGACTGCGTCCAAAGAACGCGTGATCGCGCGGAGCAGCGGCAAAGACCTGAAGTTTGAGCTGGTCAGCGGCAAAGACGCGAAAGCCACAGGACTTGTCCCGGCGCAAACTTCCGACGACGCGCAGTTCATCAAAGTCTATCTGCCGGGCCCGGTCCCCAAAGGCGGCGAGTCTCGGATTCGCATCTT
The DNA here is from genome assembly GCA_003140235.1 of Acidobacteriaceae bacterium. Lineage (GTDB taxonomy): Bacteria > Acidobacteriota > Terriglobia > Terriglobales > Acidobacteriaceae > Angelobacter. The sequence goes on from PLJN01000081.1 coordinate 13,549, forward strand.
CAAGACATACACTGACGCTCCATCGTATTACGTAAAAGACGGCTTGCTGGTTTTTGACCGTCCATTCGGCATCAAGCGCAACGTGGTGGTCTTGCCCGCAGGATGGGAACTCGTGGGCAGTACTTCTCCAGCGATTGTGTCTACGGATGCGAACGGCCGTGTTCGTGTCAGCTTTGTGAATGATCGTGACGATCAACTGCCGGTCAAGATTACGGCGCGGAGGTTGCCATGAAGAAAGTTTGTATATTACTGCTGGCGTTCTTTCCGCTCGCGCTGAGCGCGCAGACAGAATCATTCCACCGCGCCGAGCAAGATCGCGAGATCACCTACTGGCTGCTCGATCCCGCAAGTCATCAATTCCGTTTCTCGCACGATCTTACCGTCACCAGAGTGGGACAGAAGTCCGTGCACAGCTTCGTGCGAAAGGGAAGTGCGGTCTCCCCGGACTCCAGGATGACTGACCTGGACACCGGCAAACCGCTCAAGACCTATACGGTAACCGGCAAACAGGTGAACACTCTCGGCTATTATCCGGAGCCAGCCGATCCGGATTCGGTCGTGGTGCAAGGAGACCTTGATCATCCAGTTGGCGAAGGCCAATCCGCGCGCGTCAGAGTTGAAGAAACATACACCGACCCGGTTGGCTATGTGGTGAAAGATGGAGAACTGGTTTGGACGCGAACGCTGGGCCGCCCCCTGAATTTCGTAGCGCTTCCCCCCGGATGGATGCTGACCTCCGTCAACACGCCGGCAGTCATTTCGCTCGATAGTGAAGGCCGGGTTGTGCTGCGCTTTACCAATACGCGGAATGGCGATCTTGCAATCGTGATCAAGGCGAGGAAGAGGGCAATTGGCAAATAGCAGTGCTCGGGACATAACACACAACAACGGTAAAACCCGGATCAGAACTGCAAACCTGCTTGTTGGCCTGTTTCTGGCTGTGATTTCATCGGCGGCAACCTTGTGCCAGCCGGTTTTGCCTGCGCCGGCTACGCGGACGGGTGCGAGTGTGCTCCAGTCTCTTCTCGATAAGAAACAATACCTTGAGCTGGATATGGCCTTGAGGCAGGGAACCATCGCTCAGGAAGACGCGGTTTTCTTTCGCGGCGTTCTGGCGAACCGAAAAAACCAGGTCCAGCAATCGATCCAGATCCTTTTGCCGATGGCCCGGAAATTGACTCATAGCGCTCCGTCGGTCCGGGAAAGAGATGTCCTGCTTACGCTGGCGGATGATTACGCAAAACTTTTCGAGTATTCCAAGGCAGAAGCGGAATTTGCCGCGCTTTTGCGAAGGCATGGCCGGTCGCTGAATCGCAAGCAGCGCGTGAATGTCAGCGACCGATTGAAAGAAATGCGCGTATTACGGAGTGCTCCGCTCCAAACACTGGAACAGAGCGCCTCCTTTACTCTTCCGGTGACCCACAATCAGCTTGGCTTGCTAGAAATACCGGTGGGAATCAACGGCCAGACCGAATCCTGGGTTCTTGATACAGGCGCCAACACTTGCGTCATCACGGAGACCACTGCCCGCCGCATTGGCCTGCCACTCCTCAAGGGCACGGCAACCACTCGGGGCGTGGGGGGAATGCCGCTTTCCTTTCACATCGGCGTTGTTTCCGAAATGAAAATCGGAACCGCCGTTCTTCACAATGTTGAGCTTGATGTCACAAGTGATAAGAACTTGAACCTGGCGGGGATCCAGCTGCAGGGCATCATCGGTTTCCCAGTCCAGGCAGCTCTGGGAAACATCACGTTTTATGCAAATGGCAAGATTGGCATCAACACAGAACCACCGGGGCCGATGGATTCTGAACTCTTCCTGGAAAATCAGACTCCGCTGGTTGCGGTCCATGTAGAGGGAAGCAACCTGCTTTTTTCTCTGGACACCGGGGCGGCGGTTTCCACTTTCGACGTGCAATTTTATAACGTCGTGAAAGCCAAGCTCCGGGGAGAGAAGCGCAGCTTGTTTACGTTCAGCGGGACAGGAGGCCGCCGTTCCTCCCCGGCCTACAACATGTCTAATCTGCGGCTCTCTTTAGGCGGAGAGGAGACAACACTGGAAAACGCTTCCGTCTTTGCCGGCTCAACTCAGGCCAGCAGTGGCGACTTCTTCGGAAACCTCGGGCAGGACGCTCTCCGCTCATTTACTTCGTATAGTGTCGACTTCACTCGAATGAAATTCACCGCAAGGAAGTAGATGAGCAGGCAAAAGAAACTGTCCTTTGAGTGATGCTGCAAGAGTGTCGTGGACCTCGCTGTTTGCTATTTGATATTTGCTAATTGCTTTTCCCGCCTCTGACGCGCCACCTCGTACATCACAACCGCCGCCGCAACGGACACATTCAACGACGGCACCTTGCCCAGCATGGGAATTGACACCAGAAAATCGCATTTCTTGCGGACTTGCTCGTGCAGACCGTCGCCTTCGGCGCCTAATACCAGGGCGCAATCCATGCGGTAGTCGATCTGGTCATAGCGTTTGTCGCCGCGTTCGTCGAGTCCCACGGTCCAGATGTTGCGGGATTTCAAGTCTTCAATGGCCCGGCTAATGTTCGTCACTTTTGCAATCGGCAAGTACTCTGACGCGCCCGCCGACGCCTTGACCACGGTGGCTGTAACGCCCACCGCCCGGCGCTCGGGCAGCACAACTCCGTCCGCTCCCGCTCCTTCCGCCGTGCGGACAATGGCGCCAAGGTTGTGGGGATCTTCAATTCCATCCAGAACAATGATGAAGGCGTATTGCCCGCGCTTCTGTGCCAGCAAATCTTCGACGTCGCCATATTGCTTCTCGCCGGTCACCGCGACCACGCCCTGATGTGACGCCGTCTTGGCCAGGCGGGTCAACTGATCGCGCGGCACGGTGCGCAACGGTACACCGGCCGACCGGCAGAGGATGGCGATCTTCTGAATGCGCGCATCGCCCCGGCCGGGAGCGACGGCGACATATTCAAAACGGCGTCCGCGAGCGGTCAAAGCTTCTTCGACTGCATGGATTCCAAAGATGATCTGCATTGAGAAATAAGTATAAGCGGATTCCAGAGCTGAGGCCCGGGTGCGGTCACTCACTTTGAGCATTGTGCACGACGAACTCGTGAATCACATTAGGTACTTGCGACCGGCATTAAACGAACTTAATGTCGAGAACAACTGCTTCAAAAACCATGTTTAAGGAGAATTATGAATGAATCAATCGTTGCCACTTACGACTTTCGTCTAGTGGCGCTCTCTGTGCTGATTGCCGTCTGTGCTTCGTACGTTGCGCTCGACGTGGCAGGGCGTGTCGCTGCCACACGCGACCACGCGCGCCGGGCCTGGCTAATTGGCGGCGCTATCGCCATGGGCACCGGCATCTGGTCCATGCACTACACCGGAATGCTGGCCTACCGCATGTCCATTCCCGTTTATTACCACATCCCAACCGTAATTCTGTCCCTGGTGGCCGCGGTTGTCGCTTCTTTCATCGCGCTTTTCATTGTCAGCCGCCCACAACTGAACTGGTTTCACTTCACAGCGGGAAGTCTGCTGATGGGCGCCGCGATTGCCGCGATGCACTACACCGGAATGGACGCGATGCGGCTCTCTGCGATGCACCATTGGGACACCGGTTTGGTCATGATGTCCGTAGGAATCGCCGTGGTCGTTTCTTTGGCCGCGCTGGTCATGGCGTTCCTGTTCCGCGAAGAGAAGCTGGGGGTGGTGCCGAAGATCGCTTGTGCCCTCATCATGGGCTCGGCAATTCCGGCCATGCACTATACAGGAATGGCCGCAGTGACCTACACGTCCATGCCCGGCGCTCCGGACCTGAGCTACTCCATCGATATTTCCGGTGTGGCCAATACTGCGATTGTCCTGGTGACGTTTGTCATTCTCGGCTGTGTCCTGCTGTTTCGCTGGAGAGACGCGGCTGCTTTGCGTAACGCCGTCGTTGTGCCGGCGCCAGTACGGTAGCCTGCGTACGGCAGCAACTGCGCGGAAAGTTCGTGAAAGTTAAGAGCGATTTCATAAGAAACAATTTGCTTGGGAAAGAGCGCCGGCGTTCATCGCCGGCGCTCTTTCGATTTCGCGGGGACAATAACCGCGGCTCCGAGGCCTCAGAGACGACTGGGCTCCTGGCTTCCTTCATTCCCATTTCCGAGTTTAAAGCAATTTAACGCTTAACCTATTCCCGGGTCTGCCGATATAACCGGTGAGGAGTTTATTGCACCGTCAGTTTTAGAATGGCCGAAAAAATGGGCATCGGGGAAGCCAATTCCGGAGTGATACGCATTTCGCTCAAGCCAGAGCAACGCGGACAGGACATCGCTGCCGCTGCGCCGGACCCGCAACCGCAGGAGAGTGTCCAGCCTTTAAACATCTTGCTGGCGGAAGATAACGTGTTGAATCAGAAACTGACCGTGCGCCTGCTGGAGGGGTTGGGCCATCAAGTGGTCGTAGCCAATAACGGGCTGCAGGTATTGGAACGATTAGACACGCAATCCTTCGATCTGGTGCTGATGGACGTGGAAATGCCGGAGATGAACGGCTGTGCGGCCACTACCGCCATTCGCGCGCAGGAAGAGCACACGCAACTCCACATCCCGATCATTGCCATGACCGCGCATGACATGAGCGGCGATCGTGAGCGATGCCTGGAAGTGGGAATGGATGACTTTCTTGCCAAGCCTATTGATGCCACAAAACTGGGCGCCATCATCAAAAGGACCATGGAAAAGCACTCAGCTTCCAGTCTCCAGGCGGTCTCTGATTCGGCTGTGCGGCCTGCTTGATGGTTCTTTCATTTCCCATCTCTAAACTTCAAGTTATTTAAGCCCCAGCTCGTCTCTGCCGATGTACCCGTTGAGGCATGCTCCGGCACATGGAAATCACAGCGATGACATACCCTAACTCCACGCTAGTTCGTCCCGTTTCAGAGACGGAAGAAGAGCAGATGCGCGGCCTCCTCGATATGGCCTTCCATGCATTTGTGGAGGTGGACGCCGAAGGGTTGATCACTGTTTGGAATCTGCAGGCCGAGAACTTGTTCGGATGGCCGCGGACGGAAGCCGTGGGACAAGGTCTTGTTTCCTTGATCGTCTCTCCGGGAGATCGTAGTTTTCTTCACAAGAGTGTGCACGAATGTTTTCACGCGGGAGCAGATTCAGACCAAAGCAGGCGGCTGGAAATCACCGCTTTGCACCGCGACGGGCATGAATTTCCGATTGAGCTGACCGTTTTTCTCACGAATTGCAGCGAAGCACCCCGGCTGAGCGCGTTCGTCCGCGATCTCCGTCCGCCGAAGCCGCTGGAGGAAGAGATTGAGGAACGGCGGCGGTTTATTGCCGACCAGCTTCCTGAGGCGTATCACGAGGTGGATCTACGCGGAACTTTTCTTTTTGTGAACAAGCATCTGCGTAGTGACATCTGGAACACTTCTCCTATCGGCGTCAGCTACAAAGAAGTATTTAGTCCCGAAGAGGCTGCATGCTTGCGAGCGCACTATCAGGAAGTTCACCGGACCGGAAATTCGGCCAGGATCGAATACCAGAAAACGCACAACGGACAGACCCGCTTTTTCGAGCAGTCTGTGTCTCTTCTGAGAGACGCTGGCGGGAACCCTACTGAGTATGCTGTGGTGACCCGTGATTGCACCGAGCGCAAACTGAATGAATTCGAAGTGGTGAAGGCCAAGAAAGCTGCTGAGGCGGCCAGCAAGGCCAAGAGTGAATTCCTGGCCAATATGAGCCACGAAATCAGGACGCCTCTCAACGGAGTTATGGGAATGCTTGAACTGGCCGCTCAGACCGAGCTCACCGCAGAGCAGGGTGAGTTGCTGAGGATGGCCGACGAGTCTGCCAAAACTTTACTGTCGGTAATCAATGACATTTTGGATTTTTCCCGGATTGAGGCGGGCATGCTGGAGCTGGAGTGCGTCGAGTTTGAGCTGGCTGCAGCCGTTGCCGCAGTCATACACGACCACGTCCCGAGCGCGCACCTAAAGGGGCTGAAACTGACGTATGACATCGCACCGGAGGTCCCGTGCTCGCTGGTAGGCGACTCTCCGCGATTGCAGCAGGTGTTGATGAACCTGGTGGGGAATGCAGTCAAGTTCACTGAGCGCGGAGAAGTGGTATTGCTGGTCGAGCGCGTCGTTGCGTACGACTTGAAGCCAGACGAAGTGCAGCTCCATTTCTTCGTAGTTGACACCGGAATTGGAATTCCAGTCGACAAACAATCACTCGTCTTTGAGGCCTTCTCCCAGGCAGACAGTTCTCCGAGTCGGAAGTATGGCGGTACAGGCCTGGGACTGGCAATCTGCTCACGCATTGTGAAGCTGATGAGCGGCGACATCCAGGTGGAAAGCAAAGTTGCTCAAGGGTCAACATTCCATTTCACCGCCACTTTTGCCATGGCCCAGGCAGCCTCAGGCGGCGGGGCCCTGGTCAGTTCAGGTCCGAAGGCATGAAGCTGAAGGATCAAAAGATGGGAAACGTTCCCGCAAGGCAGTTTTCGCCGGGTGTTGGCCGCGTCAGCGACCGCAGGCGTGCCATTCTGGAGCATGCCGTGGATGCTTTTGTCGAAGTGGATTCCATTGGACTGATTCGAGGCTGGAATGCTCAGGCCGCGGCCCTTTTCGGCTGGTCATGTGCGGAAGTGCTGGGCCGAAACTTCTCGCAATGCGTCGTGGCCCCGGGCGGTCGTACGGCCTTTGATAATAGGGTGAAACGGTTCCTGAGTCCTGGAACAAAGCCAGTTCGGAACGACTGGATCAAAGCGACCGCCTTGCACCGCAACGGGCGTGAATTCTCCGTTGAATTGGCGGCTTTGGCGATACCGCAGGATGAGGTCTTTCGCCTGACGGTGTTCGTGCGCGACGTGACCCGCGAAGAAGAAATAGAAGAAGAGGCGGAGAAACGGCACCGCGCGATCATGGACCAACTCGAGGAAGCTTACACGGAAACTGATCTCCGCGGAACGTATGTCTACACGGGCAAGAGCTCCTACCAGTTGTTTAACCGGCTCACAGAGAACGCCGGCGGTCTAAACTATAAAGACCTGTTCGACCCGGAAACCACCGAATTTCTTCGCGCTACTTACAAGAAGGTTTATGACACGGGACAATCCGTGAAAACGGAGCACCTGGCTCGCCGGCGTGAGGGTGGCTCCGGAAAATTTGCGGAACTGTCCACTTCCTTGCGCAGAGATGTCCGCGGCACGCCCGTTGGGTTCATTACAATCAGTCATGATTGCACCCGGCGCAAGCGCGCTGCAATTGAACTCGTCCAGGCGAAAGACGAGGCTGAAGCAGCCAATATGGGTAAGAACGAATTCCTGGCCAACATGAGCCATGAGATCAGGACTCCCCTTAATGGTGTGCTCGGTATGCTGGAGCTGGCAGGCCACACGGACCTCACCATCGAGCAGAGAGAGCTGCTCGACCTGGCGCACAGCTCAGCGGACAGCCTGCTGGAAGTGATCCATGACATTCTGGACTTCTCGAAGATTGAAGCCGGCCAGTTGAAATTCGACCACGTGGAATTTGACCTGCGCGACACCGTGATCGAGGCCATACGCACCATCACCATCAACGCCCACAGCAAGGGCCTGGGACTGACGTTTGCCGTTGCCCCGGACATTGCCCAATTCTTTCTCGGCGATCCGATGCGGCTGAAGCAAGTGTTGATCAATTTACTGGGGAACGCGGTCAAGTTTACGGAGACTGGCGCCGTGACTCTCCGCGTCCAGCCTGGGAAATGGATCGGCGAAAAAACGGAGCTGGTTTTCTCGGTTTCCGATACTGGCATTGGTATTCCGGCGGAAAAACAAAAACTGATCTTTGAAGCATTCTCCCAGGCCGAGGCGACGACCACGCGCAAATTCGGTGGCACCGGTCTGGGGTTGGCAATAAGCTCCCGCATCGTCCAACTCATGGGCGGACACATCTGGGTGGAGAGTGAGCACAACGTGGGTTCCACCTTTCATTTCACCGCTGCGTTGGAAACCGCGGAAGGCGTGGACGTCAAGCCGGCAATCTCTGACGTTGCTCGTCGGCAAGAAGAAGATGCAGAAGAAGATGAAAAGTTCAGAATACTTTTGGCAGAAGATAACGTAGTGAATCAAAGGCTGGCAGTGCGGTTGTTGGAAAGATTTGGACATCAAGTTTTCGTGGCGAACAATGGCCGGGAAGCGCTGGTGGCTGTCGAAAAGCAGGATTTTGATCTGGTGCTGATGGACGTACAAATGCCGGAAATGGACGGTTGCACCGCTACCCTGGCCATTCGCCACCAGGAAACGCAAACCAAGGCGCACCTGCCGATCATCGCTCTGACGGCGCACGCCATGAAAGGCGATCGCGAACGCTGCCTGGAGGCCGGCATGGACGATTACATTGCCAAGCCAGTCAATCCCCTCGAGCTCAGGCAAACCATCGCACGAGTGATGCAGTCTCGCGTCCAGAATCTGATCTCAAAACGGGCCTGAGTATCAGCGCGCCACCACACTTCGCGCAGCCGGATTGAACACTGCCCGCAACGGCTTCTGAAGATCAAGCATCAGGGATTCAAAGCCGGCGAAGTCCAAAGACTGCGGTCCATCCGACAGCGCCCTCTCAGGACAAGGGTGTACTTCCACAATGATTCCATCCGCCCCAATCGCAATGGCCGCGCGCGAGGCTGCTGCGATGAGCTCGCGTTTCCCCGTACCGTGCGAAGGATCAGCAATCACCGGCAGATGAGAAAGCTCGCGAGCCAGCGCCACCGCGGCCAGGTCCAAAGTGTTGCGCATCTCGGTCTCAAAGGTCTTGATGCCACGCTCGCAGAGCACAACTTGCGTGTTACCTCCGGACAGCAGATATTCGGCAGCCAGCAGCCACTCTTTCACGGTCGCCGAAGGACCACGTTTGAGCAGCACCGGCTTGTCTACACGGGCCAAGCGCCGCAGTAAGACAAAGTTCTGCATGTTGCGCGCGCCCACCTGGAGCATGTCCGCATATTCGGAGATTACGTCCACATCTTCCGTCCCCATGACCTCAGTGACCACGGGCAGCCCAGTCTCGTCGCCGGCCTCGCGGAGAAGGGAAAGCGCTTCCACGCCAAGTCCCTGAAATTCATAAGGCGACGTCCGAGGCTTGTAAGCGCCTCCGCGAAGCATGCACGCACCGGCAGCTTTGACCGCGCGCGCGGTAGAAAAGATCTGCTCACGAGATTCCACCGAGCAAGGCCCGGCAATCACAATGGCCTCCGGCCCGCCAATGCAGACGCCGCCCACATCCACCACGGACCGAGCACCCCGCGCCTGCCGGCTAACCAGCTTGAACGGATGCGCGATAGCCACCACGTCATCCACTCCCGGCGCGGCCTTCAAGGCTTCCAATTCCGAGCGGCGTCCACTACTGCCCACGGCGGCAATAATCGTGCGCTCCGCCCCTTGCGTGATATGGGCCTGGTACCCAAGTTCGCGTATGCGGTCCACAACGTGGGCAATCTGGAGTTGGGTGGCTTGGTCAGACATATTAACGATCATGTGTGGTCTCCTGTTTTGTTGCGAGTGTGTCTTTAGGGTGAGATTCACGAATGTGAGCTTCAAGCTGAGGTTCGAGTTGCAGCTCAAGTTGACGTTCAAGAAATTGGCATTCAAGCCGCCGTTCAAGCTGGCGCGATTCTTCAATCACCGCACGAAAAATCCGGGCCACAGCCAAGTTATCGAGCGGACCAGTATTCGAATGCTGCGCCCGCTGCACAACTTGCAGCTCCCGTTGCGGATCACATACAGGCTCACCGTTCGCACGCTTCAGCGCAAAGACTTCGCAGGCAACCTGCGCCCGCAGGCTGACGATTCGTAGTAATTCGGCGTCAATACGGTCAATCTCCGCGCGCCGTTCTTCAATGGTCATGGCTGTTCTCCTGATAATCGTTCTTGTGAAAGCCCCCAAAAAGTAAAAGCCGCAACCCTTGTGGAGTTGCGGCTTCAGTTGAACTTTATGATTGCGTCTTACGTTTTTCTTATACCCCAGGCCCCGCTGCGCAATCCACATAGTTCGACTCGGCCGCCACTCCGGTAAAGAAGTAGCTGGCGGCAAACCGAACGTATGTAAATCGCTGACTGTTCATGGTGGATCTGTGGAGAACAATGTAACGGAGCAGCGGAGGCGATGTCAACCAAAGATGTCTCCAAACTGCTTTGGCGTCGCGCGCTGCACTCTCAGTCCATATTGGGACACTTGTTCCAAAAACGAACCAAAAGCTTGAACGTCCTTAAAAAATAATCCATGGCCAGACGGCGCGGTGGTAAGTTAACCGGCGAGTAAACGAGGAGATAAGAATGCCTGCACGAATGATTACCTATAATAAACTAGCGGCCAAGGGCACGCCGGTGTCGGCTCGAGTGTTGTCAAACGCACTCTGGCAGAAGCTCATTGAGTCGAATCGAGATGTGCCGCGGAACTTCAGCCAACTCCGCCTTCTGGGCTATAGAATATTTAATGTCCACCCGAAGCCCTCACCCAAAGCCCCGCCCGCACCTGAGTTCGCAAAAGTAGTCCATAACTACGATCTCGATGATCCTTGTGGTACAGGACTGCTGGATTCTTTCGTGCAGGCGCTGGCCAATCCCGCCATCACGCCCGCGCAACATAAGCAACTGGACGAAGAGCTGGCAGCGGCAGTGCCGAAGTTGCCTAACAAGATGTCCACCACCCATTTCGACCTCCATTGGACGGAAACCGATCCCGACCCAAAGAACAACATCTCGCGCGCCCTCGTGGAAGCAACATCGCGAGACCTGGAGACAGCCTGGAGCGCTTACAATGCAGCATTCGGCCGCGCTCCGTATGTTGCGAAGAATCAAACAAAAATCCAGATCCAGTTCTATCTGCTGGCGGACGGCACGTCTGGTGTGACCAGTCCCGAGGGTCCCATTGACTTTAACTCGGAGAAGTTCACCGCGAATCCCGGCCTCTGCAAGCCCATCTCGGCGCACGAACTTTTCCACCGCGAGCAGTACAGCTTCGGACTCAGCGTGAAGTACCGTCCGCCCGACCCAAAAGCGTGGTTCATTGAAGGGACGGCGAACTGGGGATCGGTCTTTGTCTGGCAGACCGTTGCGCAGACGCGCGCCATCGAGCCGCTGTTTACCGACCCCAACCAGTCGCTCTTTGAAGCCAGTTACAAGGCCACGCCATTTTGGATTTTTATCCAAGGCATGCAATCGGACAAATACAGCAATGCCATCGTCGAGCTCTTCAAGCAGTTTGAAGACCTGACAGGAAGCATTATGGGCGCGGTGGAAACAGTCCTGGAACTCGCCTGGAACAGCGCGCAGCCTTACTCCAGGTTCGACTTCAACTTCATGCTGTTCAATTGGGCCCGCATCAATGACCTGTGGCGGCAGAAGCGCAACGGCTACCTCAGCCTCGGACCGCTTTACCCGGTCATCAAGACCTCAGACGGTGCGACTATCACGCCCAAGCTTACGATCAGCACGCATAATCTCTCCAAAGACCAATCATTTTCCACAGCCGCTTCCGTCGAGGAGTACGGGACCCAGTATTACCAGGTCAATCTCGGAAATAACACGAGTGGAGTGGGGCTCTATGAGGAAACCAAGACGGACGGCGTGAAGTATCTTTATACAAACAGCTGGCTGCTCAATGGCCAGGTCCAGCTTTCCGACGTGAGTGACATTTCGCGTCTTGTGCAAGGCAACCTCGGCACAATGTACAGTATCACTCTGTCCTACGCCAACCAATTTGTTTTTACCGTGTCCGCGGACCAGCTTGGACCCAACAATTATCAGATCTACTTGTCGCCGACCAATAGTCCCAAGCCGCCCTGGAGATGAGTGAAGCTGAAAGCCGCAGGTGGAAGAACGGCCTTTTCAAGGCCGTGAAAGGTCGAAAGATTATTGATAAGCGCTTTAGCGCTGCCGCGGCCTTTGCGGGTTCGCGGAGCGCTAAAAAGTCTTTCGGTGAGATTCGGTTAGCGTGCCGGGGATGGCCAGCCGGGTCCTTGCGCCCTTGAGGAGACAACCAAAAACTGCTGCTGAGTGTCAAAAGGCGGGATTCAATCCATTGCGCGCAGCTTTATCTGAATTGGCCAAAAATGGCGCCCTGCGGCATTAGGAAGACCATCCGCGAGGTGTCGAACAAGACTGGTTGATTCGTGCTTCAGCGACGACCACACGCCGAGCAGCTCGTCGACCAAGGAAGCCAGCTCTGCAAATCTTTCCATTGAGGGCTGCAAAGCGGCTGCAACATTGAATGCCGCAGAAAGAACAAGCTGTTGCTCGGCCTTGCGGATTGCCGCTGTTGATTCGGAACGGCCCAAGTGACCAGCCAGCCTAACCAGCTGGCTTCGAACATAGATTGCTACGTCCGGTCCCAAATGAGGAGTTTGCATGGCCGCCACCGTAATCGGTACCAATCCGTCATTCGGGGTCCTTTCATAGAACTGCAGGAAGTCTGTCGCAAGCACAGCCTCTCGAAATTGAGGAACCAGCTCAGGGAATGGCTCTAGATCACCTAGCACGGCGGAAATATATGCCCAAATCTCAACGTCCGAATTTCCTTTTCGGATTTGCTCGATAGCTTGCTCTAGCATCAGTCGTGCGCCAGTCGGGGAGAAACCCTCGCGGATAGAATCTGGCAGGAAAACCAACCAAGAAGGGGCGAAGCACAGCAGTGAACCAAGAACATTAGGTGCGCGAGTCCTGTCCCGAACCAATCGTGCGAGAATCGCGTGGTTATTTCCGATGAACTCCGAGATCATTTCCCGGAAAGGGTCTTTCGGATTGCTTAACTCGCCTATCGCATAGACAGCACTTGCAAGGCCAAAAACCGACGCATCGACACGCCTTGGATAGGCCACATCGGAGGTATATTCCGAATCCGCAAAGACGACTTCTGCGGGCAATCGCGCCCCCACGGTTCCAATATGTTCGCCAATCCAATCTGCGGGCACACCAATGTTGCGCAATAAACGAAATAGGCGGTCGCTGTGATACCACAGAACGACGAAACGCTCAACAGCTCCTAGTTTCCTGAATGCCTCTACGAACATTAGGTCCTCGGAGCATCGTTGGACCACGGAAATCCAGGTTTCGACATAGGCGGTCGATGTCAAGTTACGCAGGGCTAATCGGCGGGCAAGTCTTGGATAGCTGGGACGGTCTTTTCTGAATTCCAGCAAGATTCTTGCACAATGCGCAATCCCTAGGGGAGACTTGGACAGCGAATTAAGCAGCCTTTTAATTATCTCGGTTCGATTATCCGCCGAGAGTTTGCCAAGAGTGTCGACGATGCATGCCGGAAGGTGAATGGGCAAGGCTGCCAGCCTAACTGTTGCTGCTTCTACACCTAGCTCATCAATTAGCTGTTCGCCCGCCCGCCCAATTGCAGTCCCGCAGTCCACGACAGAACCGGTGTCTAGGCGCCAGCGCAAGTGGCGGAGAATTGAGGTGACGTCCGGTGGCATTAGCTCGGTGGGGCGCACCGGATGCTGCTGCTGAATCGATGTCCGCAGATCCGCGTAAAAGGATTCGGCACTACATCGTCTGACACGAATGAGCTCCGTCATTCGTTGTGCTGGATCATCGATGATAGCAATCTTGGCAATTGTGGCGTAGCACTCTGTTGAACTGCAGTCGAACCAGTCGCGAACTGTGTGCAACGCTCTCTCACGCTCAGGGGCAGAGCCGGCAAGCACATCAACTGCGTCTGGAAGTACTATGTACGCGCAATTTGCTTTTCGGTCGTAGGCGATTAGTCGTCGGTACTCCTTGTCAGTCTCTATTTGCAGCTCAAGTTCTGAATTGTCATCTGCCTTAAGCGTCGCCTTTCCGTCTGTAGAGACCAGACTTGCAGCAGTCGTCCAAAGTTCCTCAGCTGAGAACGTATGCCCCCCCAACGTTAGAATCTCCCTCTGAGACGCGCCAATCTTCCCCAGAAAATGTCCATCGCGAGCGATCTCTTGATTCAGTTCATAAGGCAAGTCGGCGAAGAATGCTCCCGCCACTGCACACGCGGCCCTTCTATGTACCAACGAGTCAGAGGTTGAATCGACAGACATTTCTAATAGCCGCTTTAAGCTGTCGAGTGTCAGCAATGCCAAGTGCGGATCGGCACCGAATCGGGGTTGAATGAGTCGGACATATATCCACTCTAAATACGCTCGTCGCGTACGCCTCTCGTCCGCATCGGTCGGTGAAAAGACGGTAGCGCGAGCGAGAAGCGCGGAAAGCGCATTCGCTTCCATTTGTAAGTCGAGATCCGCTCTACGTTGTGCCACAGTAAACGAGCGGCCGCGATCTGGCGCGTACAAATTCGACAATACCCATTCTGATCTCACGCGGGCCGAATTGAAATCGCCCTTCGATTCCTGCCAGATCTCAGCAATCGCGTTAATGGCCGCTTGCCCTGAACTAAGGATAAAAGGCCACTCTAAACTGCCATTCCCAGTGCGCTCCGGAGTCGAAACGACACTTAATATCTGGCCGTCCACTAGACATCTGGCGTAATATCTACGCAACGTGCGCAGCAATCGCGTGTCGACCAAGCGCCCGTCCTCAATTGTTGCCTCATTGACCGCTGCCTTTATTTCATCCTCATTCAATGCGATGAAACGAAAATCGCTCTCACGAGCAACTCGAAGAACTTCAAACAATTCTTTCGGCGTAATGCTCCCTAGCTTGTGCAGTGCTCCCATCAGATCAATCGTGTCAAGGACCAAAGCGCCATCTCGATGAACATATCCGTTGAACCAGCGATCGTCTGCCCAAATGACGTCGCCAGGCATTGGCGTAAATTTCATCAAGTCTAAGAAGCAGTTCAGCGTCGGGTCCATGGCGGCACCGTCTGCCAGTGCCGCGTGCTCGTGGTTCAAAACAGGCATCAAGCGATATGTCCCATTCTCAATGCCGCTACTCACATGGCCGATGAGTTCTGTCAGCCATTTGGCATCGGCGTCTCCAAGAGTATGGGAATCAATCATTGCGGTAACGGATTGGCTGAATTCATGCGCGTCAACCATCAGCTGAAATGCTTGGGCAGCACGATGTAAGACTTTCGCGCTAGCCAATAACTCTAAGATATACGACCGGCACACAATCGTTTCGTGCATATCAATATGTTGAATCGTTGGAGTCGCAGGCCGCGATCCCATCGCTTCTATTGCTCGTTGGTACTCCCGCTCGGAAATCTCTCCAAAACGGCGAAGCGACTCAACAATGCAGTAGCCATCTCGGAGAATCGCCTCGTACTGCGAAGGAAATGACTGCATGATTGGAAGCCCACTTTTGTCAACTAATGGCAGCGACAAAGCACACTTCCAGCCTTTGCTTACCGCAAGATTCATGAGGCGTCTTGTATGAGTCTCAGGCTCAACATCCAGGACTTCAAAATCAACATTGCTGGCAGAATCTATTGTTGAGTCTATGGTTGTTATCTGGCCCTGGCGTACTAGGGCTGCGATAGTCTCAAGGGCGTGGGCTCGTAAGGGCTGAAGCGGTTTCACGGCATCGCGCATCGCGGCAAGCGCAATCAATGTTGGATGCGGCAGGGCAATCGGCTTGAACGCAAGTTCTATGGTTGAAAGGATTCCCAAGGATGTGGCGGTGAGTAGCGCCGTAAGGTCGGCATGAAGGCGCGGTTGAGTCTGTCCGTCTAGTTGTATTCTTGGGCCTCCGCGCGAACCATGGCGGCTCAGGGCAGAAGCGGCCCCTATGTCGGCAGTAATATTTCTAACCGGCGACCGATGATACGGCACAACAAGTGGCCATCCGGCTGGTTTGGTGATCATATGTACGGGGACTTGTCCCTCTCGGTATAAACGATAGAGGCGGGTGGTGGCATCCATTTGGTCTCTAAGCAGCTCGACCGTTTCCTGCAATGTAACCAATCGCACGTGACTCTCCGAGCTGGCCGCCAGGCTGGAAAGACGCTCAAGGAGTGGGCGCAAGTCAACATCCAGTCGAAGCTTATATCCCACATCAAGGGCAGTTGTGATATCGGTATCATCAAATCCTGCCAGGGCGGCGCGTCGCCAGAGTTCGGTGCCCAAGTTTTGGTCTTCGTCAAGAACACGCATAGACATTAGCAGCAAATCTCTTGTGGCGAGGTTCGCATACGCAATGTGTCTTCGGTACAAAAGGGCAAGCGCCTTGAAATCGCCTTTTTCAAAATATAAATCTCCGAGTATCCAATAGTTTCTCTCGGATGGTTCGCGCTGAAAAAGTTCCTCTGCGCGCAGAGTAGCTTCGGGCACAATCCCCAGCGCCCGCTGCGCAGCAATGCGCACGCGTTGCATCTCGTTGGGAAGTTCGGCGCGTGGATAGTGCGACCGATGATTTTCTAACAATTCCAAGCAGCGTGGATATTGACCAGCGTTGTATAAGCAAACGCTGGCGAGACAAACAGCTTCGGCTGTGCAGACCCGGTCGACCAAGGAGGTTGCTAGCTCCGCAACCTCAGCCCATTTTCCCTGTCCCGCCAGAACACGACATAGTTCCAGAAGTCTGACGCCATCACTGGACGCTCGTCTCCTTAAGGCTTCAATGAGAGCCGCGCAGTTGCCAGTCCTTGCTGCGTTAGCGTGAAGCGCGACAAGCTCAATATCGCTGCCCTCCAATGCCGTCTCTCTCTCGGACTCGGGCAGCGATGTAAGGCCGCCGGTCAACACTGAGAACTGTGCACGCCATAGGCCCCACAATGGAAGGGCGTTCGCCTTAGCGAAGACCGCTTGATTTCGCTCTAGCAGCTCCATTGCTGTGGCTCCGTCTGCATTCTGTGCGTGCCAAATCCCCAAAGCGATGATCTCAGGAATATCGGCCTCACTCTGTGAGACTCTGTTCTTAAGCATCTTGATCGCCTCCTCGATCCGGACCTGTAGCCTTCGCGCCAGCGCCCACAGCACAAGGACGTAGTGGTGAGGATCGGAAGCGAGCGCCTCACTGCAGAACGCTTCTGCTTCGTGTCTGCGCTCGGGATCGTTCGCCAAACAAGCGAGGTGCCAAACTTCATAGAGCCGCCCTTCGTCTTCTCGTATTTCGTTTCCGCGCCCCAACTCCGCAAATCCTTCAGCCGCAGAATGAAGCGAGTTTCGACTATCGTCGTCAACCTTAACGAGGGCCCAGTCAACTGGTTCCGGCCACTGAGGAAGACCTGAGGGCAAAGCGCAGGGTGAGATGCTAACGAAGTACAGAATCACTGAGCGTGCGTATTGGACGGAGCGCCACCGAGGCTTCAGTACGACCGCCTTCTCGATTTCAAGACGCGCCCTTGGAATGTCACGCTGAAGAAGAAAGGCAAGGGCAAGTAATCTGTGGGTTTCAGCAGAGTCTGGCAGGCTTTCTAGTATCGCGATGGAATCAGTCACTTGGTGGCTCTCCAATAGGAGAGCGGCAAGGAGGGTCTGGGAGTCGATGTCCTTTTCTGCTCTGAGGAGAGCCACCGCGGTATGAAGGCGGCCCAGTGCTCTGTGTACTAGAGCACTGGTGCGCCTGTTCTCCTCGGGGTCGAGATCCCCCGCCTCAGAGACCAGCGTCTCGGCCGATTCAAGATTGCCACTCTCCAAATCTAACTGAGCTTGGAAGCGCAGGGCCTTGGCGCGAACTGACGCAGGAAGTATCCGCCACCGCGATGGTTCCCGTAATTTGCCGATTGCGGCTCGGATCTCTGAAGGGCGACCCTCGCGCCAACTCTCCCGGAGTTTTTCGAGCTCATCGTTTGCATCGTCCGACAGATGTCCTGCTAATTTCTCAGAGAGCTCTGCATACGCCGCGATGTCAATGCACGAGCCACCGCCCGTGGGAAGATTGCTTATTCCCTCGCCGCACAATTCCTTCTCCCAATAAGGCGGAAAATGACTCCGAACGGTCTCTGGGGAAGTTCTTAACTTACCCGTTAAGGTCAGATTCGACCAAGGCTCGTACTCGATCCCGAGATTCTGAAATCTTCTCTTCTGCTCGGTGATCTCTTCCTGAACTTGGCGATTAGAGAGGCTGCAGCCGACGTAGAGGATAAACTTGCGGACCTCAAGAGCTTTCCAATAGTCGAGATGCTGGAGAAACTCGTCTGAAGCATTCTTTATCAAGGACGGCTTGCATCGTGTTTCGCTTATGCGTTTACACTGTCCTACTTCGATACCATCCCCTGAACGGAGGTAAGCAACAATGTCAACGCCTTTCTGCGATTGCCCATTAATTCCAAATACATCCGCTGTTGAAACATGTGTCTCCTTCTGATGGAGTTCGCAGCAGAGCTGCTGGAACATGAGCGGGTCCAACTTATGGAAGTCCGGGAGCTGGCCCCGGACCGTCGGCGGCGGAAGAGTGTCGCGCGCGTTCGAACCTTGCATGTCGCCCAGTGTGTCGATTGGTGGTTCCTTCGTTTGTCCGTCGGCCTCGGGTTTGTGCCTGGGGTTGCTCAGTGGCTGGCCTCCGTCACTATCTTAAAGCGCGCGCACTATAGCTGCGAAATGTAGAGCAAAGGCCATCAATGGCCAAATTGCATAAGGATGCCTTGATCGAGGTAAGGAATGTGACATTTTAACTGTGGTATGACATGACAAAATAGATTTTGCCTCTTGACTTGGAATTGTGCGGCGTGTTATCAGACTCATACAAAATCGCGAATGGCCATTGGCAAATTGACCAAGCCAGACGCAAAGCCCTTCTCCCTCTGCTGGGTCACTCGGTTGTGAGTGGGGTCGAGTGGGGTCGAGTGGGGTTGAATGGGGTCAAACCGGGGGTGGGGGGGTGCGAGAATTGGGTAATCGGGAAATTTGGTAATTGAGTAATTTTGGGGCACACCGATCAAGGCGGGCGCATCCAAATTCTGGCAATTACCCGATTTTGGCAATTACGGCGATTCTTCTAATCTCCTGCGCTTTTTCGGCCGCGTGGCTCTGTTCCGGTCGCAGCTTCTGAGGCGACGGGCTTTTTGGCTTCCTTCAGGCTCATCTTCAGGGCTTCCATGATGTCGATGACCTGGGCTTTATGCTGCGGCGCGGCGGTTTCGACAACCTCTTTGCCCGCGACTTTGGTTTCGACCATCTTCAGCAGGTTTTCGCGGTAGTTGTCTTTGTATTTGTCGGGATCGAAAGCGGCTTGCAGGGAAGCGATGAGCATGCGCGCCAGATCAAGTTCTTTGTCTTTGACCAGCGTCAGGTCGGTGCGGAACTCGTCAACCTGGCGGATTTCGTGGCGATAGTACATGGTGTGCAGCATGAGTCCTTGCGGGCCGGGGCGCAGGATCACGATGTGTTCTCGGTTGTGCATGGCGATTTTGGCCACGCCGACGCAGCCGGTTTCCTTCAGGGCGGCGAACAGCAGGGCGTAGGGCTTTTCGCCGGCGTCGTCGGGGGCCATGTAGTAGGAGCTTTCGAAGAAGATCGGGTCGACTTCGTCCGATTTTACGAACTCCTGGATTTCCATGGTCTTGGCGGTCTTGGGCGCGACTTTCTTGATGTCTTCGTCGTCGATGACTACGTATTTGTCTTTTTCGTATTCGTAGCCCTTGACGATCTCGGCGCGGGTGATGGGTTTATCCTCGGCCTGGCAGAACAGGACCTGTTTGACGCGTGAATTGTCGGTCTTGTGCAGTTGGTTGAAGCTGATCGATTCACTGCGGGCGGCGCTGTACAATTTTACGGGAAGTGACAGCAGACCAAAGGTCAGGTGTCCTTTCCATACGGTGCTGGCCATGAGGTTTCTCCGAGTCGAGTCTTTTATGTCTGCTGCCAGGGCTCAAAACGCGACGAGACTACCTGTTTAGCACAAAAAACAGTGCATTACAATGCTGTTGGTACCCTATGTCACTAGAAGAATACCGGCGAAAACGAGTTTTCTCGCGTACTCCTGAGCCCCCGGCCAAGGTGGAGGCCGGCGCGGGTAACCAGTTTTTTATTCAACGACATAGCGCAACACGTCTCCACTATGACTTGAGATTGGAAATGGACGGAGTTTTGAAGTCGTGGGCGCTGCCGAACGGCCCCACCCTGGATCCGGCAATCAAGCGGCTGGCGGTGCTGGTGGAAGACCATCCGATGGACTACGGCAGCTTTGAAGGAACGATTCCCAGCGGAAATTACGGCGCCGGTAACGTGATTCTTTGGGACCGTGGGTCGTATGAGTGGCTGGGAACGAAGCCTCCGGCGCAGCAGTGGGAGGCTGGTGATCTGAAGTTCCGGCTGCATGGACAGAAACTGATGGGCGAGTTTGCTCTGGTCCGGACGGCGCGCGGCAAGGGCAAAGACTGGTTGCTCATTAAGAAGAAGGACTTTGCTGTACGCGAAGGTTGGGACCCGGAGAGTGATATACGCAGCGTGCTGCGGGCGTCGGCCGATCCGTCGTCGATTGAAGGTGCGGTGAAAGCTGCCATGCCAGCATCGCTGGAGCCGATGCTGGCTATGCCGGTTGGTAGATTGCCTTCGGGAACGGGCTGGCTTTATGAAGTCAAGTGGGATGGGTACCGTGCGCTGTGTTTTATCACGGAAGGAAAGATAAGAATGATGTCGCGCCGCGGCAATGCGATGGAGAAGCAGTTTTCGGAAGTTGCCGACGCATTGCTGGTATGCGTGAACGCCGACACTGCAATTCTCGACGGCGAGGTTGTGGCCAAGGACGATAACGGTGTTCCCAGTTTTCAGTTTTTGCAGCAGCGCACGGGATTTTCGAAATCGGTCAAAAGTGAGACGGCGCACCCGTTGAGCTTTTTTGCTTTCGATCTGCTGTATCTGAATGGCTACGATCTGCGCAACGCTGCGTTGATTGACCGTCGTCAACTCTTGGCTTCGATCCTATTGCCCAGCGAGACGGTGCGCTATTCAGAACATTTTGCGGGGAAAGGCGAAGAGCTATTGCAAGCAGTCCGGGCTAAAGGGATGGAAGGCATTTTGGCCAAGCAAGCGCAGAGCAAATATGAATCGCGGCGGACCGGCGAGTGGCTCAAGATCAAGATTGCTGCGCAGCAGGACTTTGTCATCTGCGGATTCATTCTGGGTGAGCGCGAGCCGTTTGGATCGCTGGTGCTTGCGTACTATCAGGACGAAAAGCTGGTCTACGCCGGGAACGTTGGATCGGGATTTACACAGGCGTCACTGAAATCCGTTTTCGAAAAGATACAGCCATTGATTACATCCGAACCCGTGCTGACCGATGTCCCCAAAGATGTTGGCGCTGTTATCTGGGTCAAGCCGGAACTGGTCTGTGTGGTGAAGTTCAATTCCTGGACCGGCGAACTTCGGCTACGTGCGCCGGTGTTTCAAGGATTGCGAGAAGACGCGACGCCGCTCGACGTGGTGCGAGAAGTTAGCTCGCAGCCGGATGAGTTACCACCACCGTCCGTGGCGAAGAGGGAAGCGTTTCTTCCGGAAGGACAAACGGAAGTTACGCTCACGGTGGATCGCTGTCCGCTTAAATTTACGAACTTGAAGAAAGTCTTCTATCCCGCGGACGGCTACACCAAGAGCGACGTGATCAACTTTTATGCCGCAGTGGCTGACCTGTTGGTGCCGCACTTGCAAGCACGGCCGCTTTCGTTGAAGCGCTATCCCGACGGAATCGAGAAGGAGTTTTTCTTTCAAAAGGCCGCAGCCGCGAGTTTTCCAGACTGGCTGCACATGGAAGAGATCGCGACGAGTGAAGATTCGGCCACGCGATTTGTGATTTGCGATGACCAGGCGTCGCTTTTGTACCTGGCGAATCTGGGCTGCATTGATCAAAATCCCTGGATGAGCCGGCTGGGCTCGCTGGAGAATCCGGATTTCATTTTGATTGATCTTGATCCTTATCACTGCGGCTATGACCGCATTGTTGAAACAGCACAGCTCATTCGTCACAAGCTGGATTTGATCGGATTGAAAGGATATCCCAAGACCACCGGCGGCAACGGCATGCACATTTACGTTCCTGTCCAACCGCGCTACACGTACAGCCAGACGCGGTCATTTGCGGAAATTCTGGCGCGGTGGGCGGTGGCGGAGCGTCCGGAGCTTTTCACGATGCCGCGAACCGTCGCGTCGCGCGAGAAAGGCAAAGTGTACTTTGACTGGATGCAGAACGCAGAAGGCAAGACAATTTCCGCGCCGTATGTATTGCGCGCGTATCCCGGCGCGCCGGTGGCTACGCCGCTAACGTGGGACGAAGTGCGGCCCGGGCTTACTCCATCGCAATTTCACATCGGCAACGTGCTGCGCCGGTATGAACGCGTGGGAGATTTATTTGCCGGAGTGTTGAACCAGCCGCAGGAAATCGAGCCCGCGCTGGAGAAAATGGAGCAGCTCATCATGGGGACTTAACCCGTTTAATATTAGAGCTTTCCAAGGAAAGTCTAATGAATTACAAGAAGAGCTTAATTGCTCTGCTTGCGATACTGAACAAGTCTAGACTTTCCCTAATGCCGCTGATTAGAACAGCGGACTGACGATCCTACCGCGCTTCGGTGAATCCCAGGAAAGGCGGCGGCGATTGGAGTGAACTCCACAGGTGCTGGTGTGAATCAAGCGAAAATACTTCTTGTCGATGACGACCCTGCGATCCTGGCGGCGCTGGCTGAGTACTTGCAGTTGCACGGCTATCTGGTTGAGCAGGCGATGAATCTGAAAATGGCGCACGCCGCTCTGGAAAAAGACATGCCGGACATCGTTCTTATTGACTACCAACTGCCGGACGGTGACGCGATTGAATTCCTGACGACCCTTAAACATATGAACGCACCGACCAAGTGCATTGTCCTCACAGGATACGGCACGATTGATCTTGCAGTGCGTGCCATCAAAGAGGGCGCCGAGCAGTTTGTTACCAAACCGGTGTTGCTCTCCGTGCTGACTTCTTATGTGCGTGCCTGCCTGGAGAAACAACAAAGCCAGCGGAAAATACTGGCGCATAAGCTGGTTGGTCCACGCTATGAAAAAGATCCCTTTCAGGGCTCCAGCGTGTTGATCCAGCGCCTGGCCGAGGAAGCGCGCAAGATCGGGCAGACGGAGCGGCCAATCCTGCTCCAGGGCGAGACAGGCACAGGCAAAGGCGTACTGGCGCAGTGGCTTCACAGAAATGGACCGCGCGCTGAAGAAGCGCTGGTCGACGTGAATTGCGCCGGATTGTCCAAAGAGCTTCTGGAATCTGAATTGTTCGGTTATGAAAAAGGAGCTTTTACCGGCGCCGGCAGCAGCAAGCTGGGCTTGGTGGAAGTGGCGCACCGCGGCATCTTGTTTCTGGACGAACTGGGAGAGATGGACTTGCAGGTACAGCCGAAGGTTTTGAAAGTCCTGGAGGACAAACGCTTTCGCAGACTGGGCGACGTCCGCGAACGCGTGGTTGATATTCAAGTGATCGCCGCCAGTAATCGAGATCTGAGGCAATCTGTAAAAGAAATGAAATTCCGAGAAGACCTTTATTTTCGTCTCAACACATTCCAGTTGCGCGTTCCGCCCTTGCGGGACAGAGCGGAAGACATTCCGGTGATTGCCAACTCTTTGTTGCGCGACCTGGCGAAAGATCTGGCCCGCGAACAGCAGGAATTGGCGCGCAGCGCCGAAGACGCGTTGAAGGCGCATTCCTGGCCCGGGAATATTCGGGAACTGCGCAACATCCTGGAGCGTGTGGCGCTTACCTGCGACGACTGCGTCATAGAAGCCAGAGATCTAGGTCTGGCGAAAGGGGTTTCTTCGTCAGGCGGACACTCGTTTGGGTCAGGGCTCACCCTCGCCGAGTTGGACCGCCAGTATATTGTCCGGATATTGGAGGAAGAGTCGGGAAGAGTGGAGCAGGCAGCTCTGCGACTGGGAATTCCTCGCAGCACTCTCTATCAAAAGATCAAGATGTACGAACTGGCCGACGCACAAGCCAGTTGAGGACAAAGGCCTAGATAACCACCGCGCGCGGATTGGTTGGCGTTGGCACGATCGATTTTTCTGCGATTGGCACAAATTCCGCGGGCCATGGCACTTGAGAGGCCGCGTTCTCTGGCAGACCGGGATTGAGTTCGGCTGGCGCGCGTCCGTTCCTGACTAAGAGCGCCAGCTCAACACGGTTCCACACGCCGATCTTCTTGAATATGCGCGAAACTTCGTTGCGTACGCTTTGTTCTTTGATCCTGAGGCGACGTGCAATCTCGCGATTGGGATACGCCTGGGCTATGAGTTGCGCCACACGTTTTTGGGCCGGCGTCAGGTCATAAAGCTCGAGCGCCAAATGTGGCTGGGCGGCCGCGCGCTCGGCGCTTACGGTCTGCAGGGTTTGCACCAGGCTCTGAGTCGCCGCGCCAAAGAGGTCCGCGCCCGCATGCAGCATGATCACTAAAGTTGTCGGGCAAAACTCATGGACGAATCTCAGAATCTTGAAGCGGTCGGCCGCGTTGTCTGCGGCGCCGAACTCGATCATGACGCCAGAGACATCGCCTTTTAGCAATAACTGCTTGGCCCGTACCGTGTCTGGTGTAACAGTGACCCGCCAGCCGGATTGGTTCAGCGATTCCAAAAAGTCCTGTGGGACGCCTTGTTTCACAGGGACAACCAGCAAATGATCCATTGCAGACTCCGTTCTCTTTGTTGCTGGCTATGCTATCGGCAGATTGCATCCAGACTTTCGTGCTTCCGCAAATGATTTCTGCGTTTTCTTTTTCGGTGGCCATTCCGGCGCGCGGAGTCGAATCCGGCGCATTAGCTTTCACTTATGTTCCAGCACGTGGAGTCTGATTTCTAGACTCTGCACAAGGGCGCAAACGTCCTGAAGTACTCTTGTCCTTCGTTATTAACAACTTGGCAGTACGCCTGTTTTGGCCAGCAGCATGCATTAGTAAAAGACCTGAGGGCAAAAAAAAATGGCTACCAACACAGTGAATCCAGCGTCATCGCAACTGGTCGTGCAGAATTATTTCAACCTCGTGCAGGCCATCGCCCGCAAGATCAAGCGGCGTCTTCCGGCGCACGTGGATGTGGCCGATCTGGTCCAGACCGGCATGATCGGATTGTTGGAAGCCTCGCGCCGCTTTGACATTTCGCGCCGCGTGGATTTCTGCAGTTACGCCAATGCCCGCATCACCGGGGCCATTCTGGACGAGTTGCGCAAGTGGGACACCTGCTCACGCCAGGACCGCAAAACCGCGCGCGAAGCAGAAAGCACAAAGAACAGTCTGCGGGCCACCATCGGCCGCGAACCGAGCCGCGAGCAGGTTGCCGCGTCCGTCGGTCTGGGACTGGCGCAATACGAGCGCACGCTGCAGCGTCTGGAGTCCGGCAAGCAGCCGGCGATGCAGTCCGCTGATCGTGACATGGATACATCGGACGAAATGAGCAAGCTCCCGTCCAAAGATGAGAGCCCGTATGAGACATGCAGCAAGCGCGAAGACTTCAGTGCGCTCCGGTCCTACGTGAGCCAGCTGAAGCCCCGGCATCGGGAAGTCCTGCAGTTCTACTACTTTAAAGATATGGGATTGAAAGCGATTGGCGAGCGCCTGGGCGTTGGCGAAGCCAGAGTCAGCCAGATTCACAAGCAGGCAATCATTGATCTTCGCCGGCTGGTCGCAACCGCCAGACGCATGCCTGCCAGCGCAAGCACCATGGTGCAATAGCCGCGAGCTTGACACCGCCAAATGGCCAGAGAGACTCCCCCGTCCTCTATGGCCTTTTTGCGGAAGTGCTCATGGCCATGGAAAAAATTCTCTGCCTGAGGAATTTAGTACATGTCCCAGCGGGGTCTTTGAAAAGGTTCGTCCTTTATTTCCAACAAGATCCAGTTTGGCATCAGGGATGCAATAACAGACAGCAAGACGAAGTGGCGCGCTTCTGTTGTCTTGTGAAATCGGAACTCAAAGAACAGCATGCGTTCCTATGGATCTGATGAACTGACGACCTGAGCGGAACTGCTCAGATCGGACGACTCGCCTGACGTAAGCTAAACCAGTTGTACTTTTTCCCGCAGATCGATTCCTGCGCGGCGGAGGATTGCCGCGATCTCTTCACCATTCATCCGCGTGGCATCGTATTCAACGCGAATGGTGTGTTCCTTCTCATCGAACGTGATCTTGCGGACGCCGTACACTTCGCGCGCATTGTTCAGCGCCATCGTCTCTTTTTCGCCTGGAGGCGTTCCGTATTTGAAAACCACATCGAGCAGGGTCATTCGATTTCCTCGCAGCGTTTCCGTGGGCCTGTGACCGGCATCACGGAATGTGAATCGTAGAACCATCTAATATAGTCCAATCTGAGCAAAGTCAGAACCCCATGGCGGATGATAAGCAAATAGACGGAGTCTCTCCAGCGAAAGCAGGCACGGTCCTCGACCCCGTGTGTGGTATGTCCATCGACCCGGCGAAAGCGCGTGGCTCAGCCGAGTACGAGGGCAAAACATATTTTTTCTGCAGCCCGCGATGTTTAGAACTCTTCAATGCTGAGCCGAAGAAGTACCTGGCGCCGAAGGCTCCCGCAGTGACGCAGATTGTTCCCATCGCCGCAATTGCCACGAATCAGCCACCAGAGGAGTCCGGTTCGACCATCACCTATGTGTGCCCGATGGATCCCGAAGTGCGCGAGCACCAACCTGGCCCTTGCCCGAAGTGCGGCATGGCGCTGGAAGCTGAAGCTGTGGAATATACCTGTCCCATGCACCCGCAGATCGTGCGCAGCGCTCCGGGGAACTGCCCGATTTGTGGCATGACATTGGAGCCGCGCATCGCGGCACACGCAGGCCAGGACGACGACTCCGAACTGCGCTCCATGCAGCGGCGGTTCTGGGTCGGCGTTGGACTGAGTATTCCTTTGCTGGCGCTCTCCATGGGAGGCATGCTCGCGGGCAGTCCGCTACGCAATCTTCCTATGGGCTGGTTGGAGTGGATTCAGTTTGTGCTGGCCACGCCTGCCGTCATCTGGGGCGGATGGCCCTTCTTCCAGCGCGGTTGGGCCTCCATTATCAATCGCCATCTCAATATGTTCACGCTGATTGCCATGGGCACCGGCACAGCGTACGCCTATAGCGTGATTGCGACGATTGCTCCCGGAATTTTCCCCGCATCGTTCCTCGGCCCGGGCGGACGACCGGATGTTTATTTTGAAGTAAGCGCCCTCATTGTCACTTTGGTGCTGCTCGGGCAGGTTCTGGAGTTGCGGGCCCGGCGGCAGACCAGCGGCGCGATAAAGGCGCTTCTCGATCTTAGTCCCAAGACGGCGCGACGCATACAACCCGACGGATCCGATGCCGAGATTTCTCTAGACAGCATTGTCGTGGGTGATCGCCTCCGCGTCCGTCCGGGCAATCGTGTGCCCGTGGACGGTTCCGTGGACGAAGGCAGCAGTGCGGTGGATGAATCCATGATTACCGGCGAATCGATCCCCGTAGCCAAAGCACTCGGCGATAAGGTAATTGGTGGAACGATTAATCAGACCGGTGGATTTGTGATGCGCGCGGAAAAACTTGGCGCGCAGACTTTGCTGGCGCAGATCGTGCGCATGGTGGCAGAAGCCCAGCGCAGCCGCGCTCCCATTCAATCACTCGCGGATACGGTCTCGGGATATTTCGTTCCAGCGGTGATTCTTGTGGCCGCAGTCACATTTGTGGTCTGGGGCTTGTGGGGACCGGAACCGCGTTTGGCCCATGCTCTGATCAACGCCGTAGCAGTGCTGATCATTGCGTGCCCGTGCGCGCTGGGTTTGGCGACTCCTATGGCCATTATGGTCGGCACGGGACGCGGCGCCAGTGCTGGCGTTCTGGTCAAGAATGCAGAAGCCATCGAGACAATGGAAAAAGTGGACACACTGGTCATGGACAAGACCGGAACTCTGACGGAAGGAAAGCCTCAGTTGATGCAGGTGGTCACTACAGGCGATCTGCCGGAGAACGATTTACTGAAACTGGTGGCCTCTCTTGAGCGGTCAAGTGAACATCCCCTCGCGGCTGCCATCGTGAAAGCCGCGGAGGAACGCAGTCTGCAACTCCAGGACGTGTCGAATTTTCAGTCACTCACGGGGAAAGGCGTTGTGGGACGAATTGGCGCACGCGAAGTTGCAGTCGGCAATCCAGCGCTATTTGCAGCAAAGCAGATTGAAGCGGGAAGCCTCATCACTCGCGCTGATGAGCTGCGCGCACTGGGACAAACCGTGATGCTGGCGGCCGTGGACAACAAGCCCGCAGGTCTATTCGCGGTCGCTGATCCCATTAAGCCGTCGTCGAAGGAAGCTCTTCAAGCGCTACGGTCGAGCGGACTGCGTCTGGTCATGCTGACCGGCGACAGCAAAATCACCGCGCAAGCAATCGCCCGCGAACTGGGCATCGACGAGTTCGAAGCCGAAGTCTTGCCGGAACAAAAACTGGAAGCCATCAAGAAACTACAAGCGCAAGGCCGCATTGTGGCAATGGCCGGTGACGGCGTCAACGATGCTCCAGCGCTGGCCCAGGCCAACGTCGGCATTGCGATGGGAACCGGTACAGATGTTGCGATGGAAAGCGGGGACATCACGCTGATCAAAGGCGATCTGCGGGCGATTGTCCGTGCGCGCAACCTGAGCCGCGCCACTATGCGCAATATTCGCCAGAACCTGTTCTTTGCTTTTATCTACAATCTGCTAGGCGTACCGATTGCCGCCGGCGTTCTGTATCCGTTCTTTGGATTGCTGCTGCAACCAGTCTTTGGGGCCGCGGCTATGAGTTTTAGTTCGGTCTCAGTGATTGCGAATGCGTTGCGGTTGCGAAGAACTCGTCTTTAACGATTGCCGCTATTTCTCGCGGGCCAGGAAATCTGCCTATTTCTGTCCAGGCATGTGATGACGGATATCCGGCCAGAACTCTTTGAGGACGTTGGCAGCGCCGGTAACTAAGGTCATTGTTGCCCAGTTCGTCACCGTATTATGCAAGCTACGCTCCCGTGCGGGGTAATAAAGGTTGGACAAACCGGCTTCCAGTCCATTTCCCACAATCTCAGAGAAATTGAATTCTGAGCCTCCGGAATCGGTTTTGGTAACCACGACACGGGACAATGCGTACATTGTTCGACGGCGAAAACCGCCATGGCCGAGAGTATAGTAACGTGGGTCTTCATGCGTTATGGCCGGCACAATTGCTTCCGTGAAGAAAGTTCCCGATGCCTGGTCGGCAAACGCCCGCCAATAATAGCGGCTATACCCAGCGACTCCGCGATGGAACTCCGGGTACGACTTCAGGACCATGCTTTCGGCTGACAACAGTCCTACTAAAGCGAACGACGAATAATCCACGCTGTCATGCATCGCAAGGTCGAATTTCCCCCGGGTGGTTAGCGGAGGAACTTCGGTGCGGGCGCTCACGGCCGTATAGTTCGGAACGAACCCAAAGATACGCTTGGTCTGCTTAAGTTCGGAATCATCGGTCTTCTGGGCGACTGGGGCTGATACGAGGGCGGGACTAACTTCCGCGGTCTGGGACTTTGACTGGGTGCCGGCGTCCGCTGGCGATGCGGAACCTCCAGTGTTTCCCGATTGCCGCGTCTGTTGATCATGTGCCGGGCCGCTCTGCTTGTCTGGAACTGCTGCCTGGGGCCAGACGAGTGCCGGAGACAGAAGAAGAACCAGAGACACAGCAGCATTTCTTGTTGTGAGCATCCCCATTCCAATCGACCGTTGCGTTAGCGAGGAGCGCTACATGACTAATGTTTTCAATTACGTTTATCTCACATGATCCGATTCAAGACTGGTCCCTATTGCTCAGCTGTTTGCCAGACATTGGCTGCGACTCTCGGAATTGCTCTGACGAAAGGCCGATGCCAAAAAAGAGATTTGGCTTGGTCCGGGGTTACGATATTACCCAGTTGCAATTTGACAACGCCCTTGCCGCGCTTTAGCTTCCTTGGTTGAGCGAACCTGCGGTTTGAGGAGGCACGATGCGGCGTAGTTTCTTTGTTTTCACACTAGCAATCATGGCGCTCTTGTTACGGAGTAGCGCTCCGGCACAGGACATGGCTTCTTTTGAAAAACGCATTACGGTCAAGGTCCTCAAGAATGGACTGACGGTGATCCTGTGCGAACGCCCGGAAGCTCCGGTTTTTTCCTTCTTCACTATTGTGGATGCTGGCGCGGTGCAGGACCCGCAGGGCCAGTCCGGCATGGCGCACATGTTTGAGCACATGGCCTTCAAGGGCACGGACCGCATTGGCACCACGGATTACGCCAAGGAGAAAGTGGCGCTGGAAAAAGTGGACCGGGCGTGGGCGGCCTACGATCACGCCGACCGTAAGCAGACCGGACGTGACGCCAAGGAGGTGGCCGTGCTGAAGACGGCGTTTGACAATGCCGTGGAAGACGCCAACCAATACGTGATCAAGAACCGCTTTGGCGAAATCGTGGAGCGCGAAGGCGGCGTGGGACTGAACGCCAGCACCAGCATGGACAGCACGCAATACTTCTATTCGCTGCCGGCCAACCGCTTTGAGATTTGGGCTTACCTCGAGTCGGCGCGCTTCAGCAATCCTGTGCTGCGCGAGTTTTATAAAGAGCGCGACGTAGTGCATGAAGAGCGCCGCCTGCGCACCGACAGCAGTCCCGTCGGGAAAATGATTGAGCAGTTCATGGCCGCCGCCTATACGGCGCACCCTTACGGGCGTTCCGGCGTGGGCTGGCCTTCCGAACTCGACCACTTGACGGCCCCGGAAGCGGCCCAGTTCTACCGCAAATACTACACGCCCTCCAACACCGTGATCGCACTGGTGGGCGCCCTTAAGCCGGAGCAGGTTTTTCCCATCGTGGAGAAATACTTTGGCCCCATTCCGTCGGGACCCAAGCCGGAGCCGCTGACTACAGTGGAGCCGGACCAGTTCGCGGAGCGCACGGTCGTCATGCGCGAAAAGTCGCAACCTTTTTATATTGAGGGCTACCATCGTCCCAGCGATCTTGATCCGGACGACGCCGTCTATGACGTAATTTCCGACCTCGTCTCACAAGGCCGCACCTCGCGTCTCTACCGCTCAATGGTGCGCGACCAAAAAATCGCGGCCGGGGCCGCCGGCTTCTCCGGTTTGCCGGGCACGAAGTATCCGGGGTTGTTCAGCTTCTTTGCCATACCTCTGCCTGGACACACGACGCAGGAAATGGCCCAGGCCATCCATGAGCAGATTGAACGCCTGAAGAACGAAGACGTGAGCGACGAAGAACTGCAGATGGTGAAGACCCGCACGAAAGCCAACCTGATCCGCCAGTTGGCCAACAATCAGGGTCTGGCCATACAGTTGGCTTCTTCGCAACAACGGTACGGTGACTGGCGCGAATTGTTCCGCAGCGTGGACAAGATTGACAAAGTAACCAAGGCCGACATTCGCCGCGTGGCCAACAAAACGTTTGTCGCCGGCAACCGCACCGTAGCCATGATTGAAAATGATCCGGCCCCGCCGAAGGCCGCTACGGCTGACAAGCAGAAGGAGAAGCACTAATGAGCCGCCGCAAAATTCTTTCCACTGCTGTTTTCATTGCCTCCTTGGGTCTAAGCGCACTGCTTGCTTTCGCCCAAACCAGTACTCCAGCCAAGCCCGATGCAGCCAAGGCTGTACCCCAGGGCGAGAAGCAGGACCTGGCCGCCGCGGACCTGCGCGCCATCAAGAAGCCGGCTCTGCCGGAGTTCCATCCCCAGCAGCCCAAGCGCATTCAGCTGGACAACGGCATGGTGATCTTCCTGCAAGAAGATCATGAGTTGCCGTTGATTGGCATGGGGATCAATATCCGCGGAGGATCCAAGAGCGAACCTGAAAACAAGGCAGGACTGGTGAGCATTTACGGTAGCGCATGGCGGACCGGTGGAACCAAAACCAGGACCGGCGACCAGTTGGATGATCTGCTGGCAACCCGGGCGGCCACGCTGGAAACCAACGGCAGCGCACTATCGACTTTTGTTTCACTTTCCAGCCTGAAAGGGGATTTTGATTTTGTTCTGGATCTGACGAATGATCTGCTGCGCAATCCGGAGTTTCGCCAGGAAAAAATCGATCTCGCCAAGGACCAAATCAAAACCGGAATCTCTCGCCGCAACGACGATCTGGGGCAAATCTCCGGGCGGGAGGCTAACAAGATCGGCTACGGGGCCAGAAGTCCGTATGCTCGCGTGCCGGAGTACTCTACGGTCGCTGCCATCACGCGCCAGGACCTTCTGGATTGGCATGCCCGGTACGTCCATCCCAACAACATCATCCTTGGCATCTCCGGCGACTTTGATTCTGTGGCCATGGAAGCCAAACTGCGCAGCCTGTTTGGGAACTGGCCCAAGGGGCCGGCGGTCCAGGTCTCGCCGGTTCCGATAACACCGCCCACGCCGGGTATTTATTTTGTAGCCAAAGACGATGTAAACCAGAGCGAGATTCGCATGATCGCCGCCGGCATCCGGCGCGACGATCCCGACTACTACGCGGTGGATGTGATGAACCACATCTTCGGCGGCGGCTTCTCTTCGCGTTTGTTCTCCAACCTGCGCACCAAAGCCGGATTGGCGTACTCCGTGTTCGGCTCCGTCTCCGCGCAGTTCGACCACCCTGGACTGACGATTCTGGGCATAGGCACCAAGAGTGGTACTACCGCACAGGCCATTGATGGCCTGTACAAAGAGATCGAAGGCATGCGCACCAACCCGGTCACGGAGGAGGAATTGCGGCGCGGCAAAGAAGCCATTTTGAATTCTTTCGTTTTTGAATATGACTCCAGAGTCAAGGTGATGAACGCGCACTCGAACTATGAATTTCACGGCTATCCCCAGGACTTTCTGGAGCGTTACCAGAAAGGGATAGAAAAAGTCACCGCTGCAGACGTGGATCGCGTGGCCAGGAAGTATCTGGACAAGAATAAGTTCGCCGTCCTCGTGGTCGGCAAAGCAGCAGACTTTGACAAGCCGCTGAGCACGTTTGGCCCCGTTACTACGTTGGACATCACCATCCCGCAGCCGGGCGCTGCCGCTGCTGCCGCCGGCTCAGCGCCGGCAGCTAGTAATCCGGAAGGGAAGGCGCTGCTGGCCAAGGTGTTGGAGGGCGCTGGTGGCGCAGCCAAGCTACGAGCGATCAAGTCCCTGCGAGAGAAGTCCACAATCACGCTAAAGGCCCAGGGCATGTCTGTAGACGCCGATATGACACAGCTCGGCGACGATAAGGTCCACATGAAACTCAACACACCGGGCGGCGAGATGACCATGGTAGTCACTCCTCAGGCGGCATTTATGTCCATGGCCGCCATGGGCGACCGCGACATGCCTTCTTCACAACGGGATGATCAACTCAAAGCCCTGCGCCGGGAACTGTGGTACATCGCGCAGCACTCCGACGATCCGCAGTTTATCTTTTTCGCGCAGGGAAAAGAAAAAGTGGGTGATATAGAGACCCTTGTCCTGGATATTACCGGCGGAGGCCAGCAACTCCGCTGGTTTGTGGACCCGAAGTCCGGGCACGTGTTGCGTGCTCAGTTCCAGGGCACATCGCCCACAGGGCCAGCGACCGAGATAGTGGACTACTCTGACTGGAAGACCGTGGACGGCCTGAGCCTGCCCTTTCACGTGGAGAGCAGCTTGAACGGCCAGCCGAACATGTCGGCGGTTATCAGCAGTTATGAGTTTAATCCTGTAGTGGATGCCAGCATATTTGAGAAACCGGCGCCGAAATAGGGGTTGCGGAAGTAGTGGAGCTTCGCCGAGATGCATTGCAGCTTGTCTGGCTTAGCTGTGCTGACTCCTTCTATAATCCTGCGCGAGGATCGCCAATCATGAAATCAGTTTTCGCCGTGCTGTTATTCACAGCCGTGAGTTTTGCCCAAACCGAGCAACCCAGAGTTGTCCGCTATTCGCCTAAGCCCAACGATCTCAAGTACACGTATTCGGCGTCCTATACTCCAGTAGCGCGGCTGAAGTCTGGCGACATTCTTGAAACCAATACCGTGGACTGTTTTGGTAACGCCATCAAAAAGCCTGGCGACACGCTCAGTATGGCCCCCGGCGACAATCCGCTGACTGGGCCTTTTTACATTGAGGGTGCGGAACCGGGAGACACGCTGGCGGTGAAGATCCTCGACATACAGGTGGACGGCAATCAGGGTATCGGCGCTCTTGCCCCGGGATTTGGCGCCATCAACGCTACCAACTACACGCCTATGATCAATCCGCCGATTCCCGAAAAGATTTGGTTCTATCCCATTGATCACACCACGAACACGGCCACGTTCCAGGCGCTCGATTCCAAGTTCACGGTGAAGATTCCGTTGCATCCGTTCTTTGGCTGTATCGGCGTAGCGCCCGCCGGCGGTGAGGCCCGCAGTTCGGTCGTGCCCGAGGCGTTCGGCGGGAACATGGATTCGCCTGAAGCCAGTGTGGGCAATACGGTTTACTTTCCCGTGAACACGCCGGGCGCCATGCTTTTCCTGGGGGACGGGCATGCAGCCATGGGTGATGGCGAAGTTGCGGGCACAGCCATTGAGGTCCCGCTGCGCAGCCGTGTGCAGGTCCGCGTGATCAAAGGCAAGAAGATCAACTGGCCGCGCTTTGAGAACGACGACTACATCATGACTGTCGGCGCGTATCGCCCGGTGGACGACGCACTTCGCATCGCCTTCACGGAGTTAGTGGGATGGATTCACAACGATTACGGACTCTCGGAACTCGACGCCTACGAACTGTTATCCAAAGTAGCGGAAATTCATCTGAACGAAATGGTGGACCCGAATTACGTGGTGGTGGCGAAGATCAATAAGAAATTTCTGCCGGCGCTGATCGTCAAATCCAGCAAGTAGGCTAGAGTGTCTTCAGGTACTCGATCATCTCCGAGCTGGTCCAGTCCATGGGGCCAACGAGTTTTCGGCGGAGGATTCCAGCGGAGTCAATGATGAAAGTCTCCGGCTGCCCGGTTGTGCCGTAGAGGTCGGCGCTTTTGTCCTTGTCGTCGCGGACGGTGAGCAGATCAACATGATATTTCACCAGAAACTTGTGGTACTCCGAGTCTGAGTCCCGGATATCCACCGCCAGCACCACAACCTTTGTTCCCATCCGCTTCTGCATTTCAATGAGCGACGGCATTTCGTCGATACACGGCCCACACCAACTGGCCCAGAAGTTGAGCACCACGGGCTTACCGCGAAAGTCGTGCAGTGAGACTGTCCGCTCGGGATCCGTGATGGTGAAATCGGGCGCGGGCGAACCTATCATCCGGGGATGCGTACCGCGGTCGCATCCGCTCAGGACGGCCAATGCTGCAAGAATAATGGTCAGGCGCTTCACACCCGTATAATAAACACATTCGCATGGAAGTCCGCCAGCCAGCGCCCAATGTGCAAATAATTGTTCCTGCCCGCAACGAGCAGGATTGCGTCGATCGCTGCCTGGAATCGCTGGTTGGACAGCAGGGAATTGATTTCCAAATCACAGTCGTGGACGATAGTTCAACGGACAGGACACGCGCCATCGCCGAATCTTTTTCTGGAGTGCGCGTTCTTGCTGCGGGTGAGCCGCCTGCCGGCATTATGGGCAAATGCAATGCTCTGATGACCGGCGCTAACGGCGTAACGGCTAAATGGTTGTTGTTCGCTGACGCCGACACGTTTCACTATCCCGAATCGCTGGCCACTGCCGTGCGTGAGGCCGAGGAGCGCAGCGTTGATCTGCTTTCCTATTCGCCGGAGCAGGAAACCGGTTCATGGGCGGAAATGGCGTTAATGCCGATCGTGTTTGCTGATCTCGTCCGGACGTATCCGCCGGAGCGAGTGAACGATCCGCGTGACCCCGTCGCCGCGGCCAATGGACAGTACTTGCTGGTACGCCGCGAAGTGTACGAAAAGCTGGGCGGACATTCGGCCGTCGCCGGCAAGCTGTTGGAAGACGTGGAGCTGGCTCATCTATTCAAGAGTGCCGGCCGCAAGATCTGGTTCCGGCATGGCGCCGGTTTGGTGCGGACAAGAATGTATCGCGACTTCCGGACAATGCGCGAGGGCTGGACTAAAAACCTGGCGTTGCTGTTCCCGCATCCTCTACGCCTGGCCTTTTATCGCGGATTGGAATTCGTGGTGATTGCCGGAACGCTGATCAGCTCAGCCGTTCTTGCGAAGGACGGTTACTATGGAGCAGCAGGAGCTTTTCTGGGATTCTGCATTTTGCGCTACATGCATTTTATTGGACGCATCAGCAAGGCGCACTTTCCCATGAAGGCCAACATCGCGGCGTTTTTCGGGCTGCCTTTGTTTGTCTGGCTGTTGGTGCGGTCCTGGTTGCATGCGAATGTTCGCGGAGCTGTCACCTGGAAGGGACGCACATACAAACAATCAGCAACTTCCGCTCCTGTGGAGTCATCTATCCGAAAGGGAAGTCTCTCGTAAACGAGCACCTGAATGGTCTATCTCACACGAAAAGCCGAGTTCTCCGCGTCGCACTTTTACCATAACGACGAATTCACTGCGGAAGAGAACCAGCGGATTTTCGGCAAGTGCAACAACCCCAACGGTCACGGTCACAATTACACACTAGAGGTGACTGTGAAAGGGCAGGTGGACCAGCGCTCCGGATTCGTGGTGGACCTGAAGCAACTCAAAGACGTGATGAATCGCGAAGTGATCGAAGCCATGGACCATCGCCACTTGAATAAGGAAGTGGCGGAATTTCGCGACCGCATTCCGACCACGGAGAATCTGGCGATTAGTATATGGAACCGCTTGAAGCCGAAGCTCCAGGTGGCCGAGCTGCATCGTGTACGCGTATATGAAACGCCCGACTTGTTTGTGGATTTCTACGGAGAAGAATGAAGGCTTATCTCACACGACGCTACAAGTTCTCAGCCTCGCATCGGTTGCATTCGGACTCGATGTCTGACGAAGAGAACCGCTCCGTCTATGGCAAGTGCAATAATCCGCATGGCCACGGCCACAACTACACGCTGGAAGTCACCGTAGCCGGTCAAGTGGAGCAGAAAACGGGCATGATCTGCAATCTCGTGGACCTTGATTCGTTTGTGCAGAAGAACGTCGTGCAGCATTTTGATCACGAGAACCTCAATGTGCTGGCCGACTTCAGCGCCACGGTACCGACGACGGAGAATCTCTGCATTGAGGTCTACAACATCCTGGAGGAAGGTTTTCATCACGCAAGTGTAGAAAAAGTCCGTATGGAAGAAACCATGCTCAACTCTTTTGAATACGCAGGAGGAAGGGAACTCCGAACTTAGGTTCCGGAAACAACATCATGAAGCAAGCCGATGAATTACTCACGTTAACGTCCGCCAGCACGCCCGAACTGGTCCGCGAACTCTTGGTCCGCATGGGAGAAGACCCCGAGCGCGACGGCCTGGTCAAAACGCCGGAGCGCGTGGAGAAGGCGCTGGCCTACCTGACCAAAGGCTACCGGGATGACCCCAGCCAGATTCTGCGTGACGCGCTCTTTGACGTGACCTACGATGAAATGGTCATTGTGAAAGACATTGAGATGTTTAGCTTGTGCGAGCACCACGTGCTGCCGTTCTTTGGCAAAGTCAACGTGGCCTACATTCCCAACGGCAAGGTCATTGGACTCAGCAAAATTGCCCGTCTGGTCGATGTATTTGCGCGCCGCCTCCAGGTGCAAGAACGTTTGACCGTCCAGATCGCGGAGACCATTCAAGATGCCATTCATCCGCTGGGCGTGGGCGTGGTGATTGAGGCGCGCCATCTCTGCGTGATGATGCGTGGAGTCGAAAAGCAGCACTCTGCCGCGATCACCTCACACATGCTGGGCAGTTTCCGCAGTTCGGACAAGACGCGCAAAGAATTCCTTTCCTTGATCTCCACCGGGAAAAACGGGAGTTCGTTTTAGTGGCGCAATCTGAAACTAACAAGCGCAAAGTAGCTGTGATCACCGGCGGCAGCCGCGGCATTGGCCTGGCTATTGCCCGCGCTTTCGCCCATGCTGGGTTTAAGGTCGTGATCACTGGACGGGATGAATCCAAATTGAAAGCAGTTGTCGCAGCCACCGGGAGCGCCGAGATTACCGGGATGCCCTGTGACGTCACCGATCCGGCTTCGGTCAAGAAGCTGTTTGCATCGGTCCGCGAGCAGTATTCTGCAATCGATGTTCTCGTCAACAACGCTGGCGTGGCGCACGCTCTGGCTCCGGTCGAAACTCTTCCACTCGAAGATTGGAAGAAGGCAATCGACACCAATCTGACTGGAATATTTCTATGTGCGCAAGCCGCTTTGCCGTTGATGTCGACGGGCGGCACGATTGTCAACAATCTTTCGGTTGCTGCCATACGTCCGTTCGCCGGCATGTCTGCTTACAACGCCTCGAAGGCAGGCGCGCTGGGCTTCACCAACGCTCTTCGAGAAGAAGTCCGCAAGCGCGGCATACGAGTGGTGGCGCTGCTACCCGGGGCTGTGGCCACTGAAATCTGGGACCAATTCTGGGCGGACGCGCCTAGAGAAAAGATGTTATCCGCCGACACGGTCGCTCAGGCAGTGCTGCACGCAGTTTCTGCGCCAGCCGAGGCGAGCATCGAAGAAATACGCATCGGGCCAACCGTCGGTGTACTCTAACCTTCGTAGGAGAAAGCTTGCTGCCGCGCGGGTATCAGCTTAATCAGGATGAGTCCGCAGATAAAGCCTCCAACGTGGGCCCAAACTGCTATTCCACCGGTTGCTTGGGGAGTATTGCTGATGGCCTTTGCGGCACCGCTCAAGAACTGCACGACAAACCAATAGCCCAGTACCAGCCACGCAGGAAGCCAAAAAACAAAAAATATGAACCAAGTCAGCACGCGAGCGGAAGGGAAGAGGAGAAAATAAGCTCCCATCACTCCGGCTATCGCGCCACTGGCGCCGAAGGCCGGCACAGGGGAATGCAGGTTAAAGAGCAGGTGCGTCAAATTGGCTACCAAGCCAGCCGCCATATAAAAGAGCAAATAGCGAAAGTGTCCAAGGTGGTCCTCAACGTTGTCGCCAAAAATGACCAGACCCCACATGTTCGAAATCAGATGCCACCAACCCGCGTGGAGAAACATTGCGGTAAAAAAGGGAACCAGCGCAGAGGCGGCTGGCACCGCGCCTGCGAACCAGGCATCCACGCGCGCGAGTACAAGCCCAAATGTAAAATCAAAATTCGCGAGGGCCGGTTTCGTCAAGGACATTTGAAACAGAAAAACGCCCACGTTCAGCGCGATCAGAAAATAATTGACGAACGGCGTGCTGGTGCGAGGCGCGTCGTCGCGGATGGGAAGCATCTCTACTCAGTATGCCAGACTTAGTATGATGCTTGATAGATGGGAGTATCTCAAGTGGATGGCGTCCTGATCGTCAACAAACCGGCTGGCATGACCTCGCATGATGTGGTGGCCCGTGTGCGGCGCATTACGGGCGAGAAGTCCGTGGGGCATCTGGGGACTTTGGACCCCATGGCCACAGGCGTACTGCCGCTGGTTCTGGGCCGGTTTACCCGCCTCGCCCAGTTTTACACCGACGCCGACAAGCGCTACGAAGGCGTGATGCGATTTGGCTGGGCCACGGACACCTACGATGCCGATGGCGAGGCTGCCGGGCCGGAAGAGCCTGTCAATCTCTCACGGGAGCAGATTTGCTCCGCCGCAAAGCAGTTTGTGGGCCGTCTGGAGCAAGTCCCGCCGCCGTTTTCCGCCAAGAAGATCGCCGGCGTCCCAGCCTACAAGCTCGCCCGCAAGAAGCAGTCGGTCGAGCTAGCCGCCAAGCAGGTTGAGGTCAGGGAATTTGAGATTCTGGAGTGGGACGGCACTAGCGCCCGGTTCAGCGCCTGGGTCACTTCGGGGACTTACGTCCGATCGATCGCACATGAGTTGGGGATCGCGCTGGGTGTAGGCGCGCATCTCTCCCAGCTTACTCGGACTGCCGTACGTGAATTCACAATCGCAGAGGCCCACAGCCTGGAAGAACTGGCCGAGGCGGCTGCCGGCAAGACCGTTGCAGACCTTTTGTTACACCCTCGGCTGGTGCTGCCTGAGTTTCCGGCAGTCACCGCGTCACCGGAGAGCGCCGCCAGGATCAAGCATGGCGGAGCAGTCAATCTGCCGGAATTCAGTAAAGCCGGAACAGTCCGTGTGTTTGCCAGCCAGCGTGAGATGCTTGCCATTGCCAAGAGGGTGGCGGGGACGCTGTTTCAGCCTAAGGTGGTGTTGGCGGGATAACTCTTGGCCATTAGGTTAACGTCCGATAATGAGTATTATGTTAAATACAGTCAACCGGCACTGAATCCGGCCTTGGAGCAACCTGATTACTGCGAATTCCCTGCGTGGTGTCTATGTACTAACACTATGAGCAGACTCTGGCGATTCCTCTTGCCCATTTGCGGATTGGCTCTCTTCCTAGCCATTAGCGTACGCTCGGCGCGCTGGCACGCTCAGCACCCATCCAACCGCTACTTTTGGTGGGGCAGCCAGCGATTGGTCTCCGATCCTCTCGGCAAACGATATCCATCGCCACCGTGCACGGCTCCGTCGAATGACCCGGGAAACCCCGTCTGCTGGAATGAACCCGTGTCGATTCTCGTTGAACCGGGCTGGATGGAGAGTGTGTTCGTACTCACCGCCTTTCCGGCATTTCTCTTGGGAACCGCCCTGATCGCAGGACTCGGCAAGCTGGGCGTCAGCCAGGTCTGGACTTTCATGCTGTCCATGCCACTGCTGATTGGCGCATGGTTCCATTTTGTGGGCTGGCTTATTGATCGTTGGCGAGGTCGGCGCATCAGACGAGCGGTCCTCCGCGGAGCAGCTCCTTCAAGTCAGACTTAAAGCGCTCCAGAATGGCGATTCTCTTGGGCGTAGCTTCTATGATCTCCTGCTTGTGAACAAAGACCTTGCGCCCGCCACGCTCGACCAGCGGGCCGTAACTCTCGCCCATTCGCCAGCCGACGTTTCCCAGGATTTGCAGGCCGTCCGGTCCCGGCACGAGAAATGCCAGGCAATTGTCGCGCAGGACGCCTATCGCTTTGGGAAAGCGGTCGAAGGTTTGTAGCTCGAAGCCGGCCACATATAACCGCTGGAGTTGTTCTTCAGGAAGCAATCAGTGGCCCAGTGCTCACATTTTGTAGCGGCCGAGGTCCTCGTCATTGAGTCCCTCCAGCCACTTGCGCAGGTCGTCGGACGAAACTTTGTCTGGCGACGCGCTGGTCAGCTTGGAGTTCTTGAGGACCTGCTCATCCACATAGATAGGACAATCCAGCCGCAGGGCCAGCGCCAGTGCGTCTGACGGGCGGGAATCTATGCTGATGATCTTTCCCTCACGCTCCATCCAAATCACAGCGAAGAACGTATCGTCGCGCAGCTCGCTCACCACGATCTTGTGGACCTGCGTGTCCAAGCCGATGATCAGGTTCTTCATCAGATCATGGGTCATGGGGCGAGGGGTGGTGACTTTCTCAATCTCCAGGGCAATGGCGTTGGCTTCGTAGACCCCTACCCAGATGGGCAGTACCGTATCTCCGGTGCTGTCTTTCAGCACCACGATCGGCATGTTGGTTACCGGGTCCATCATCAACCCGCGGATCTTCATTTCCACTTCCATGGCCCCTCCTACCGTACTTGCTCACCGACGAGACTGTTAGGGAAACTTTTGGTCACGAGCACATTAGCATAAGAACCCGACTCTGGCGCAGGTTCTTGCGCAGTGAAATTCAGCGTGATGTTCTGGGACGTACGCCCGATGATCTGCCCGCGGGCCGCGTTCTTCCCTTCAACCATCACTTCAAATGTCTTGCCGACTCGTTTCTCGTACGTGGCTCGTTGAATCTCTCGCTGGCGGTCTTGAAGAACCAGCAGGCGCTTGGATTTCTCCGGGTCGGCAATGCTGTCGTCCATGCTGATGGCCGGCGTGTTCGGTCGTGGTGAGTACTTAAAGCTAAAAACACCGTCGAACTCGCATTCATGGAGCAGAGTGAGGCTTTCCTCAAATTCCGCCTCAGTCTCGCCAGGGAAGCCGACGATCACGTCGGTAGTGATGGCAATGTCCCTTTTGGCGGCTTTGATCCATGCAATCTTCTCCAGATACATCTCACGCGTGTATTCCCTGTTCATGGCCTTAAGCACGCGGGACGATCCGCTCTGCACCGGGAGATGCACGTGGTTACACAGCGTCGGCAGGCTATCAATGGCGTCAACAATATCTTTGCCAAAGTGCCGCGGGTGAGACGTCGTGAAACGCACACGGCGAATCCCTTTGACGTCCCCGACCGCGAGCAGCAGCTCGGCGAAAGTTTTCTTGCCCATCGGATCGTGGAAGGCATTCACGTTCTGGCCCAACAGTTGGATGTCCGTGTAGCCGAGGTCCGCCATCTGCCGTGCCTCCGCCAGTACGGAATCTGACGTGCGGCTGCGTTCCTTGCCGCGAGTGTACGGAACAACGCAATACGCGCAGAACTTGTCGCAGCCTTCAATGATCGTGATGTAGCCACGGTGCGGATTGGTGCGGGCGGTGAACTCGGTTTCAAATGTCAGGTCGGTCTCGCGGTCGTCCAGTCCGGTTACGCGGTTGTTTCCTGCTTCAATCTGCACCAGCATTGCCGGAAGATTGCGATACGACGCCGATCCGGCAACGAGCGAGACATACGGCGCCTTCTCGAAAATCTTTTCGCCTTCCTGCTGGGCTACACAGCCGAGCACGCCAAACTTCTT
>PLJN01000044.1 GCA_003140235.1 Acidobacteriaceae bacterium
GGAAATACACCGTCAAAATGACCGTCGGCACGATGAGCCAGACACAGCCGCTGGAAATTGTTGCTGATCCCCGAGTCAAAACGGCGACCGCCGCCGATTTGCAAAAACAGTTTGATCTGGGAATGCAGGTGCGTGACGCAAATAACGATTTACATCGCGCCGTGAATCAGATTCGAGGACTACGCGCGCAAATCAAAGCACTGAACGCTCGCTTTGACGATGATCCGAAAATGAAACCGTTGCTCGATCAGGTCGCCGCGCTCGACAAAAAAATGACGCCTGTGGAAGAAGAATTGATCCAGGTCAACATGAAGGGATCGGAAGGAAATCTGGCTTTTCCCAACAAACTGAACGAAGAATTCGATACTTTTAGCGCCGTGATTCAAGGCGATTATCCACCCACCCAGCAGCACTATCAGGTTTTCAAAATGCTAAGAGGTCAATTGGATCAGCAACTTACGTTATGGAAACAGATTTTGGCTATTGACGTGCCTGCATTTAACGAGTTTGTAAAGAACAGTAATGTTCCGGCACTTTACCTTGCGCCAGCAGTAGAATAAGGCACCCTGCGGTATGAAATTTGCGGTCGCCGCGCCGCTCTCTGGTTCTGGGNNGTGTAGGAGGCATTTTTTATGCGACCCATGCAAAGTAAACCGCCGGCGCCGGGTTTTTCCGGTTACCCGGCTGGACTGCAAGTTGATCCGGTTATTGCGGAAGGCGCGCAGACGAAAGCAATTCTGTTTGTGGACGACCACGAAGTCCTGGCAAGGCTCAGCTGCGAAATTCTTGAGATGCAAGGCTATCGCGTGGTGAGTGCCTACAGCGCGGAAGAAGCGCTCCATAAATTTGCGCACGAACACTTCGACATAGTAGTCACGGATTACCGCATGCAAGGCATGAATGGCGACGAGCTGGCGAGCATCGTCCGTGGACGACGGCCGGAGATGCCGGTGATCATTGTGACCGGTTATGGCCCGATCGAAAACAACGGCGGCAATGACGTGGCGGCCTGTCTGCAAAAAGAAGATCTCTTCCCTGCACTGCTCGACACCATCAAGCTGCTGCTGGGTGAAAATGAAATCGCAGTCAAAGCGCCGGCGGTGAAGTCCGCTTAGTCTTCGCAAGTCATTTGCTAAACTTTCAAAGTGCGCAGGCTGATTGTTAACGCAGATGATTTTGGACTGACTTCCGGCGTGAACCGGGCCATTGTGGAAGCCAATCGTAGCGGAATTGTTCGCTCTGCTACTTTGATGGCCAACTCGCAGGCATTCGCTGAAGCCGTGGAGTTTGCCGGCCAATGTCCGCAGTTGGGCATTGGCTGTCACATTGTGTTGATTGACGGCGTTCCGATTTGCAACGACGTAAGTTCGCTGACCAAAGGCAGCGGGCGCTTTCGAACGAACCTGAAAGATTTTGCCCAGGCAGCAGTCCGCAAAAAGATTTCCGCCGCAGAGATTAAGCAGGAAGCAGAAGCGCAAATTCGCAAGATACAATCTTGCGGCATTGCCATCACTCACGTTGACACACACAAGCATACGCATCTGGTTCCGCATGTGCTGCGCCCGGTGATCAAAGCGGCGAAAGCTTGCGGCCTTCGGGCGATCAGAAATCCCTTTGAGTTACGGCGTTCGCGAGTGAGCCGCATTGCTGGCACAAAGACACAGTGGATGCGGTCAGCAGGCGTCATGGCGTTTCAGGTGTTCGCTCCGCAGTTTCGTAAGATTATGCGTGAAGAGAAGATGGTCACGACCGATGGAACGCTCGGCATCACGGTCACTGGACAGTTGGACCAGAAAGTCCTGACCGGAATTCTTCAAGCCATGCCGGAAGGAACATGGGAACTGGTTTGCCATCCGGGATATTGTGACGCCGATCTGCGAAATGCGGGAACGCGGTTACTGGAATCGCGCCAGATTGAACTGCAAGCGCTCACGTCGGAGGAAACCCGGAAGACTCTCGCTGACTGCGGCATAGAACTCATCTCCTACGCTGACTTGAAACAATAGTGAATCGTTGGCCGCTGATTTTGAATCCAAACGCACGT
Organism: Acidobacteriaceae bacterium; assembly: GCA_003140235.1. Taxonomy (GTDB): domain Bacteria; phylum Acidobacteriota; class Terriglobia; order Terriglobales; family Acidobacteriaceae; genus Angelobacter. The sequence continues at coordinate 2,045 of PLJN01000044.1, forward strand.
TGCGAGGGACACCGAAGTGAAAATTGGAATCACGTGTTACCCCACGTACGGTGGAAGCGGCGTGGTCGGCACCGAACTGGGAATGGAGCTCGCCGATCGCGGGCATGAAGTGCATTTCATCGCGTACCAGCAACCGATCCGGCTGAACGCGCGCCATCCGCGGATCATGTTTCACGAAGTTACCGTTTCACAGTATCCCCTGTTTGAATATCCTCCGTACGATCTGGCGCTGGCTACACGCATGGCGGAAGTCGCAGAAATCTACGGCCTGGATATTCTTCACGTGCATTACGCCATCCCCCATTCGGTGAGCGCATTGCTAGCGCGGCAAATGCTGGCTGCGGCCCCCAAGCCGCGCAAGCTGCCGTTCGTGACCACGCTGCATGGCACAGACATCACAATTGTCGGCGCCGACCGTTCGTATCTTCCAGTCACTCGCTACGCGATTGAGCAGAGTGACGGTGTGACGGCGATCTCGAAGTATCTGAAGAAAGTCACGCTGCAGGAATTTGAAGTCCGCAATCATGTTGAGGTGATTTACAACTTCGTGAATTGTGATCTCTACTGCCGCGATCCGAAAGCAGCGGAACATCGCGGAGAATTTGCGGACAAAGACGAACGTATTCTGGTCCACGTTTCCAACTTCCGTCCGGTCAAGCGACTGTGCGATGTAATTGAAATTTTTGACCGCGTGCAGAAGCAGATGCCCGCACGGCTTATGCTCATGGGTGACGGACCGGAGCGTTCGCGGGCCGAGTGGCTGGTCAACCAGAAAGGGATTCGCGACAAAGTTGAGTTCCTNNGCGGCGCTGGAAGCCATGGCTTGCGAAGTGCCCTCCATTGCGACCGCGGTCGGCGGAGTGCCTGAAGTGATCGAGCATGGCAAGAACGGTTTTCTTGCTCAGGTGGGAGACGTAGAAACCATGGCGCGATACGCGCTTGATATTCTTTCCGACGAGAAACGCCTGCGCGAGATGGGCAAAATGGCGCGGTGGGAAGCGCAATCCCGTTTCTGCACCTCCAGGATTATTCCGGAGTACGAAAAGTTTTACGATCGCGTGCTGGAACGCGCGGCGTAGATTCCGGCGGGCGTATTTTCGCCGTCGAGGTCCTGTTGCAGCACGGGAAGCTCCAACACCACCAGCGTGCCTTGGCCATCGCGGCTTTGTACGATCATTTTGCCTTCGTCGCCAAAGAGCACGTGCAGCCGCTCGGCGACATTCACCATGCCGATGCCGTAGCCGGACGACATTTTTTGCGCAGCCACCGCAGGAGGAGCGTTCATGCCAACACCGTCGTCTTCCACATGGAGCACCAGTTTGCCGTCTTGCAGCCGGCTGCGGATGGTGATGCTCCCTCCATCAACTTTGGCGGCAAGCCCGTGCTTGATGCTGTTCTCCACCAGCGGCTGCAGCAGGATGCTGGGAATCACGATGTCCAGCGTTTCCGGATCAAGATGTTTGTAGACGCGCAGCTTGTCGCGGCCAAAGCGCACGACTTCGATGTCCAAATAGTCGTCAACGAATTCGATCTCTTCGCGCAATTGCACAAACTCGTCATGTTTGCCGAGCAGACGACGCAGAATCTTGGAAAGCTTCACGATCAGCTCACGCGCGCGGTCGGGATCAAAGCGCACCAGCGATGAAATGGAATTCAGCGTGTTGAA
>PLJN01000097.1:0-75315 GCA_003140235.1 Acidobacteriaceae bacterium
GGGCAACGGAGAATCCTCCCGCGATCACCAGCACCAAAATCGCGAGCACAGCGATCAAGGTGCGATGCGAGGTCCGGCGCGGAGTCTCTGGCGCGTTTGGCGCTGAGAGAGAGTGTGTTGCTGTCTCCGGCGGTGTTTGTTCAACGAGCTGTGTCATAAGTTACCTGATATCTTGAATCAAAATTTAGGTTGCCTGCGGTTGTGCTTCCAGGGCCGCGGCCCGGCGCTCTCTTCGTCCGTGCATGACGCTGAAAATCACCGGCACGAAAAACAAAGTAGCTACCGTGGCAAAAATCAGCCCGCCGATCACGGCGCGTCCGAGTGGCGCGTTCTGCTCTCCACCTTCGCCCCAACCCAGCGCCATGGGTACCATGCCAATGATCATGGCCAGCGCGGTCATGATTACAGGACGCATGCGCGTGGTCCCGGCATCCAGCGCGGCGTCCCAGGCGTTCAGACCGTCGGCCATGCGTTCGCGCGCAAACGAAATTACCAGAATGCTGTTCGCTGTGGCCACGCCCATGCACATCACGGCCCCGGTGAGTGAAGGTACGTTCAACGTGGTGTGGGTAAGCAACAACATCCAGACAATTCCGGCGAGTGCGCCGGGCAGAGCACAAATAATGATGAACGGATCCAGCCACGATTGGAAATTCACCACGATCAGCAGGTACACCAGAACAATCGACATCACCAGGCCAAAGCCGAGTCCCACGAACGACGAACGCATGGTCTCCACCTGGCCGCGCATGATAATGTCCGTGCCGCGAGGCAGTTTGCCGTCAAATTCCTTCAGGATGGCGCGCGTGTCGTTGGCCAGGCCGCCCAGATCGCGTCCCTGCACGCTGGCGTAAACATCCATGACCGGCTGGATGTTGTAGTGCGACACCACTGCGGCCGTGGTTCCCGGTTGCAGCGTGGCCAGGTTGCCCAACACCTGAGGCGCGGGCGCGCGGGGCGCGTTGATCGGCGTATTCATCAGCGCTTGCAGGGAATCCACGCGATATTCAGGCGTCTGCACGGCCACGCTGTAGGTCACTCCGTTTTCGGGGTTCAGCCAGAAGGTGGGCGAAGTCTGGAAGCTGCCACTCAGTGAGACAAGCAGGTTTTGCGCGACGTCTCTCTGCTCCAACCCAACCTGCTGAGCACGGCTGCGGTCCACGTTCAGTTTGAGCGCCGGGGAATTCATCAACTGCTGCACATGCACGTCGGCGGCGCCCGGCACGTGGCGCACTCGGTTCGCGATGGCCTGCGCCAGCGCGTAATTCTGCGCCTGGCTCTTGCCCACCACCTGAATATCAATCGGCGAAGGCAGGCCGAAGTTCAAGATCTGGCTGACAATGTCGGCAGGCTGGAAGAAGAATTCCACTCCCGGAAACCGTTGTGGAAGCTCTTCACGCAGGTGCTTCACGTATTCTTCCGTGGGCCGGTGCTTTTCCGGGTTCAATGACACCAGAATCTCGGCGTCGGACGGACCAATGGTCCCGCTGGTGCTGTACGAATTATTGATCGAGCTGTACGCCAGGCCAATGTTGTCCAGGATTGTGACCAGTTCTTCCTTGGGAATTTCCTGGCGCAATACCTGCTCCACCTGGTCGCAGAGCCGGGATGTTTCTTCGATCCTCAAACCGGCGCGTCCGCGCACGTGCAAGCGAAAGACACCGGCGTCCACCGGCGGAAAGAAATCCTCACCCAGAAAGTACACCAATCCCATGGACGCAACGCAAAATGCCAGAAAGCACGTGATAAAGATGCCGCGACGGTGAAGGCAAGCAGACAAAGTCTGGTGGTAGCCTTCGCGCATGCGCTCAAAACGGTCTTCAAAACCCTGCTGAAACCGCTTCAGAAATCCAATGACTCCGCGGCCCTTCTGTTTGGTCCCCGCTCCGTGCGGGTCATGCTCGTGGCCGCGCAACAGGTACATCACAAGGGTCGGCACCAGCGTGCGTGACAGCAGATACGAAGCCAGCATGGCAAACACCACAGCTTCCGCCAGCGGCACAAATAAAAACTTGGCCACGCCGGTGAGGAAGAACATGGGCACAAAGACGATACAGATGCACAGCGTCGAGACAAAAGCTGGCACCGCGATTTGCGAAGCACCGTCGAGGATGGCCGTTTTCAGTTCTTTGCCCATGGCCAGATTGCGGTCGATGTTCTCGATTTCGACCGTGGCGTCGTCCACCAGAATTCCTACCGCGAGTGCCAGTCCTCCCAGAGTCATCAGGTTAAAGGTCTGGCCCAACGCGCTTAGCGTGATGATGGAACAGAGAATGGAGAGCGGGATGGAAGTAGCGATGACCAGCGTGGTCCGCCAATTGCCAAGAAACAAAAGGATCATAGCGGCCGTCAGGCAGGCTGCGGTGAGCGCCTCACGCACCACGCCCTGGATCGCGGCGCGGACGAACAGAGACTGGTCAAACATCGGACGCATGACCAGATCGTCGGGCATCTGGCGGGCCACACGCGTAAGTGCCGCGCGGATGTTGGCCACGATGTCCAGCGTTGAGGTGCCGCCGTTCCTCATGACTGTAATCAGCGTGCCGTGGACGCCGTCCTGGCGCACAACATTGGTCTGGGGAGAGTAACCATCGCGCACATTGGCCACATCGTGCAGATAAACGGTGGTGCCGTTCGTGGTCTTGATTGGCAGGTTGTTCAATTCGGCGATGCTGCCCGGACTGCCGTTCATTCCGACCGAATACTGCAGCGATCCCATCTTGGCCGTGCCGGAAGGCAGAATCAGGTTCTGAGCATTCACGGCATTCACCACGTCGACCGGTGTGAGTCCCTGGGCCTGGAGCGCGGCGGTGTTGATGTCCACAGCCACCAGGCGCTGCTTGCCGCCGTAAGGATAAGGGATCGACGCGCCCTTCACGATGGTCAATTGCGGACGAATGAAGTTGATCGACAAATCATTCAGCGCCTGCTCCGGCAACGTCTTGCTGCTGATGCCCACCTGCATGATGGGCACGCTCGACGCCGAGTAAACAATAATGAGTGGCGGCGTGGTGCCGGGAGGCAGTTGCCGCACGGAGGTTTGTGAAATTGCCGTCAACTGCGCGATGGCGGTCTGCAGATTGGCGCTGGGCTGAAGGAAAACTTTTTCGATGGCCCGGCCGTCCATGGCCTGGGTTTCGATATGCTCAATATCGTTGACGATGGTTGTCAGCCCGCGCTCGGTGTTGCTGACGATGCGGTCCGTCATCTCTTGCGCGGAAAGTCCCTGATACTGCCAGATGACGCTGATCACCGGAATATTGATCTCCGGAAGAATATCCACCGGTGTGCGCTGTACAACGATGGGGCTGAGGATCAGGATCAGCAGCGCCATCACAACGAAGGTATAAGGGCGCCGAAGCGCGAGAGCAACAATCCACATCTGCGAAGGACCTTTTCAGAAGCCTTGAGTTCCCGCCGTTCCAAGCGCATCCGGCTCGCGGACGGAAACCTGTGACTTTACTTTTGACTCGCCAGTGACAGGCCAAGATTCAACAACCGGCATTATATAGTCGCTCTTGAGCAGTCGATGGTTAAGATGTGCAGAGTTGGGTTTAACACTTCTTTACAGCCGATGATTGACGCAGAAGCCGCTCGTCCCGACAATATATAGAAGAGCGGTCCGAAGTTTGCCGTTCGTGAATGCTGAAGACCGGATCTGTTTGCACTGCCCGCTGATGCTGTTGATGATTTTGCATCGACTTTACAACGCCTTTGCTTTCTTTTGGTGAAGCGGAGAGTCTTTGTTGAGAGATGACGCTCTCGATTCCGTTTTTCATCGGGGAATTGATCTAGAATACAGGTACGAACCCAGTGTAAGCAGCCTTGGAATATCTGGCGGAAGCAGAATCTCAGTAACTCCCGTTGAGTCCTGTCTGACAAAATAAAGACGGCTGAGCAACAGTCTCGCGGGGAGTTGTGACCATTTGAGGATGTAGATGATGAAACACCTATGGAAATTGGCGATGGGACTCGCTCTGGCGGGCGTCATCAGCGCGACGGCTGGAGCGGCTTCGGGCCAGCAGGACACAGCGGCTGCGACGGCGCGAAAGCTGGGAACGGTCAAATCGATCACCGGGAAAACTCTGGTGTTAAAGCCGGATTCCGGCGCGGACGTGAACGTCACGCTGTTGGATGGAGTCCGCATCCAGCGCGTGGCGCCAGGCCAGACGGACCTGAAGAACGCAACTCCCATGGCGCTGGCTGAAGTACAAGTAGGTGACCGCATGCTGGTGCGAGGCAAACCGGGTGACAATGACTCCATCCAGGCCTTGTCGATTGTGGTGATCAAGGCGGCAGACGTCACGCAGAAACAGCAGCATGAGCGCGACGATTGGCAGAAGCGAGGCACTGGTGGGATTGTGAGCACGATTGATCCGGCGAACGGCACGATTGGTGTCGCTGTAACGCCAACCCTCACGATTTCGGTGAAGACTTCCAAAGACACGGGCTTCCTGCGCTATGCGCCGAACTCGATTAAGTTTGGCGACGCACAAAAAGGGACACTGGACCAGATCAAGACCGGCGATCAGATGCGGGCGCGCGGCACGCGCAGCGCTGACGGCAAGGAAATGACCGCGGAAGAAGTGATCTCCGGGACGTTCCGCAACATTGCCGGTACCATCACCGCCATTGATGTCGCCAATAACACGATTACGATCAAAGATATTCTGGCCAAGAAAACTGTAGTGGTGAAAATCAACTCGGATTCGCAAATGCGCAAACTGGCCGCGCCTATGGCGATGAGACTTGCGTTCTTTCTGAAAGGCGGTACGGCGCCCGGGCAAGGCGGAGCTCCCGCAGCAGGCCAGCCCGCGGCAGGTGGTGGCGCTCCCCCAGCAGGCGGAGCAGCGGGCGGAAGCCAGGCCGGCGGCGGGCAATCCGCGCGAGCAGGTGGTGGCCAACCACCGGATTTTCAACAGATGCTGAGCCGCATTCCCAGCGTCACCCTGGCTGAGCTGCAGAAAGACGATGCCGTGATGATTGTGGCCACCCAAGGCGGGACCGCGGGGTCCGATGTCACAGCGATTACCCTGCTGGGTGGCGTGGAGCCTATTTTGACCGCATCACCCAACGGCAGCAGCGCAGCGGCGCTGTTTTCTGGGTGGAACCTTGGGGGTACGCCCGGCGGAGACGCCGGACCGCAGTAGAGCACGTCATTTTATCGTCGTTATATTTTAAGGAGATTGTTGATGAGATTTCGGTCGTCAGGACCACGCACGTGGGCTCTGGTTATTATCTTTAGTTTTGCGGTCTTTGCAACGCCCTTGGTCGCGCAGTCCGGGACTGCCCGCCTGCGTGGACAAGTGACCGACCCTTCCGGCGCAGTGGTCCCCGGAGCAACTATCTACGTGAAGAACGCAAGCGGGTTGTTGGTGGCGACCAAGGCAGACGGCCTCGGCGGATATGATGTCCGCAATCTGGCGCCGGGCAAATACACCGTCAGCGCCAGCGCCAAAGGTTTTTCGCCACTGGTCCAGGAAGTGCTGCTCGCCGCTGGACAGGACAAGAAGCTCGATATTGCCCTGGAGATTCTGGTCAAGGAGGAAACCGTTGACGTGCAAGGCGATGCGAACCGGGTAAGCACCAGTTCTGACAATAACGCCAGTATGGTTGTGCTCACGGGAAAAGATCTGGATGCGTTGTCCGATGATCCGGACGAACTGCAATCGGAACTCCAGGCGCTGGCCGGACCTTCTGCAGGACCGAATGGCGGCCAGATTTATATTGATGGATTTACCGGCGGCACACTGCCGCCCAAGTCTTCCATCCGCGAAATTCGAATTAATCAGAACCCATTTTCCGCGCAATATGACCGCATGGGCTTCGGGCGCATTGAGATCCTCACCAAGCCCGGCACGGACAAGTTGCACGGCCAGTTCTCCTTCAACGACAACCATTCATTTATGGATGCGCTCAACCCGTTCGCTATTAATGAGCCGGCTTTCGATACCCAGAGCTTCAGTGGAAATATCGGCGGCCCACTGAGCAAGAAGGCGTCATTCCAGGTCAACATAGAGCAGCGCAATATTCACGATGCAGCGGTCATTGATGGGTCAGCCTTCACGAATGCGAATATACCAATCGTTGGGGTCCTCAACCCGCGAATCAGGACCAATATCAGCACGCGGTTGGACTACCAGCTCGCCGCCCGCAATACGCTGATGGTGCGCTATCAATTTACCCATAACCACGAAGAGAACGACGGAATCGCGGGCTTGACGCTGCCGTCGCAGGCCTTCAACCAGACCGGCAACGAACACACCATTCAGATCAGCGATACGCAAGTCCTGAGTGCCAAAGCCATCAATGAGACGCGCTTTGAGTGGCAGCGCAACAGCACCGCCCAGAATGCGCTGAATTCCGGTCCTTCCATCAGCGTGCTGGGATTGTTCACTGAAGGTGGCAACCCGCTGGGCACGAGTGCTATCACGACCAATCATTACGAGCTCCAGAACTATACTTCGCTCAACTTCGGCAATCACTTCTTGCGCCTGGGCGGGCGGCTCAGGGCCACGGCCGAGACCAGCATTTCGACGCAGAATTTCAACGGGAGTTATACGTTTGTCTCTTTGGCCGCTTTTCAGGCGGGCACGCCCCGGCAGTTGTCTCTGGCCACCGGCAACCCGCAGATCACGAATACCTTTGTCGACGCAGGGCTGTACGCGGAAGACGATTGGAAAGTCCGGCCGAACATGACGCTCAGCTACGGACTGCGTTTTGAGACCCAGAACGGTATTCACGACCATGCCGACTGGGCGCCTCGTGTCAGTTTTGCCTGGGCAGTTGGGGCCAAGAAAAATACGCAGCCTAAAACTGTGATCAAGACCGGCTTCGGGATTTTCTACGACCGCTTTGGCCAGGCCCAGATCCTTACGGCGGAACGGTTCAACGGCTTGAACGAAAAACAGTTTGTTATCTTCAATCCGTCGTATCCTAACCTGCCGTCCGTGGCCACGCTGGCAGCAGCGCCCTCCACGCTGTACGGGATTAATCCAACTCTAAGAGCGCCTTACAACATGCAGGCAGTCATCGGAATGGACCGCCAGCTCTCCAAGACGGCGACCGTTTCCGTCAACTACCTGCATACCCGAGGGGTTCACCAGCTTTATTCCACCGTGTTGAATCCTGGCGTGTTGCTCCCGGTGCAGGGGCCCCAGTACCAGTTTGAGTCCGGTGGGGTTTATACCCAGAACCAGTTGATCGCAAATGCCAATTGGCGCCTCGGGACCAGGTTGACGTTGTTCGGCTACTACGTCCTCAGTTATGCCAACAGCAACACCGGCGGGGCCAGCAGCTTTGCTTCGAACCCGCTGTTGGGAATCAGCGCCGATTACGGGCGGGCGCCATTTGACGTAAGAAACCGTGTATTTCTCGGAGGCACGGTAAGCCTGCCGCATGGCTTCCGCGTCAGTCCGCTACTGGTGGCGAACGGTGGTGCGCCGTTCAACATCACAACCGGCGGGGACGTGAACGGTGACTCCATCTTCAATGATCGTCCTGCGTTAGCCAGCGTGGCTCCTGGAGCGGCAGCAGCTTCCTGTGCTGCGGCTACTCCGTCAGCTCCGGTTTGCACGCCGACCGGTTTTGCAGCGCTTAACCTGTTTCCGGGCGCCAACGTGCCACGTATCCCTATTAACTTCGGCAACAGCCCTGGCCAGTTCACCCTGAATATGCGCCTGAGCAAGACGATTGGCATCGGGCCAAAAATAGAAGCCACGAATGGCCCCACTCCGCAGAGAGGCGGCGGAGCCCGTCCTCCGACTGGTGGAGCGCCGGCTGGCGGACCAAGAGGCCCCGGCGGCCCAATGGGAGGCGGCCCAGAGAGGTCAAACCAGCGCTACAGTCTTACGTTCAGTGTCAATGCGCGGAACATCTTTAATAACGTGAATCCAGCGCCGCCCATTGGGAACCTCAGCTCGAGCCTATTCGACCATTCAACCGCCCTGGCCGGAGGCGTATTCAATACTCAGTCGGCCAACCGCCGCATCGATCTTCAAGTGGGGTTCTCGTTCTGAGAGCCCCCTGGGCATATGTCAGGAACCTCTGGAGATGCTTTTAAGTTTCCGTCCATCGCTGCGCGTTGCCTTGCGCGACTTGAGTTGATGCTACCGGCCATCGTGTCTGAATTGTTCAAACATTTTGGCGTCGGCTCGTTTTCCACCCAGCAACTCTCTTCGAGGTAACAAGCCCTACCGTTCGATTTCCATAAACCAGTGTTCGGAACTTGTACGCCACCCGCCGAGACTTTGCCAGGCTGTCCGGTACGCCTGTCAGTAAATCACACCATTTAAAGCACTTACATAACAAAGCACAGGTTCGTACGGGTTGGCATCGCAATTGCCACAATGAAGAGTGGCCATTGCTGCCGTACCCCTTCGCGCAAGAAGTACTAGAGGAGACCGAATGCCAAAGAAGATCCTGCTCGTAGACGACTCGGGCACCACGCTGTTGATGGAACAGATGGTCCTGAAGAACTACACCAGGCACGAATTTGTGACTGCAACGGATGGGGTAGAAGCCATACAGCGTGCGGTCGAGGAGCGGCCTGACCTTGGTCCTGATGGACGTCGTAATGCCCCGCCTAAACGGCTTTGCAGCCTGCCGGCGGATGAGGCTCGAGGAAGGGCTCAAGGAAATCCCCGTCATTCTGGTCACCGCCCGTGGGGAAGAAGAGTGTGTCGAAGCCGGATGGCAAAGCAGGTGCAGCGACTACATTACAAAAGCCAATCAACTGCCGAGAATTGGTGGCCCTGATCCACAGCTATTTAGCGCACAGCAAGGCGCCGGCACGAGATAGCGCAAGCAATTTTTTTCACGTGGCGAGCGCGACCCGGGAGTGAGCAAAGCCACGCCAATCTGCGCTCCGGAACCATCTGTGACAACAGCCAACTGGTGACGCAGTACGACAGTAACGTTTCACATGAATTCCTTCTAATTTATCGTGGCCCACGTTGACACGGAGACATGCAATTGCAAGCAAGTGGCTCCCAACAAGGTTACCAGGTCGTCAACAAAGCAGCAGCCAAAAGGAGAAGTATCCATGCACATGACAAAGACACTCAGATCGGCGTTGGTTTTTGCCGGCGCGCTCGCAATGTATCTGCCTCTGCACGCGCAACAGGTGGGACCGAAAATGGTTCTGTCGCAGAGCAAAATCGTCGTCGCCAACGGCGTCGAACACAAACAGTCCGCTGACAAAGTCCTCCCGGGCGACGTGATTGAGTACGTTGTGGAGTGCAAGAATCCGGACACAAACCCGGTCAAAGACTTCAAGCCGGTGATTCCTATTCCGGCCGGGACGGAATACATCCCGCAAAGTGCATCGCCTCTACCGGTCATGGCCAGCACGGACGGCATCCATTACGCTCCCGTGCCTTTGAAGAAAAGCGTGCTTGGAGCGGACGGCAAGATGGTCGAGCAATTGGTCCCGTATTCCGAATACCGCTTTCTGCGCTGGAACCTGGGGGATCTCGCAGGCGGAATGAGCAAGTCGGTCAAAGCACGAGTGAAAGTAAAGGCATAAAGCCAAACGATTTCAAGTGACCAAGGCATTCAAATTTATGACGAACCCAGGTACGCAATTCCCCCAAACAAAAATTTCGGTAATTCAGAAGAAGGAGAAACACATGACAAGCACATATTTCAGCGGGAGGGGGACTGCTACAAGGTGGTTCTTCTTCTTTTCTGTCCTGGCGGTAGTGATACTGCTGGGCGCCACTGGAGCCACAGCTCAACAGACAGCTGCCGGCACATCCATTGGAAACCAGGCTTCGGCCACATACACTGACAGCTCTTCGGTCTCGCGCACCGCGACATCGAACGTTGTCACCACGATTGTTCAACAGGTGGCCAGCTTGACCTTGACCGCCAACGGAGCAAAAACAGCGTCTCCTGGTGCGCCGGTGTTTTATCCGCACACCTTGACCAATACCGGCAACGGGTCTGACACCTTTACGCTGTCACTGGCCCCGGCACAATCCGGTGCATTCACCCTGACCGCCACGCACATCTATCTGGATGCCAACGGCGACGGCATCCCGGACAACTTTACCGACTTGAACGGAACTACCGTAACGATAGCTCCGGGTGCAGTCAATGCATTCAAGTTCGTAATCACCGGTACCGTCCCGCCGAGCGCCACAGCTGGGCAGACCAACAACTTCCCAGTCACAGCCACGTCAGTGTTTGACAATACCAAGGCAGCCACTGACACCGACGTGACCACGGCCACGTCCAATGCCGTGATCAACCTCAACAAGGTGATGAGCGCGAATATCGGCGCATCGCCCAGCGGTCCCTACACCGTAACATTGACCTACACCAACAGCGGCAACAACACCGCGACCACAATGAACATCGGCGATGCACTGCCTGCCGGTATGACGTACGTTGCAGGTAGCGGCCGTTGGAGCGTCACTGGCGCCACAGCGCTGACCGATGCCACGGGCGACGTCCAGCCTGCGGCCGGGTCTCCGCACATTGACTACAGCGCGGCCGGTAACACGGTCACCGCGATTGTTGATTCGGTTGCCGCGGGCGTCTCCGGGCAGATCACCTTCCAGGTGAACATTGCCGCCGGCGTCGCTCCTGGCGTACTGGTCAATACCGCGTCCATCTCTTATAACGATGGCTCCGGTACCACCGTCAACGGAAACAGCAACGGATACAACTTCACCGTCCAGCAGAGCGCTGCGGTCACGATTAGTGACACCGGCGTGGCTGCGAACGATAACGACGCCACCATCAACGGCATTGACACCATCAACGCCGCTGCTCAGGGAAGCATCGTTACCTTTACCGACGTTGTGAAAAACACGGGCAACGGAACGGACTCCTTCAATCTCACGATTCCGTCCAACACTTTCCCGGCGGGAACCGTTTTCACGTTCTACAAGAGTGACGGCGTTACGCCGCTCATCGACACTAACGGCGACAGCATTCCGGACACAGGTCCGTTGGCTGCTGGCGCAAGCTACACAGTGATCGTGAAGGCTGGATTGCCTGCGGGCGCTACCGGCGGTCCTTTCAATGCCACGGTGACGGCAACATCAACCGTCAGCGGAGCACTGAATGCCGGTGCGAATGCCAGCATGACCGATCGTTTGGTCGCCATCACTACGAACACGATTGATTTGACCAACAATGCAGCCATTGGCAGCCCGGGCGTTCTGGGTGTGGGTGCAGGTCCGGAAGTTGCGGTCGTTGTTAACAACGCCACCAACCCCGGAACGACCACCACCTTTACGCTCTATGCCAACAACACCAGCGGCGCCGGCGTAGCCGATTCCTATGACCTGCTGGCGTCTTCCACAACCACTTTCGGCAGCAGCAGCACGCTTCCGGCAGGTTGGTCTGTGGTGTTCCGTGCCAGCAACGGTGCGGACTGTTCCGCCGCCAATCTGGGCAGCGTGATCAGCAACACCGGTGTGGTCAACGGCGGCACGGCAAAATTGGTTTGCGCCGTGATCAGTGTTCCCGCCAACTACGCTGCTGGAGCGCAAGCGGTTTACTTCCAGTCCAAGTCACCCACTTCGGGCGCTTTGGACCAAATCCACGACCAGGTGACGGTCAACACAGTGCACAACGTGACCCTTACGCCGAACGGATCCAACCAGATCTTCCCCGGCGGATCGGTTGTGTACACGCACCTGCTGACCAACAACGGCAACGTGACCGAAGCCATTACGTTCTCGAACCCGATTACCTCGGACTCACAGGCCGGCTGGTCTTCTGTCTTTTATCAGGACACCAACTCCAACGGCATACTGGATGCGGCTGATGTGGCCGTTTCCACCGCTACCACCTTCAACCTGACTCCGGGACAGAGCGTGACGATGTTCGTGAAAGTCACAGCCCCGGCCGGAGCGGCTACTGGCACCATTGACACAACCACGGCGCGCGCGGGTTATAACGCAACCTTCGCGATCGCCCTGGACCAGACCACAGTCGTTGCCGGCGAACTGCGCTTGGTTAAAGCACAGTCGCTCGATGCTGGTTGCACTGGTGTTGCTGGTGCGTTCGTGCAAACCAACATCACGGTCGGGGCGGTCCCTGGTGCGTGTGTTATCTACCAAATCACTGCAACCAATGCTGGAGCTGCCAACATCACCAGCGTGGTTGTCAGTGATGCAACACCTGCATTCACTCTGTATCGGAACATTCCGCCGGCCAGCACGACAGTAGGTACGATCGTCGCGCCTGCCAACGGAACTGCCGGAACTATCAGTGCGACAGTGGGCACGCTGACTCCTGGACAGTCAGCCGTGGTCATCTTCGCGGTGAAGATCCAGTAGGAGACTCGGCTGGGGGGAGGCGTCCGACGCCTCCCCTCATTTTTAGCGTTACGCGGCGTGGTGATGAGCACTACATACGCGAAGTGTCTAAACACAGTCTCACGGAGTTCCGATGTCGAAGGCCTATTCAATTCTGGTGTGCTTCTGTTTGTTGCTCGGCCCCCTGGCCGGGACAGCAAGCAGCAGTGTGCCTCCAGGCACTTCGATTGATAATCAGGCTTCTGCCACGTTTTCACCCGCTCCCGGAAGCTCTCTTACCGCAACTTCCAACGTAGTACACGTAATCACGCAAGCGGCGGCCGGCCCCGCGGTGCTGACGGTCCACAAGACCGCCACTCAAAGCACGGCCAATCCGGGCGACCTGCTTATTTTCACACTCGCTCTTGCCAACATCGGCACCGGCGATGCCGTCACCGTTGCCGTAACCATTGACGGAAGCGCGGCCAACAAGATTCTGTTGCGAGACATTGTCCCCAACAACACACGGTTTACGGCCTTCGTGGCCACCGGGGTTGCGACTCCGCTGTACCACATCAACGGCGCTCCGGCGCAGACTTATGTCAGCGCAGCGCCGTCCGACCTGTCCACGGTGGACGCGGTCGCGTTCGCGCTGGACACGTTTGTCGCTGGCGCCAGCGCCAACTTTAGCTTCCAGGCCAAGGTCAACAGTTCGGCCAGTGGCCTGATTCGCAACACTTCCATTGTGTATTTCAATAATGGTAGTGATACGTCGGCCGTTTCCAATGAAGTCGACATCACGGTGACCGGACCTCCGCCGACGATCGCGTATTACTACGACGGCAGTTTCAGCAAGACCATCCAGGTCACGCCCATCAGCTCGCTGCTTTGGATCCAGGTCAACGCCGCGGGCTGCAACCTGGACCCGACGGTGATTGAGAGCAAGCCGATTACGCTCAAGTCCGTGCTCACTGGCGATACGGAATCCTTTATAGCGACGGAAACCGGACCGAACACCGGCGTCTTCCAGATCTTGCCAGCCGTCCCCATGCGTGACGGCAGCGCCAATCCAGTGGTTTCCGGCAACCAGATCATGGAAGTATTGAGGAATGACCAGATCATCGCCACTCTGGCCGGCTGCGGGGCGTCGAGCGTGACGGCCACGGTGTTGATTGATCCGGCAGGCGTGGTCTTTGATAGTCACAGCAATGCGCAGGTTACCGGCGCAACCGTCACGCTGATTGACGTTACCGGCGGCGGCAACGGAGGCCATCCCAATGCGCCGGCGACTGTGCTCCAGTTCGATGGCACTACTCCCGCTCCCAGCAGCGTGGTTACTGCGTCCACCGGGCAGTTCCAGTTTCCCCAGGTACTGCCCAGCACGTACCGGATCTCGGTGACTCCGCCATCCAATTACAAGTTCCCGTCGGCTGTGCCGCCGGCGCAGCTGCCTGCCGGACGCCACATTGACCCTTTGGCTTCTTATAACGGTTCTTTTGTTATTAGCAGCAGCACCACCACGGTGAATTACGACGTGCCGATGGATACGTCCGCGACCGCCACGATTTTTGTTCAGAAGACCGTCGACCGTGGCACGGTACAGCAGGGCGAGTTCGTAAATTACACCGTCGAGATCAAGAACCTTCTTACCGTCGCGCTCAGCAGCGTGCAGGTTGTGGACACCCTGCCGCCGGGCTTTGCGTATCAACCGAAGAGTGCGCGCTTGAATGGCGCGGTCATCAGCGAGCCGGCCGGGGGCAGAGGGCCCGTCCTTACTTTCAATATTGGAAACCTTGACCCGAGCGCCGACGTGAAACTCACGTACCGCGTTTTTGTGGGACCGGGCAGCGGCGTTGGCGACAGGATCAACACCGTCGTTGCTCACAGCGGGTCGATGCAGTCCAACGTTGCCACGGCGCGGGTCACGGTGGAAGCCGGCCTTTTCAGCAGCAACGGGTTCATCGTGGGTAAAGTTTTCCAGGACTGCAACCACAACCGCATCCAGGACCAGGACGAATTGGGTATCCCGGGTGTGCGGCTCTATCTCGATGATGGGACCTTTGCCATTACCGATGAAGGTGGCAAGTACAGCATGTACGGCGTACCGGGCCGCACACATGTTCTTAAGGTAGACACCACCAGCCTGCCGGCGGGTGCTTCGCTGGTGGCCATCTCCAGCCGCAACGCCGGCGATGGCGGTAGCCGTTTTATCGACTTGAAATTCGGTGAAATGCAGAAGGCGGACTTTGCCATCGCTCAATGCTCGATTGCCATGGCCAACGAAATCAGTTTGCGGAAAAAGAACATCAAGAGCAATCCGGAAGAACTTGCCCAGGCGGTAAAAGCACAGTTCAACACGCAGACCGTGGAAAAAACCGTCACGGAAGTAAAGGGCCTGGCGGCCACCGGATTCGTGAATCAAGGCGGCGCAGCGCCGCAAGCCAATAATGGGGCGGCCCTTCTGCAACCGGTCGCGATGTCCCAGCCGCCGGTAGCTCCTGGCGCGACGGTCCCGCGTACACCCACGGAGCCAGCTACGGAATTGCTGAAGCTGAGCAATCATCTGGGCTTTGTGGATCTTCACGATCACGACGTGCTGCCGTTCACGCAGACCGCCGTGCGCATTAAGGGAATGATGGGCAACAGCTTTAAGCTCATCGTGAATGGCACTGAACTTTCTGCAAAGCAGGTGGGCACCAAGACCACGGTAGCCGACAAGCAACTGGAAATCTGGGACTTTATCGGAGTCAACCTGAAGCCCGGCAAGAACACGCTTCAGGTCAGCCAGTTTGATCCTTTTGGCAATAATCGCGGCACGGAGTTGATTGAGGTCATTGCTCCCAGCAAGCTGGGCAAGTTGAAAATCGACACGACCAAGAACACCTACGAGGCGGATGGCAAGACCGTGATCAAGGTAACCGTCCGGCTCACCGACGCCAGCGATGTTCCGGTGACCGTGCGTACGCCCATTACTCTTGAGACTACCAACGGTGTCTTTCTGGTAAAGGACCTTGATCCAAAAGAACCAGGCATACAGGTCTTTATTGAAGGTGGCCACGCCGAATATGAGTTGATGTCGCCGTCGCAGCCGGGGCCGAGCACGCTCCGCGTCAGCAGCAGCGGCGTGACTTCGGAGTCGAAGATTGAGTTTGTTCCCGCGTTGCGCCCCATGATGGCGCTGGGCATGGTGGAATATCAGTTCAATTTTGGCAGCATGGGTCACAATTCAAGCCAGCCCTCGCTGAACGATGGATTTGCGAACCAGTTGCAGTTGTTCTCCGCGCAAAGTGCTGATGGCTCGGTCAGCTCCGGTGGCCATGCGGCGGTGTTCGTGAAAGGCAAAGTGCTGGGCGACACCCTGTTGACGCTCTCGTATGACTCGGACAAGGAGTCAGGCCAGCGGCTGTTCCGCGATATTCAGCCCGACCAATATTATCCGGTGTATGGAGATTCCTCCGTTCGCGGTTATGATGCTCAGTCCACAAGCAAGGCCTATATACGGCTCGACCATGGCCGCGATTATTTGGTCTACGGCGACTTTCTCACGTCCGATCCGGGCGTGGGTAGCAGTCTGAGCAATTACAGCCGCAGCATGACAGGAGTGAAAGGTCACTTTGAGAACAGCCGCATGAGCTTCACGGGCTTCTCCAGTTACGACACCTTGAAACAGATCGTGGAAGAGTTGCTCGCGAATGGCACCTCGGGGCCGTTCACGCTGGCCAACTCGAACGGAGTCGAAAACAGCGAAACCGTTGAAATTTTGACTCGCAGCCGTAATCAGCCGTCAGTCATTCTGGAAACCAAAACACTGACCCGCTTTACCGATTATGAATTTGAGCCGCTGACCGGTCAGCTGCTGCTCAAGGCCCCGGTTCCGACGCTTGATTTTGATCTGAATCCGAACTCGCTCCGGATCACGTATGAAGTGAACCAGGGAGGCGCGCGCTTCTGGACAGGCGGCGGCATGGCGCAGTTCAAGCTGAACAATATGGTCCAGATCGGCGGAACTTTTGTGGACGACACGGACCCCACGGACCCCAACAAATTGTTCGCGTTCAACACCAACATTAAACTTCCGGGAAAGACGACCTTGATCGGCGAGTTTGCCGGAACGCAGCATGACCTTACCGGGACCGGTCTGGGTTATCGTTTTGAACTCCAGCACGATGGTGAAAGACTGAAGACCAAGGCTTATTTCATTCGCACAGACGCCCATTTCGATAATCCGACTTCCATCGTCAACCAGGGCCGGGGCGAAGCGGGCGTCAAAGCCAGCTATGCCATCAGCAAGACCCTGCGTTTACAAGGCGAATTCATTCGCACCGAGGACGTCACCAACGGCGGCACGCAGCAAGGCGGAGAGATCGATCTGCAGAAGAGCCTGCCCGGCAATATTCAGATGAGTTTCGGGTTCCGCCATGCCGAGGAGGGATCAACGCCGGCCAACAGCAGCAGTGCGGGCACCACGCCCAACACCATCAATACGGTGCTCACCAAGTTCAGCATGCCTATCCCTCATTTCTCGCGTCTGACCGCAAGCAGCGAGTATGAGCAGGATATTTCCGACCCCGCCAAGCACGTGATGGCGGTTGGTGGATCGTATCAGTTCTGGACCAAGGGGAGACTTTACTTCCGGCAGGAACTGATCTCGTCTTTGGGCGACGTTTATTCGTTGAACAGCTTCCAGCACCGCAACAGCACGCAGATCGGGATCGACACCACGTATTTTAAAGACGCGCATATCTTCAGCGAATATCGCATCGCCGATCTCGCTAATGGACGCGAAGCGGAGGCCGCCATCGGCCTGCGCAATAACTGGAAACTGGCCCAGGGGCTCACGGCCAACACTGGAATAGAAAGTGTCCGCACACTGAGTGGGACCAGCAACAATGCGCTGGCGCTGACCGGAGCGCTGGAATATACCGCGCATGACAACTGGAAGGCTTCCGCCCGCATGGAATGGCGCGGTAGCACCACCACGAATAGCATTCTGAGCACGCTGGGCTTCGCCGCTCGCCTCACCGATAGCTGGACGTTCCTGGGACGCAACGTATTCTCCACGACCACCACCAAGGGTGCTACCGGCGGCACGCACTTGCAGGACCGGTCGCAGGTGGGCTTTGCTCTGCGTGATTCGAAGAAGAACCGCTGGAACGCCCTGAGCCTGTTTGAAGTAAAGGTCGACAATGACAATTCGACGCCGGCTGCGCCCCTTCACAGCACCGTCGGCATCTTTTCCACGACGGCCAATTACCAACTCACTGCGCCTCTTACTCTTTCCGCGCGTTATGCCGCCGAGATGAGCCTTTCCAGTGACAGTGCTCTGGCCAGTTCCGCCATTACCCAGTTGATGGGCGCGCGCGCCACCTGGGACCTGACCAGAAAGTGGGACATTGGTGTGGCCGCCAGCACCACCAACAGCTTTGGCTTTTCGGCACGGCAGTTTGGCATGGGCGGTGAAACCGGATATCAGGTGATCGGCAATCTTTGGGTTTCTGCCGGCTACAACGTGGTGGGGTTCAAAAGCCCCGATTTGGCCGGAGAAGATGTGACTCGCAAAGGCACGTTTATCCGTCTGCGCTTTAAGTTTGATGAAAACATCTTCGGGCATAAAGGAAAGACCGAGTAATGATCCGGGCCGCAAAAAGCACAGCAATTCGGCGTGTCTTTCGCCGTTCTGGCCGAGGCCGGAGCAGTAGGCCGAAGTTAGTTGTTCTTGGGCGCCGCAGTCTTGTACTGCTGGCCCTGCTGGCTGTGTGCATCGGCGCCAATGCTGACGTTCGTGACAACATCTATAGCTTTGGTCTGGCGACCACGAACATCTATCAGGTCAATCCCGCCAACGGGACGGTCACGAACCTGTTTACCAATTACGCCGGCGGCAGCACCACGGCGGGCGCCGCGCAGCGAGCCAGTGACGGAATGATCTTTTTTGTTACGCAGGTGGCCAACGGCCAGGTCTATCGCTGGAATCCTTCGACTCCCGCCACGGCCCCGGTATTACTCGGCACCACGGGCGCCGCCATTCCATATATTCCGCGCATGGCGTTCAACGTGAGCGGTGTGCTCTACGCCGTGGACACGAATACGGCGGATTTGTACACGATTGATCAAACCACCGGCGCGGCCACAGTGGTAGGCGCGTTGAGTGGCGTGCCCGCCAATCTGGGCGGAGACATCGGCTTTGGTCCCGACGGCATTCTCTATATGGTGGCGGGTACAACCATCTACACCGTCCCTCTGGGCGGCGGTGCTGTTACCAGCCTGGGAACCATCAGCGGGCTCTCCGGCGGCGCGACGGCAATCGTGGGCATGACCTTTGATTTCAATGGGAACATGCTGGTGGAAGATGATCAGAATCCAGCACAGCTGTATACGGTCGCTTTGCCTTCACGCGTGGCTACAGCATTTTCCGGGACCATGACCACCTCGCAAGGCGATCTGGCCAGCGCGCCACGTGTGAAGATCTCCGGTAAGGTCTTTGAAGACCTGAATTATGGCGGCGGAGCCGGACGCAACTTCGCTTCCTCGGGCGGCAGTGGCCGGCCCAACGCGCGAGTGGAACTCTTTGATTCCGCCGGCACTTTTATTACTTCGACCTTGACGGATGCTTCAGGTAATTACACCCTCACCGGCGCCGCCGGACAGACCTATACCATTCGCGTGGTGAACTCCACGGTGACTTCCTCCCGTCCCGGTGCGGTGGGGACCCTCATCGGAGTCCAGACATTTCGGACGAACGGCCTGACCGGAACAGTTGGCACAGCAGACACCAACCGAGTAGGCGGCGAAGATCCCACCAAGATTGATGCTGGAAACGGCAGCACCACGCTAGCGGCCCTGACTGCGGGAAGCAATACGCCGGAGTCCATCACCAGCGTTGTTCTTGGGACCAGCGCCGTCACCGGCATTGATTTCGGATTCAACTTCGACACCATCGTCAGCACACGCGATTCCGGCCAGGGAAGCTTGCGGCAGTTCATCACCAACAGCAACACGCTGACCAATGCGGGTCTGGCCCAGGTAGGACAGACGGCCGGAGTGGAAGCCAGCATCTTCATGATTTCCAGCGGCAGCGCTGTCCCGGGATTGCGGGCCGGTCTTACCAACCAATTGACGGCCGGCGTTGCACAGATTGTCGTGGTTTCGGCGCTGCCGGCGATCACCGATGCCAGCACCTTGATTGACGGAACCGAGCAAACCAACAACGTAGGCGATACGAACTCCGGATCTTTGGGGACCGGCGGGACCGTGGGTGTCGGCGTGCTGACGCTCTCCACGGTGAATAAGCCTGAGGTCCAGTTGAGCGCAGCCCAGAACACAATCGGAATCGGCCTTCAGGTCAAGGCCAACAGCACCACGATTCGTGGACTGGCGATCTACGGATTTGGCACCGCCGCCAATACTAACAACAGCGCGAATATCGAGATTGAGAGCGGCTTTACCGGGGTATTGATCGATCAGGACGTTCTTGGCACAACCGCAACCAGTTTCACTGATCCCGGTGCGGCGACGCGCTCGATTGGAGACAACTTGCGGTCCGTTGGAGGCAAGACCAGTACCGTCCAGCATAGCCTGATCGGATTTTCTCAGGGCAAGGGCATGGCCCTGGAGAGCACTTCCACCGGCTGGACAGTCCAGAACAATGAAGTGCGCAACAACGGCATCAGCAACCCGGGCGTCGGCGGTATCAATGTGGGCACAGGTTCGACCGCCACGGTCACGGGAAATCTGGTCACGGCTTCCGTCGGGCCGGGTATTGATACGCTGACCAGCAGCGGTTCCAACAACTTCGTCAACAACACTGTGAGCGGAAATGGCACGGGCAGCGGCGGCACTTTGATTGATCCCGGCATTCGCATTTTCGGCAGCGGTAACACGGTGGACAGAAACATCATCACCGCCAACGTAGGGGCCGGAGTCCTGGTAAATTCCGCGGCATCAACCACGGTCATTACCAAGAATTCCATCTTCCTGAACGGGACAGTCGGAACGGTAACGCACGAAATTGGAATTGATCTCCAAAGCGCAACCGACAACGCGAGCCTTGGCACATCGCCTTTTGTGACGCTCAATGATTCAGGTGACGCGGACACCGGCGGCAATGGCTTGCTGAACTATCCGATTTTGCAGACCGCCACGATGAGTAATGGTCAGCTTACCCTGACCGGCTTTGCCCGCCCGGGATCGGTCATTGAGTTGTTTATCGCCTCGCCGGACCCTTCCGGATTCGGTCAAGGTCAGACTTATCTCGTTTCTTTGACAGAAGGCTCGGGGGCAGACACCGACGCAACCACTGGAACCTACGGTCCGGGAGCCATCAACGGCATTGCTCAGGGAACGGACACGACGAATCGTTTCTCGTTCGCTATTCCGATTCCATCGGGCGTTTCGGCCGGTAGTGTACTCACTGCCACGGCAACTCTGGCGGGCGCCACGTCTGAATTCAGTGGCAACGTTACGGTGAGCCTGGCCACCAGCGTTTCCGGCAAAGTCTATCTTGATGTAAACCACAACAGCGTGGCCGACAGCGGTGAGGACTGGACCGGCGGCACGTCAGTCTTCGTGAATCTGGTGAAGGCCGGCGTTGTGGTCCAAACCGTGACTGTCCCGGCCGGCGCAGGCACGTTCACCTTTAATGGCGTCAGCGCGGGGACATACTCCATTGTCGTGACCAACACCGCAGTTGCTATCGGGGCGGTTGCTCCGTCCGGCTATGCGTTTGTGAATCCGACGACCGGGACTCTGCAGCTCACGGTATCGAACGGCTCCATCACCAACCAGAATCTTGGATTGTTCCACGGCAGTCTGGTGTCCGGTACCGTCTTCAAGGACAACGGAGCGAGCGGCGGTACAGCAAATAACGGAATACTAGACGGCGCCGAGCCGGGGATTAGCGGCGTGACCGTCAAGGCGACCAACGGCGGCGCCACCACGTACGATACCGAGCAGACCGCTAGTGACGGCACGTACACGCTTTTCATTGCGCCGGGGGCAACGACCGTTGCCATCATCGAAACTAATTCCACCGGGTTCGTTTCTACCGGCGCATCCGTTGGCACCACAGGCGGAGCATACAGCCGCGCCACTGACACGGTGACCTTCGTGAAAGCGATTGAGGCCTTCTATACCGGCGTGAATTTTGGCGATGTGCCGCAGAATACTTTTCAAGGCAACGGAGCGCAGCAGGGATTGCCCGGCACAGTCCTTTTCTATGCCCACACTCTTGATCCGGGCACGGGCGGGTCGGTGACTTTCTCTCTGGCCTCTACCACTGTGCCGAACAACGTCGGGTTTACGCGCATTCTCTATCAGGACACCAACTGCAACGGCCTGCTGGATCCCGGCGAACCCGTGATTTCGGGCGCGGTCACCGCGGTCGCAGGGACCAACCTGTGCATCATCATGAAGGTTTCCATACCGGTGGGCGCGCCATTCAACGCAACCGACGTCACCATCATTACCGCCAGCTTCGCGTACACCAACGCCAACCCGGCACTGAATGCCACCTACACGGTAACGGACTCAACCACTGTGGGAACCGGAACGAATGCCGGTCTGCGGCTGGAGAAGGTCGTGGATAAGGCTTCGGCTTTGCCCGGTGCGAACCTGACGTACACCGTCACCTATACCAACGACAGCAGTTCAGCCATTTCCAATTTGAAGATCAATGACAGCACGCCTTCCTACACCACTTTTGTGAGCGCAGCTTGTGGCAGTCCTCTTCCCAACAGCTTGACCGGATGTTCCATCACTTCGCCAACGGTGGGACAGAGCGGCAGCATCCAGTGGACGTTCACTGGGACGCTTGCTCCCAGCCAGACAGGCACGGTTACGTTTGTGGTGAAGATCCAGTAGGTTCGGCTGAGGCGTTCGCGTGAAGGATTACGGCGTAGAGATGTGGCACTGTCTCACTCCTGACTCCAACAGGATTGTCGCGGCCAGCCAAATCTCTTGCGCGACAAATCGTGGCCACAACAATTGTGTTGGAACGACGAGATAGACGTGGCATGCCACGTCTCTACGTTGCGATCTCTTCTGTGCCCTTATTTCTGCACTAACGCCGTTTGCACCGCAGGTGGCGTCATCTTCAGCCGCCACATCAGGAAGCTCAACTCATCAACAAGGTCTTCGATCTGTTTGCTGACGGGCGTTCCTCCAGAGTGGCCGGCCTTCGTGTCATAGTGCAACAAGATCGGATTTGCCGGATCGGCGGAAGCCTGCATGAGCGCTGCCATTTTTCTGGCATGTAGCGGCGCTACGCGCGTGTCGGAATCCCCAGTGACGAACATCACTGCCGGATACTTGCCGCCCGCTTTCACGTGATGGTACGGAGAGTAAGCATAGATGTACTTGAACTGGGCCGCATCTTCCGACGATCCGTATTCCGGCACCCAGTATTTCGCCACCAGGAACTGCTGGTAGCGCACCATGTCCAGCAACGGATAATTACAGACCACGGCGGCAAACAGGTCAGGCCTCTGCGTGAGCGCCGCGCCCACCAGCAATCCGCCATTGCTGCCTCCGCGGATAGCCAGCCGGTCCGGCCGGGTGTATTTGTTCTGAATCAGCCACTCGGCGGCGGCGGTGAAATCGTCAAACACGTTTTGTTTTTTCTCCAGCATGCCGGCGTGGTGCCAGGCTTCGCCAAACTCTCCGCCACCGCGCAAGTTGGGCAGCGCGAACACACCGCCGTAAGCCATCCAGGTGGCGGCCAGCGAACTGAAC
Organism: Acidobacteriaceae bacterium; assembly: GCA_003140235.1. Classification (GTDB taxonomy): domain Bacteria; phylum Acidobacteriota; class Terriglobia; order Terriglobales; family Acidobacteriaceae; genus Angelobacter. The sequence continues at coordinate 22,983 of PLJN01000097.1, forward strand.
GCCGGATTCTGGTTCAAATTGAAGCCGCCGTAGCCGGTGAGCAGTGTCGGGTTGGAACCATCGAGCTTGATCCCTTTGGCGTAGGCCAGAAACATCGGAATCTTGGTCCCGTCTTTGGATGTGTACCAGACTTGTTTCACTTCGTATTGATCACTCTGAATTGGGACCTTGGCCTGGAACCAGACTGTCTGCTTGCCGGTAGCCAGATCGTAACGGTAAATCGTTGTCGGCATGTGGAAGGAATTGAAACTATAGAAAGCCTCTGGGTTGTCCCAATATCCACCCAGACCGGAAAGCGATCCCATGCCCGGGGTTGAAACTTCACGAATGAATTTGCCGCTGGGGTCGTACAGCTTGAGTCGGGAAACGACGTCTTGCTTGGTCAGTACCGCCATCTTTCCGCCGATGAGTGAAAATCCGTCCAGTACGGCTTCGCCTTCGGGGACAACCTCGTGCCAGTTTTCGCGGGCAGGGTTCTTCAGATCAACTTCCAGAATGCGCCACTTCTGGGCTTTCCAGTTCGTGCGCATGTACATCTTGTCGCCGACGATCTGTCCTTGAAATGCCGCTTCAATGTCATTCACAATAGGAACGACGGGACCATTCTTCACCAGGTCCTTAATGTAGACCTCGATCTTGGTTGCCGAGGAACCGTAAAACACAGCGATCTGCAAGTAGTGTCCGTCTTCGCTGACACCGGTGCCGATGATTTTCTCCTTGCCATAGCCCTTGCCGAAAACTTCGATGTCGGTGGAAGGATCGCTTCCGATCTTGTGATAGAACACGCGCGGGCCTTCCGCTACCAGCTTGGTGAAATACACACCGCTCTTGTCCGGCAGAATGGAGAAGCCCGAGTAGCGGGCGCGCGGAAATTTGTCCGCCAGCTCTTTCTTCGTGTCGACATCCAGAAGACGGTAGGTTTCTTCGTCCTCGCCGCCCTGGCGCACCAGGTACGCGATGAGCGTGCCATCGTTGGTGACATCACCCAATCCAACTGTAATGGTGTGGTCGGGACTCATCGGCAGAGGATCAACCAGCACTTCGTCCTGTCCGGTGATTCCCCGGCGCATGTACATCACCGACTGGTCCTGGTCAGCGCGCCGCTTGCTGAAGAAGTAGCGTCCCTTGCGCACCGTGGGAAATCCCATGGCGTCAACCTTGAGAAAGCCGCTGAGCTTGTCGCGGAGCTGGTCGCGTCCGGGAAGTTTGGAGAGCACCGATTCCGTATACGCATTTTCGGCGCCGATCCACGCGCGCGTTTCCGGACTGTTCTGGTCTTCAAGCCAGCGGTAGCGGTCCACGATCTCGACGCCTTGGACGGTCTCTTTGACCTCATGAACTGCGGTTTTAGGCGGACCGGCCAACGCGGCTGGTTTGGATCCTTGTGCCGTCGCGGTTGCGGTTAGAAAGGCAAGTAAGAATGTGAAGGAAGTAAGACAGGTGAAAAATCTGGCACGCATGGTAGCCTCCGGAAACAATCGGGCTGCATCGGCTTGGAGCGTCCCGTCGCACGGGCCCGTGGTCAACGCGCGATTCTAGTGCCGCGAGGACTGCGGGTCAAGGCGGGCGCAGCCGTGCGCCCTCGTCACTGACTCATTAGACGGATGACGGGCCGGACGTTTTCCGGCCGACATGGCTAAATCGCATCCGGCATTTCCCCTATACTAGTATTTGCGGGCTGTTAACCATGATTACCATTTCCAAAGAAGATTACCTCAAAGCCATCGCGGAAGCCGAGGCCGAGGGTGAAACCGTGATAGCGGCCACGCTGGCGCACTGGCTGTCCGTCACCCGTCCGGCCGTCACCACCGCGCTCCGGCGACTCACCAGGGACGGACTGGTGAGCTTCAAAGCCGATGGTCACATTCAACTCACGCCCCAAGGACGCCAGATTGCCGAACGGACAATCGTCCGGCATCACCTCATCGAACGCATGTTGTCCGAGATCTTTGGCATGGAGTGGTACGAGGTGCACGAGGAAGCCGAGCGGCTGGAACATGCCGTTTCGTCTGCTTTTGAGAAGAAACTGGTCGCGAAGCTCGGCAATAAAGACCGCTGTCCGCATGGCAATGGGCTTGCTCTGCGCAGCCCTGCCGAACGACGGAAGAAAGGGCTGATTCTCCTCAGCGATGCGAAAGAAGGACTGAAATATACAGTTTTCAGCGTCTACGAGCGAGACCGCAAATTGCTGGAGTTCCTTGAAAGCGAAGGTATTCGGCCCGGCACGCGTCTCACCGTACAGTCGCGGAACTATGATGGCACGGTTTCCCTCGCTCTGAAAAGAAAGGCCAGCCGTATCGGCAGACCTGCCGCGGAGAGGATCTGGCTCTCCCGCAATTAACCCCCATTTTTATTTGTGTGTTAACCATAGTTAATCTTCTGTAGTATATTATGGTTTATCATCACTCTGCGGGGCAGCGGTGCTGAGTGATCTTGTGGGCCAATGAACAATCTCGTGCCAGACACAATCCGCCAGGAACCATCACCCCCATCCGGCCCGGAAATCACGCATGAAGATATTGATCGCGCCCACGATCGCCAGCGCGTGTTGCGGGCCCGCGCCGGGCGCGGCTTGTTTTCTAAAAGCCGTCTGTTATGGCTGCTGATTGGCCCGGGGATTCTGGTCATGCTGGGAGAAAATGACGGACCCAGCATGGTTTCCTACGCCGCCACGGGAGCGCGATTCGGCGTCGGTTTCTTTGCCCCTTTTTTTGTCCTTACCTTCGTGATGGCGATCGTGGTTCAGGAAATGACCGTCCGGCTTGGAGCAGCAACTCATCGGGGACACGCCGAGTTGATTTTTGCCCGCTTTGGACCCTTCTGGGGATGGTTTTCCATGCTGGACCTGCTGCTGGGTAATTTTTTGACTCTGATCGCGGAGTTCATCGCGGTACGGGCCGGCCTGGGTTTTTTCGGCGTGCCTCCCTGGCTGGCGGTCTTGATCGCTATGCTGGTTCTCGTTCTGGCTCTGATCACGCACCGTTACTGGACTTGGGAGAGAATCACGCTTGCAGCGGCCCTCCTCAATCTTGTGTTTATACCAGTTGCGTTTCTTGCTCATCCTGACTGGCACGCGTTTGGCAGGGCGCTTGGTACCTGGCATCCGCTTCCTAAAGGCGGGCTGACGAACGAGACCGTAATCGTGATTTTGTCCGACATCGGGGCCACCGTTACCCCATGGATGCTTTTTTTTCAGCAGAGCGCCACGGTAGACAAGGGGCTGACCAGGAGAGATATCGGCTATGGACGCCTGGACACCGTCCTGGGCGCGGCACTAGCTACCGTTGCGGCCCTGGCCACGATGCTCTGCACCACGCCTCTTTTTTCACACCAGATGAGTGCTGAGAATTTCCAGGGAGCGGAATTCGCACAGGCTTTGCAACCTATCATCGGCCGGTTGGGTGCTGCATTGTTTGCCTTGGGCATGGTGGAAGCTGGAATCGTGGCCTCCATCACCATCTCCATATCCTCAGCGTATGCTTTCGGAGAGGTTGCAAAGCGTCCTCACAGCCTCAACCTTCCTATCAGCCAGGGCAAATCTTTTTACACGGTTCTGCTCCTCTGCGCCGCGGCTGCCGGAGGCCTGGTGCTGATTCCCGGACTGCCTTTGGTTCCCGTGATCCTGATTGTCAATGTGATCGCCGTGCTGGCTATGCCTCCGGCCCTAGTGTTTCTTTATATGCTGGTCAACGACCGCGAAATCATGGGGGACCTGGTTAGCCCGTGGTGGGCCAACCTGCTGGCCGCCCTCGTGGTCATTCTATTAGTCGCTGCTGGTGTGCTCTTTGGCGTGAGCGTGCTCGCGCCCAACGCATTGGCGCACCTTGGTGGAGGTTAACCCATGACCCTGAAGGACGACGCAACGGACCCGGCAATCACGCAAAAGGATTTTGTCACCCATGTGCTTGAACAGGACCAACTGAGCCAGGCCAAGAAACGGCCTGTACCCCGCAAACAGTTGCGCGGGATTGAGATCCTGGTCCTGTGGTCCTTGAGGATTTATCTGCTTTTCATGATCGCTGTGGTGGTCTACCAGGTAGTGCTGAGTATGCGCTAGCGCATGCTGCTTGAAGCACCTGAGATTTTGATACTATTTCAAGTTGGGCCGACCCTGGCTTTTCTCCGTGCTGTTCCCTGGAACTTCGACTGGCGCGCGCGAATCCAATAAACAGGTGAACGTCATCATGATCAATACATTTGGCAGCCGCTCTTCATTGCACGTGGACGGCCGGGAATATGAAATCTTCCGGCTCAGCGCGCTCGATAAACAGATTTGTCCTACACATCGTCTTCCTTATTCTTTGCGAGTCCTGCTGGAAAATCTGCTGCGTACCGAAAACGGAAAAAGCGTTACCGCCGACGACATCCACTTTCTCGCCGAGTGGAAGCCGCTGGCCATTCCCGGCAAAGAGATCGCGTTCACTCCAGCCCGCGTGCTGATGCAGGATTTCACCGGCGTTCCCGCCGTGGTCGATTTGGCCGCCATGCGTGACGCCATGCGTGCCATGGGCGGCGACCCCACGTTGATTAATCCTCTGCAGCCGGCCGAATTGGTCATTGATCACTCGGTGCAGGTAGACGAGTTCGCCACGACGAATGCTTTGCACGCCAACGCTGTGTTTGAATTTCAGCGCAACCAGGAGCGCTACGCGTTTCTTCGCTGGGGCCAGTCCGCGTTCCACAATTTCAAAGTCGTGCCGCCGGACATGGGCATTGTTCATCAGATCAATCTTGAATATCTGGCGCGCGTGGTTTTTTCCGAAAAGAAAAACGGTGTGACCCAGGCGTATCCGGACACGCTGGTCGGAACCGACTCCCACACCACCATGATCAACGGCCTGGGCGTGCTGGGTTGGGGCGTCGGAGGAATTGAAGCCGAAGCTGCCATGCTGGGACAGCCGGTGTCCATGCTGTTGCCGCAGGTGGTCGGGTTCAAGCTGGCGGGCGAATTGCGCGAAGGCGCCACCGCCACGGACCTGGTGCTGACAGTCACGGAGATCCTGCGCAAAACCGGCGTTGTCGGAAAGTTTGTAGAGTTCTTTGGCGCAGGGCTTGCGGCGCTATCGCTGGCCGACCGCGCGACGATTGCCAACATNNCCGAATACGGCGCGACCTGCGGCATCTTCCCGGTGGACGAAACCACGTTACATTACTTGCGCACCACCGGACGCAACGAACATGACATCGCGCTGGTCGAAGCCTACTGCAAAGAGCAAGGACTCTTCCATTCGGCCAGCAGCGCCGAGGCCGAGTATTCGCAGACCGTCGAGCTTGATCTCAGTACCGTGGAGCCGAGCGTTGCCGGACCGCGCCGTCCGCAGGACCGCGTTCCGCTTTCGAAGGCCAAAGAGTCGTTTGAGCAGGCGTTGCCCACGCTGATCGGTCCGCGCTCCGCGCACACCATTCAGAAAGTAGCACCGAAGCAAGTGGAGCGTTTTGACGATGAAGGCGGCAGCATGGTTGCCGTGGCTGTCGAAGAACCGCATTCAACCGACGCCCCAGAAGATGCCCTGGCGCAGCTTCACGATGGCTCGGTGGTCATCGCGGCCATTACCAGTTGCACTAACACGTCGAATCCTTCGGTGATGATGGCCGCAGGCCTGCTGGCGAAGAAAGCCGTCGAGAAAGGACTGCGCAGCAAGCCATGGGTGAAGACATCGCTCGCGCCCGGCTCTCGCGTGGTCACCGAGTATTACCGCAAGGCCGGACTCAATCCCTATCTGGAAGCGCTGGGCTTCCACACAGTCGGCTACGGTTGCACCACGTGCATCGGCAACTCGGGGCCGCTGCCGCCGGATATCTCTCACGCCGTTACCGAAGGAGAGTTGGTCGTGGCATCCGTGCTGTCCGGCAATCGCAACTTTGAAGGCCGCATCAACTCCGAAGTCCGCGCGAATTATCTGATGTCGCCGCCGCTGGTCGTGGCGTATGCGCTTGCCGGACGCATTGACTGCGATCTCACCCATGATTCGCTGGGCAAAGGCAAAGACGGCAAGCCGGTCTATCTACGCGATATCTGGCCAACGCAAAAAGAAGTGCAGGAAGTAGTGGACCGCGCGATTGATTCCACGATGTTCACCAAGAATTACGCCACCATCTTTGACGGCGACCAGGAGTGGCAGAATCTGGCGACTCCCGAAGGCGAAACGTATCAGTGGGAAGCGAACTCCACGTACATCAAGCGCGCTCCGTACTTCGACGACATGCCGGCGAAACCCGCGCCAGTGCGCGACATCCAGGGCGCGCGTGTGCTGGCGAAACTCGGCCACAGCGTCACTACGGACCATATTTCTCCCGCCGGTTCCATCAAGGCCAACAGCCCGGCAGGGAAGTACCTCCAGGAACATGGCGTACCGCCCGCCGACTTCAACTCCTACGGCTCGCGGCGCGGCAACCATGAAGTGATGGTCCGCGGAACATTTGCCAACGTCCGCCTGCGTAACAAGCTGGCGCCGGAAACCGAAGGCGGGATCACGAAACATTTTCCCAGCGGCGAAATCATACCGATTTTTGATGCGTCAGTGAAATACCTGGCGGAGGGCGTGCCGCTGATCATTCTCGCGGGCAAAGAATACGGATCAGGATCGTCGCGCGACTGGGCGGCCAAAGGGCCAAATCTGCTGGGTGTGCGAGCGGTGATTGCGGAAAGCTACGAGCGTATCCATCGCTCCAATCTGGTGGGCATGGGCATTCTGCCGCTGCAATTCCTGGAAGAAGAAGACGCCGGCACCCTCAGCCTGAATGGCGACGAAGTCTACGAGATCATCGGTCTGCCCGCGATGCTGGAGGCAAAGTTTTCCGAAGGCCGCCAGCTCAAAGTCCGCGCAATCTCCCGGGACAGCGCCGATAAGGAATTTCACGCCCTGGTGCGCATTGATACGCCGCAGGAAATCCTGTATTACGAGCACGGCGGAATCCTGCAGTACGTTTTGCGTCAGCTATTAGCGGGCAAAGCCAGTTCCAAGTCGTAACCAGCGTCGTCAAAAAACCTTACCGCTGATGACGCTGATAGCGCTGATCAGGAAAATTTCTCGGAACGTCCACAAACCCAGTCAGAATTTCCCCCATCAGCGTCATCAGCGTAATCAGCGGTAAGGTTTTGCCCGTTCTCGCTCCGCAGTACATTTATCTCATTACCCTGAAAACTCAGCTAAAGTCCCTCCACCTTCCTGCCGATGAATATCCAGAGCGCGACTTCACAGAACAAGGCCAGGTTCCCCCATGTCAGGATTAAAAGTACTGATCGCCGAAGATGAAGCAATCACCCGCAGCTTGCTGCGCTCCACGTTGACCAATTGGGGCTACGATGTGGCCACAACCACCAACGGGGAAGAAGCCTGTGCCAAATTGCGTTCCGGAAACATTGACCTGTGCGTGCTCGACTGGGAAATGCCCAAAATGACAGGACTGGACGTGTGTAAATGGGTGCGCTCGAGCGATCTGACGCCGGCGCCATATCTGATTCTGCTCACCGCCAAAAATGACCCCGGGGACATTCGGGCGGGGTATCAGGCCGGGGCGGATGACTACGTCACCAAACCCTTTAACGCAGTTGAATTGCGCAAGCGGATGTCCATCGTCGCCGAGAGAAGACTGCAAGCCGCAACGGAACAGAAGCAAGCCAGCCATTGCGACTCCTTTGAGCTCTATCGCGCAGGCTTCACCGCGAAATCGAATCCTTCGCATAAATAATATGACCAAAAGCCTGTTTGCTGAAAACGAAGCCACGGTCCCTTGTTCCAAATGCCAGCGACCGGTGCGCCTGGACGATTCGCGCAGCGATTTGAAGGTGATGAACAAACTCTACCGGCTGCGCTACCCGCGCTTCGAATGCGGATTTGTGGATTGGTATCTGGAATGCGAATTCCTCTGTAATCATGGACCGGCAATTGCCCAGCGTCCCACGCTGCCGGACCGCGACGCCAAGGCCCGGTAAAATAGAGCGGGCGCGGGCAAGAATTTGGCCGCGAAGGAGCGCGAAAAACACGAATCGGATTCTCACAACCAATTCGTGTTCCTTCACGCAAATTCGCGGCCGAAAAACTTTTCGCCAGGACTTTACTTGTCCAATTCCTGCACGAGTGTGGCGCCTCCCATGTCCGCGAGCACGGCGGAGATTTTCACCGGCTTGCGCGAATCTTTGGCGATCCAAAGGGTCTCATGGTCGCCGCCGCCGTCCGCGGACGTGACTTCGACTTTAAAGGTGTCGAAGGTCCCCGCCAGAACGGTGACGGTTTCCGAACCGACCACCTTCAATTGCAGCAGCTTTTCTTTTTGCTTCTGGACGTCAAAATTCCGGAAGGTTGTGGTGTAGCCCTCGGCCAGCGGCAAAGCCGCAATGGACATCTGAGACGCCGAAGCGCCCGCGAAGATGGGGCCGCCGAGATCGACGGAAATCGTCCGGTTCTGGCCGTTCATGTTCGCGGTTCCGGTGGCCTTGTTGCCGGTGAACTCCAGGCTGATGGTCGCCGGGCCTTGTTCAATTTTCTGGCTCAGCACCACCAGGGTCCCTTTTTCCAAAGTCGAAACATCAGTCGCTTCGCCCATGGCGGATTGCATGGTGCCCGTAGCCAGCCATTTACCGTTGACCTCCTTGATGGTCGTGGTGATGTCCAGGGCGATCTCCTGGCCGCTCATGGACAACTTGGCCCGGTACTTCCACGTGCCGGGCTGAAGGTCCACGGCCGGCTTGGGCAGCCCAACGGCATTGGCATCAACTTTTTTGGCTAACACCACGGTTTTGGGATCAACGGAGATTTCCTTGAGCCGCGCTACCACTTCCGGCGTTCCGCCTTCCTGATAGCGCCCACCCAGATGCTTGTTCAGAAATTTCTCGGCGGACATGTACAGCGCCATGTTGTTTACCGGACGCGCAAAGCCGTGGCCTTCGTCCGGGGCCACGATGTATTCGACAGGGAAGCCGCGGTCGCGCAAGGCAATTACGATCTGGTCCGCTTCGCGTTTGTTCACGCGCGGATCGTTGGCGCCCTGCACCACGAGCAAAGGCGTCTTGATCTTGTCCGCGGAATGCAGCGGCGAGCGCTCCACCAGCAGCGCTTTGCCGGCCGGAGTGTTGGGATCGCCCATGCGCTCATAAAACAATTTGCGGATCGGCTCCCAATAAGGCGGAATGGAATCGAGCAGCGTGATCAGGTTCGACGGGCCAACAATATCCACGGCGGCGGCGTAGACATCCGGCGTGAACGCGACCCCGGCCAGCGTGGCGTAGCCGCCGTACGAGCCGCCCAGAATTCCCACGCGCTTGGGGTCGGCAATGCCTTCGGCCACCAGATACTTTACGCCCCAGGTCACATCGTCCTGCATCGTGCGGCCCCATTGCAGGTTGCCGGCGTCAAGAAACTTCTTGCCATAGCCGGTGGAAGCGCGGAAGTTCGGCATGAGCACGGCATAGCCGCGGTTGGCAAAGAACTGCGCCAGCGAGTTGTACCCCCACACGTCGCGTCCCCAGGGGCCACCATGCGGAATGATCAGGGCAGGAAGATTCTTCGCCGCCACACCCTTGGGCAGAGTCAGATAAGCGGGAATTTCCAGCCCGTCGGATGACTTGTAGCGAACGGGCCTCATCTCCGCCAGGGCCGCGCGCGGAAGCTTTTCGCGGACCGTAAATTGCAAAGTGAGCTTGTGGGTCTTGCGATCAAATAGATATGTCTCACCCGGCTCGGTGTCGCTAAAGGCGCTTACCACCCACACCTGGTCGTCCGAGGTAACGGAGCTCCGCGAAATTTCCTTGCCCGGCAGTTTTTCCTTGAGCCATTTGAAGTCGGTTTCAAAGCTCTTGTCTTTAAAATAGCGCCGCAACCGGTCTTCCAGATAGAAAGTCAATGCGATCTCGTCCGTCGCTTCCGAGAAAACAGCGCCGCCAAAATCCACCTTATGGAGCGGGTCCGATTCCACCAACTCCGTCGCGCCCGTTTCCGGGTCCATCAGCATCAGCGAAGTCAAATCAACGTCGGCGCCCTTGTTGGTTTCCATGTACACCCGCTTGCCGTCTTTCCGGAACCGGGACGTCCCGCAGGATTCAAACACGGAGCAGGAGTAGATTTTGGTGAATTTGTCGGGATCAACGCGCAGGATCTCCGTGTCTCCGTTTTCAGCGGAGCGGGAAGCCAGCCGCAGCTTCCCCTGTAGATCAAAGTCCCAGCCCGTGATCCGGTCGGTATTCTTGCGCAAAAGCGTCTTCTCGCCGGTCGAGAGCTTCAGCTTGTAGAGATCATGCCAGGCTTTATCGCGGTCGTTGAGCCCGATGTAGACCACGTCCGGATCGCTCTTGGGCGCATCGTAAAGCTGCACCGCCACGCCCTTGAGCCCGGTGAGGTCGCGGGACGCCGGAGCGTCGGCGCCGGCCGCAGGCGGGGCCTTGGGATCAACGGAATAGATGTTGAAATTCTCGTCGCCGGCGTTGTCTTTCACATAGAGGATGTACTTGCTGTCGCGCGTCCAGAAGTAGCCGCCGACGGGCCGCTTGGTCTCCGTGGTAAGCAGTCGTGCCGCGCTGAAGGGCTCGTTCACGCCCTTCACATAAATGTTGCGCGTATCTTTCCACGGCTTCAGGAACGAAAGGTACTGGCCGTTGGGCGAAATCTGGGCCCCGGCAATCTCCGGATTGCCAAAGAAAATCTCACGGTCAATCAGCGGAGGCAGTCCCGCGGCTTTGTTGGCCTGGCCCTGTACGCTAAACGCGGAGGCCAACACCATCAGGCACAATACGGTCTTGATGAGCTTATTCATGGGAAGTGTCCTTTTCTCTTATCTTCTCTTCTTTTATCAGAGCTGTACGCAATGAGTTATTCAGAATTGTGTACGCGCCGGGCCATTGCTGTCTAGTAATAAGGGGTCATTTTTTATCGCCTGGAATTGGCAGGAGTATTGCCGCTGATTCACGCAGATGAGCGCGGATCAAGGAGAAACACAGCGTAGAGACGTGGCACTGCCACGTCTCACTGCTAACATTACGAAACCCTTTTTCGAGTAGTGGTGCTGTCAGTCGCTTGGGTTGGACCGCAACGCAGCCGCTTCTTTCTCCCAGGCCTCAGCCTTTTCCACCTGCCCCACGAGCCGAAGGCATGTAGCGCCGCTGCTCAATGAAATCGCCAGGCTCTCTCGGTCAACATTGCCAAAAACATCACCTTTCCTCTTGGCTTCAACCGCCCGTTCAAACCAGGGAAGGGCTTCCTCATATTTGCCCGTTTCCGACAGACAATCCCCGACCGTTTGCAGGCTTATGCCTAAGATTCGATGGTCCACGCGGCCATGCACATCGCCTTTTTCCTTTTCTGACACGGCCCGCTCATACCAGGGGCGGGCTTCCTCATGCCTGCCCATTTTCGACAGACAAGCTCCGACTTGGTGTAGGCTGATGCCCAGACTTTGATGGTCCACGCGGCCATGCACATCGCCCTTTTCTGCCTCCGACACGGACCGCTCATACCAGGGAAAGGCTTCCTCATCCTTACCCAACTCCGACAGACAAACTCCGACATCGTACAGGCTTGTGCTCAGGCCTTCATGGTCCACGCGGCCATACACATCGCCCTTTTCTGCCTCCGACACTGCCCGCTCAAACCAAGGGCGAGCTTCCCCATGCTTACCCAACTCCGACAGACAGACTCCAACCTGGTGCAGGCTGATGCCCAGGCTTGCATGGTCCACGCGGCCATGCAGATCACCCTTTTCTGCCTCCGACACGGCCAGCTCAAACCAGGAGCGAGCTTCCTCATGCTTGCCCAGCTCCGACAGACAGACTCCAACCTGGTGCAGGCTTCTGCCTAGGATTGCATGATTCACACGGCCATGCACATCTCCTTTTTTTGCCTCCGACACGGCCCGCTCATACCAGTGGCGGGCTTCCTCATACTTCCTGGTTTGTGACAGACAATACCCGACCTGGTGCAGGCTGATGCCTAGGCTTTGATGGTCCACACGGCCATGCACGTCTCCCTTTTCCCTTTCCGACACGGCCCGCTCATACCAGGCGCGGGCTTCCTCATACTGTCCCGTTTTCGACAGGCAAACCCCGACATGGTGCTGACTTCTGCCCAAGCTTTCATGGTCCACGCGGCCTTGCACATTGCCCTTTTGTGCTTCCGACACAGCCCGCTCATACCAGGGGAGAGCTTCAGTAAAGCGCCCGATCTCTAGGAGCGCATGGCCAATCGCTCCGCCCTTTTCGGTAGAAACTGCAGCGCCAGCCTTCTCCCACTCTTCCGGACTCAAAGGGAAGGTCATGAGTCCAGAGGCTAAGTCAGCACGCGCTGGGTTCGCAGCCAGTTCGCTAGCCAGTTCAATGAAGCGCTCACGTTGAGCCGTCCTGACTTTGAGCAGATCCTTCGCTTCCTTCTTCACTTCTTCTTCCCCAATCGCATAGATATTAAGAAGCCGGCAAAAAGCTGGTGCATCTTGAGTTCGTTGTTACCCTCCAACAAGTGGAGATCGAGACAGACATCCAGCGCCTTTTGAAAGTCTGCGTCACTCCAGGCCAGTGCCTGCTGCAAATGCAGAGCGAGTTCATCTTTGGGAATACGCTGATGATTGAGAAAAGCGGCACTGTGCAACAGGAGCCGGACCGGCTCTTCAAGGTGCTCATAAACGAGCCGAAAAGACTTGTCTGCTTCCGGGCTCAAGGTTAGCGTGGCGGAATCCAACCGGCCGCGGCGCTGTTCATAACCTAGAGTCAGGGCTGCGGAACAGATTTGTGCTGGCAGGCCCGCCGCCATCTTCGCTAGGTCCTTACCATATCGATTGGCTACCTCCGATCCGCCCAAATGCTCTATCAGCTTGATTGAGTCGCCCTCTGACAGCGGTTTGATCTCCCAAGAGGCCCAGCCCGGCTCGCAATGTCCGCTGATGGAAGTGACCAGAACGTGGCATGGCATCCAACCCGGCGGGAGCCAATTCTTGATCGAATCCACCAAACTCAAGTTGTCATAAATTAACAGTAGCGGGGCTTGCGCAAGGGAGAAAAATGTCCGCTGGCCCTGGTTGGGCAAAGACAGATCGGGAGGAAACGTCAAATTTAGGTAGGTCTTACCGATCTGGGCGAATTCCACCGCAAGCGCTCCGTTGGAAGCATCCAAAAGAAAGGTCCCGCCCGGATAACGCTCCCGATGCGCCGCGCGAACTCGCGGGCCACTTCGCTCTTTCCCACCCCTGGCTGGCCGTGCAACACCAGCACCGACTCTTTTTCCGGGCTGCCGAGAAACTTAAGGACTTCATTCAAATCGTCTTCCCGGCCAATCAGCGGAAGTGTGCCCCGTGACCGCACGTTGCTGCGAAACTTGGGTAGAGAAGATGGTTTTACTGGAGCAGAGGGCGCTTGGACCGTTCCGGTGTCCGGCCCTGTCCGTCGTGGGATGGCGAAACTTCTCTCATAGCCCTGTTCGTCTTGGAAAAGACTGGGATCTACCGTCCATCTCTCCTTGGGCTTGTCTTCGTAGCGGGTTGGGAAAGCGACGACGTTCTGACCGTTCAGAGTGGCATACATGGCCCGGTTGGGCCATTTGCGCGTTTGGTAAGCGGCCCCGGCAGCACAATTGAGCGACTGTCCAAACGCAGAAGCAACTTGCTCGACCTCTGTTTCGTGGAGATGGCCGCGCAGAATAAAATCCACTTCCGCGTGCAGGCTGCTCTTAATGTTCGATCGCTCCAGATCGTTCAGCCAATCCAGCGGATGATGAATCAGGGCAATGTTCAGTTCGGCCCCGAGCTTTTTGAGCCGCTCCAGCGCATCCCCCAGAGCTCGACGCCCCACCACCAGCTTATTGTGGTCTTCATCATCCTGGCAGAACAGAGCGCTGTTGATGGGCAGAATCCCCAGCTTATGACCGCGTACTTCAACGGACTCAACTGGTCCGCAAGATGTTTTCCGAGGCCATTTCCGGATACCCTTGAAATAAGCGTCATGCCAGGACAAGAACGCACCCATTTTTTGCAAAAGATGAGGCTTTGGGCTAGCGGGAGCAAAGTACTTATCTGCTTCATCCTCCGAGCTCAACGTGCGCGCCAGACCTACGCCCCGATCTCGGTCAACATCGTGGTTACCCGGAATGACGAAGAGCTTTTGCTTGTCCAGTTTTGCGGCATTCAGCAGATCATCAAATAACTTAGTTGCCAGTTTGTATTCTTCGGGCTTGCCGCCGTGCGCAATGTCTCCGGTGGCAAAGATCAGATCAGGAACGCGCCCCTTCTTGCGATAGTCTGCCACGGACCGGACCAGGGCCTTAAGCACGACATCGCGGTCATAAGGGTCGCCACCCCGGATGTGAAAATCCGAGATGTGCAGCCAGGTAACTTGCATTCGAACCTGCCTAGAACTCAGCTTAACGTAAGGGGATAAACGGACTTCTAATAGGTTCCGGCATTATAGACCACGAATCGTGGTTACTGTCCAAGGGTTTCCTAAAACAAAGCTCGATGGAGGAAATTGGCGTATTCCACGAACAAAGAGTGCGCGAGATCAATCGTAGATCCTTACCGTGTTTTTCCCCCGGAACCTGCCCGAACCGCGTTTCAAAACCAGAAAAAGACCATTCGCATAAACCATTGAAAACATGGACAACTTAGCCGTTGACGTTGTCTGTGGCTTCGCGGTACCATCCGCGTCCTTTGGAGGATAGCACTTGGCAATTAGCACTTAGCCATGAGCCAAAGCTAAACCCAGAAGAACCCCGGAAAACCGGGCCGCCCAGGCGGATTGCCGAGAAGGTCTTTGAAAAATAGAGCAAGTGGCAATTAGCGAATGGCAATTGGCCAGACAAGAGCGGCCGAACAACCGTACTTAGCACTCAGCGCTGCACGGTACCGGGGGACAGGTCAGCAATTCAGGCGGACTGCCGCCTGGTTGCTTCCCTGTTAGTCCCTGTTCCGTCCCTGTTCGTTCCCTGTTACGAATGAGCCCCGCAAGTCATAAAACGCCATGGAATCAAGGGTTTAACTGTCTTCGGGGAGCAAAACGCGGCTTTTTCCCCTGTATTTTTCCCTGTTAACGGGAATTTCTAGCCCGAATTCTTCCCTGTTAGCGGGGATTATCAGGGCAGCAAAGTTAGGGGCGGGAAATGGAGGCTTACCCCACTGGTTATGATTTATCCTCACTTGTTGGTTTTCCCATGAAAATTCTGGTCATTGGCGGTGGAGGACGGGAGCACGCCCTGGTGTGGAAACTGCGCCAGTCGCCGCGCGTGTCGCAGGTATTCTGTCTGCCGGGAAATGGCGGGATATGTGATGACGCAAGCTGCGTGCCAGGCGATCCTAAGAATATTGAGGCTCTGGTTGCGGCGGCGCACCAGGTTGAAGCCGATATCACTGTGGTTGGCCCGGAGTTGCCGCTTTCGCTGGGCGTGGTTGACGAATTTACGCGGCGTGGGCTGAAGATTTTTGGTCCTACACAGGCGGCGGCGCAGTTGGAGTCGAGCAAGAGCTTTGCCAAGGAATTCATGCAGCGTCACCAGATACCCACGGCGCACTATGCGGTCTGCGTGAATGAAGATGAATTGCGGAAATCGCTCAGTCTATTTTCCGCGCCGGTGGTGGTCAAGGCGGACGGTTTGGCGGCGGGCAAAGGCGTGGTGATTGCCGCGACCAAAGAAGAAGCCGCAACGGCCGGCGCGGACATGCTCAGCGGCAAGCTTTTGGGCGCGCCTTGCGAGCGGGTGGTGCTGGAAGAATTTCTTGAAGGCGAAGAAGTTTCGTTCCTGGTGGTGAGCGATGGCGAACGCGTGGCGCCGCTGGTGGCCGCTCAGGACCACAAACGCGTGGGCGATGGAGATACTGGCACCAACACCGGCGGCATGGGCGCTTACTCGACCGACACGCTGATTGACGCGGCGATGGTGGAGTGGTTGTTGCATCACATTGCCCGTCCGGTAATTGCGGGGATGAAGGAAGAAGGCGTGGAGTATCGTGGCGTGCTCTATTGTGGTTTGATGATGACGGCGCGCGGCCCCATGGTGCTGGAATTTAATTGCCGCCTGGGCGATCCGGAAACCCAGGCGGTACTTATGCGGTTGGAGAGTGGATTGCTTGAAGCGATTGAAGAGTCGATTGAAGGACGCATCAGTGACAACGTGTTTCAATGGTCGGCCGACGCTTCGTGTTGCGTGGTGGTGGCTTCCGGCGGATATCCCGGCAGCTTTCTTGCCGGTAAAAAGATTTCCGGACTCGATCGCGCGGCGCAGTTGGAGAACGTAAAAGTCTTTCATGCCGGGACCACGCGTCGCGACGGCGGCATTTACTCGAGCGGCGGACGCGTGCTCGGCGTGACGGCGCGGGCCGCGCGCCTCGAAGACGCCATTGCCAAAGCGTATGAAGCTGTAGGATTGATTCAGTTTGAAGATATGCACTACCGCAAAGATATTGGCGCGCGTGCGCTACGATCGTCTTTGTAGAGTAAAGATGTCAAAACCTTTGAAACACAGAGGAAAGGAGGAAACAGAGGATTTGTTGATTGTCTAAATTTGGATAGCTGGGTAATTTAAATTCCGGCGACGATGGCAATTTTGACATTTCTGGAAAATTTCTCCCTCTGCTCCCTCTGTTCCTCTGTGTTTCAAAGATTTTGCTGTCAGCCGCATATGAAGAGAGGTCAAATAGATCATGTCTGAAAGCCCCCTTGTTGCCATTGTGATGGGATCGGATTCCGACCTGGAAATCATGAATGAAGCTGCCAAGAGTCTGGACGACTTTGGCATTTCGTATGAAATCGACATTGCCTCGGCGCACCGTTCGCCCGCGCGGACGTCGGAGTTCGCGCGCACGGCTGCCAGCCGCGGCATTAAGGTGATCATCGCCGGCGCCGGCGGGGCCGCGCATCTTGCCGGAGTAATCGCAGCGGAAACGACGCTGCCCGTGATTGGCGTGCCGATTCCTTCCACGGCCCTGAACGGCATGGATTCGCTGCTGTCCATTGTGCAGATGCCGGCGGGCATTCCCGTGGCCACTGTGGCTATTGGTAAAGCTGGCGCTACCAATGCCGGCATTCTCGCCGCGCAGATCATCGGGCTGAGCAACAAGTCCGTCGCGGACAAGTTGAACCTGCTCAAAGTGAAACTGGCGCAAAGCGTGGAAGAAAAATCACAGAAGCTCCAGCAAGCGCGCAAGCAACGGTCCTCATAAGTTTTCCATGGCGAATCCTTTTCAGGCGATAGCCATTATTCCGGCGCGGCTGGGTTCTACCCGGCTGGCGCGCAAAGTACTGCGCCCTATTGCCGGCAAGCCCATGCTGGCACACGTGTATGAGGCTGCAAAGAAATCTCCGCTGTTGCGGGACGTGATTATCGCTACCGACTCAGACGAAATCATGGCCGTGGCCCGCGCGAACGGCTGGAAAGCGGAGATGACGTCCGCGCAGCACCATAGCGGGACGGACCGTGTGCACGAAGTTGCACAGCGTGTGGCAGCAGATGTGTATGTAAACATCCAAAGCGACGAGCCGCTGGCGCGGCCTGAACATCTGGAAGCGCTGCTGCGACCCATGGCGTTCGAGGAAGTCATGGTCTCGACCATTAAGACACCCTGCCCGCCCGAGGACGTGAACAATCCCAACGCCGTAAAAGTGGTGACTGCCAAAAGCGGGCGCGCGCTGTATTTTTCGCGCTCGACCATTCCTTTTGATCGCGATCAAACCGGCGGTGTTCAGTACTTCAAGCACCTCGGGTTCTACGCCTATCGCAAATTGGCTCTGGACCATTTCTGCAACCTTCCTGAATCCAAGCTCGAAGCGTCGGAACGGCTGGAGCAACTGCGCTTTCTCGACAACGGCATTGACATCTATGTGGCCGAAACACCTTTCAATACCGTGGGCGTCGACACCGAAGAAGACTTGCAGCGAGTTGAACGCATGATCCTCGGGAGGGCAAAGCCATGAAGATGACGACGATCATCAGAGTTCTGCTCGGCCATTGTTGTTCTGAACCTGGTTTTTCTGAACTTGCTGCTGTTCTCCGCGGAAACGACCAAGCACGTGCTGCTGGTGCTCAGCAAACCTGGGGCCAAGCTGCTGATTGTTGATGTGGACTCGAAGAAGGTCATCGGCGAAGTGCCCGTGGGAACTGCGCCGCACGAGGTGGCCGTATCGGCGGACGGCAACTTTGCGTTTGTCGCCAACTACGGCGACCAGACACCCGGATCCACGTTGTCAGTGATTGATCTCGCCACGCGGAAAGAAGTTCGCCGCAAGAACCTGGGCGCGCTGCGCCGGCCGCATGGCATCGTGGAGAGCCACGGCAAAATCTACTTTACTGCCGAGATCAACAAAGTAGTTGTCCGTTACGATCCGGCAACGGACAGCATTGACTGGCTCCAGGGCACCGGGCAAAACGTGACTCACATGATCGTGATCACGGCGGACGAGCGCAAAATATTCACGGCCAACATTGGCTCCGATTCGGTCAGCGTGATCACAACGACGGGCAACGGACAGAACTGGCGCGTGGCCCAGATTGCAGTCGGCAAGCGTCCCGAGGGAATTGATATGTCGCCGGACCAAAAAGAAGTCTGGACGGCGCACTCGGGCGATGGTGGTGTGAGCATCATTGACGTGGAGACCGAAAAAGTGAAAGAGACGCTTCTCGGGCTCACCAAACATTCCAACCGGCTCAAATTCACGCCGGATGGCAAGCTGGTGCTCATCTCTGATCCGGAGTCCAATCAAGTCCTGGCGATCGAGAGCAACACGTGGCGGCTGGCGAAGAGAATTTCCGTCTGCGCCGGGCCGCTGGGCATTCAGATGTCACCAGACAGCAAGCTGGCATACGTTGCCTGTGGCGGAGCCGGACAAATCGGGATTATTGATCTGGAATCGCTCACACAGACTGGAGCTATTGATGTTGGCCCTGGACCTGATGGAATGGCGTGGGTGAAGTAGCGGACTGCCAAAAACCTTACCGCTGATGACGCAGATGGCGCTGATTAAGCAAGCGGTTCGGATAGCTACACGCTCAACATGAATTCGCCCAATCAGCGTGATCAGCGCTATCAGTGGTAAATTTTTGATTCGTGAAGCGTGATCTACGAAGCCAGCTTAGGCTGATTTTTCGTGGCCCAGAGTTGGGCTGCGGCGATCCGTTTGGAGACCGGAGGGTGCGAGTGGAACAGGACTTCGATCAGCCGTGAAGGCTGGCTTTCACTCAGGTTTTGCTGGTTGAGTTTTTGCATTGCGCTGATATAAGGAGCAATGCTGGGCACCGACTTCCAGCAGTAAAGATCGGCCTGGCGCTCGTTGAAACGGGAATAAGCATTCAGCGCCGGCATTAGCAGCATGGAGAGGATGGTGGAAACCAGCACCAGCAGAGGCAAGTCGGCAAAATCGGTGATGCCCTGAAACATGTGTCTTTGGTGGACCACGAAATCCAGAACACGGTGGGCCGCCCAGAAACCGGCCAGAGTTACGGCCGCTTCCACCAGAATTGATTTGAAGATGTGGCCATGTACGTGATGCCCCAGTTCGTGGGCCAGCACCGCTTCTATTTCATCATTGTCGTAGTTCTGCAGCAGGGTATCGGCCAGGATAATGCGGCGCGTGTTGCCCAGACCGGTGAGAGCTGCGTTGGCTTTCTTACTTTTTTCTGAAAGCTTCCATTCGTACACGCCGCGAATACGCGTACCGGCACGTTCACCCAGGCGCAGCAAACGTAACTTCAAATCTTCATTCTGCAAAGGAGCAAACTTATAGAAAAGCGGAAGCAGCACAACCGGTGCGATTTGGGCCATGAGAACAAACAGTCCCAGGCAGACGATCCAGGCGATGATCCACCAATGTTCCGGCGAGAACCGCATCAGTGAATAGACGATTTCAGCCAGGCCCGCAGCGATGACCAATCCCAGGAGCCATCCCTTGAGTTCGTCCCACAACCACGAGCCGAATCTCTGGTTGGAAAGATGAAAGCGATGTTCCAGGCGAAAGCTGTAGAAATCCAGACCAATTCCCAGCAGCTTGCTGATCACACTTAGCATGAGGACGTAGATGAACAGCTGCAGCCAGTAGTGGTTCTCGGCAGCATTTACGGAAAGAGAAGCGAGCTTACTGGTCCATCCGGTCGTCAGCAGGAGGATGAGCAAACCGAGATTCACGGCCAGGTCGCTCATCTCCAGAAAGCGTTTGACGCGGTTGTACTCGTGCGCGCCTGCGCTATCTGGCTGGGGACTTGAATCAGGCAAGCTCATGGATGGACATGGTCAGGCGTTATCGCCGGTTGGTTGGTGAATTCCAGAGTCATCAATCGCGCGGGCTGCGTACCAACGTTGGTCAGCGAATGGACTACCGGAGGTATCCACTTAACGTCTCCGACGGCGCCGTGGATGGTTGTTTCGGCGCCGCCTTTTATTTTCTGTCTTATGTCAAAGTCTGAAACAGCAACAGCCAGATGCGGTGTGGTATGTGTATGTTCGGCGTACTTCGCGCCCGGCGGTAAAAGAACGGAGACCATTCTCCACTGGTCGGAGAGATAGAGAATCTCCGCGGTGGGACAAGCCGCTTTGTCGGCGGAACCGCAAGGCAGAGGAATTGTGCACGACTCCGTGCACGCGTGCGCTCCGGTCGAAGGCTGGAGCAGTTCAATCGTGCTGTTGTGAAAAGGATGGTCGCTGCTGTTGTTGGTGACGGAATGGGCAAAACCGCCCTTGACGAACCTGACTTGTCCATCGCGCAGAAGCTGTGGGGCCGGCTTTTCGCCAACTTTGTTGTTGATAATGTCGGCATCACCCAACCCTACAGAGAAGTAGTCGTAATTGTGTTGATGCACCAGCGTTGTGGTCTTGACTGGAGCAATTACGTTGAAAGCGCGCACCCACTCGTTTTGAAAAACCAGATGGTGGCTGGGTTCCGATGTAATTTGCACCACGGAAGGCTGCTGGGCGAACGCAACAAATGCAACAAGGAGAAGGGAGCTCTTGAGGGTATTCAGCATCTCTGGTTTCTTGTGACCTCAACGTTGGAGTTCCGCCACGACGCGGCCTATACAGCCGGGGCCTTTGGCGATGAGTACCGGTCGCTCTTGAAGGTGCTTTAGAAAACGACGAAGCGTTTTTTCTTTTTATGCTTTGCGATTTCAGCGGCCGGGTCATTTTCAGCAACGACCATCGGCTTGGCTTGATTGGCGCTGGCGCCCGCATCGACATAGCCCGGCTTGATTTCGATGTATGCCTGCTCGCGCAACTTCGTCATATAGGCCCGCACCGTCGGTTCCAATTTTTGCTGATAGAGGACGTTGCGAATTTTGTCGTCAACATCTTTCAAAGGCGGAACACCGGACTGAGGATGCGCTTTGACTTTAAGAATGAGAAAGCCCTGCTTGGTGCGCAGGACATCAGTAAACTGGCCCGGCTTCAGCGAAAATGTTTTTTCTTCCAGGTCCTTGGCGAGTTCGCCGCGCTTGAAGCCGCCGAGTTCGCCGCCCTGGGCCGCCGAAGGACCGTCGGAACTCTTGCGGGCGAGTTCTTCAAACTTGGCCCCTTTGCGCAACTGTTCCAGAAGTTCCTTGGCTTTGGCTTCAGCAGCCGCTACCCGGGCAGGATCTTCGGGTTGGGGCGTGGCCGGTTTGTCATCGGGCTGTTTGGCCTGGGTAGAAACCAGTATCTCCTCGAGCTGTACTTCTTCCGTGGTCTGTATTTCTTTCTGGTGCTCGTTGTACCACGCCAGGACTTCTTCGTTGGTGATGTGAATGCGCGACCCCACCTCGCGTCCGATGACCTGCTCGGTAATGATTCTGGACTTGGTCTGGTCTTTGTAGTCCTCAAAGGACACGCCCTGTTCCTTGGCGGCCTTTTCAAGATCATCGATGCTGGCGAGGTGCATCTGCTGGCGGATCTTGTCGAGCTGCTTGACGAGCTCGGTGTCACCGGTAATACCCAATTCCTTGCCTTTTTGCAGCAGGAGTTTCTGGTCAATCAGATCGCGGAGCACGGTCGGCTGGATCAGGGCCCATTTTGCCTCCCAGTCGGTCGGGAACTGCTGTTTGACTTCGTCCTGGGTCGTCTGAATGGCCCTCTGCAGGTCAGAACGAGTAATGATCCAGTCATCCACCCGGGCAATGATTTCATCCACAATGTTGTCCGCATGGAGGGCGAGCGCAAACATAAAGGCAAACAACGCAACGGCAATAAAAGATGATCGTTTTAACATGGCAATGGTTTTCCCTGGGGCATCCGGATCGGCCCCTAAATCTGCCCCTTATTCTAACAGCGGCGGGCGGTTATCATCCAGCCGTTTCGGGATCGCGACGGCCATTCGGCTGGTCGCTATTTGGGCTTTTTCTTGCCAAACAGGCCACCGAGTACACCCCCCGCTTGATCGGCTCCGGGAATGCCGTTCTTGAGCATGGATCCCATTTCCGGGCGAAACTGAGGGTTGGCTGTGGTTCCGTCAATCGCAAAGGGAATGCCTTTGCCCTGGCCCATGCTGGCTATGACGCCCAGGGTGCTGCCAATGCCGCTGGCGGCCTTGAGAGACAACTTGAAATCCAGCGAACTATTGCTGTTCACTACGCCATTGCCGGTGATCTGGCCGATAGAGGGCACATCCAGGAAAATGCTGTCTGCGCGAATTCCTTCCTGGGCCACGCGCAGGTTGCTGCGGAAAGTTTGGATCAAAGTGTCCCGGCTGCCTTTGATGCCGGTCAGAGAACCCATGGCTCCCAGTTTGGAAGTGAGATCGTAACCCGTCAGTCGTGTGCCAGAAACGGTTACCGGGCCAGTGATCACCAACCGATCCAGCGGTCCGTCGGCCGTCAGATCAGCATTGATGGTGCCGCCCTGCAATGAGGACCCCGAGGGTAGTGTTACGCCGAAGGCCGGTAACAGGCCTTCTGCGTCATTCACCGCCATGCCCTGGGTCTGGATCTTCAGACGGGCCGTGGTGGTTTCGCCCTTGGTGTTCAACGTGCCGGTCACATTGGCGGTGCTGCCGCCGACGTGCAAATGGGCTTCGAGCGTGCCGGTGTCAGTGTCAAGCTGAAAGTCAGAGATGTAGTCCAGCGATACCGACTGACGCGCCGGCGCTCCGCCCTTGACCAACTTCATGTTGTTGGCCTTGCCTTTGCCGTCGGAGTGCATCTTGTGTCCGTCAGAGGTGATTTTGCCGTCAAAATCAAGCACTCCGGCCAGGCCTGAGTTGGGATCAAAGAAACCTGTAGACCCCACATCCGCGTGCTCCAACGTGACCTTGGCCTGCATGGGACTCTTTGCGGAATCCTGCTGGTCCAGCGGCCCTGCCTGGCCTTCGAGTTCCAGCGATCCGCCGCCGGGTGTTTCGGCGCTGACCGTAAACGGCATGGAGGAAGTGGCCGAGATGTTACTCGCCAGCAGGTGGACTTTCTGGTAAACGCGCTCGCGTCTGGCCGCATGTCCAGTGCTCTGGCCCATGGTGATCTTGCCATTCACGATCTCGAACCTTCCCACCGAAAAATCGGGAGCGGCGCCGGCGGGAGCGGATTGGGCCCTGGCCGCGGCAGTGCCCAGAGTGGAATAGTTCCATTTGCCTGCCGCATTTCTGAGCAGAACGATTTCCGGGTTCTCCACACTGATGGAGGTGACGCGGATTTGCTTGGAGAAAATCAGCGGAAGCAATTCCAGGCCAATCTTCACGGAGCCGGCTTTCAAGAATGGGTCCTGGCCGAATGCCGGATCGTCGCTGATGGAGATGTCACTGGCTTTCGCGCCGCCGCTCAAGAGCGATGCTTCCAGTTTGCCGACGTGCACGGTGCGGCCCAGGGCCGCCGAAAGCTTCGTTTCCACGTCGGGACGGTAGTTGTCCACGTTGATCAACAAAGGGACCAGAACCAGAGCGAGAATAAATAGTCCAACAACAATTCCCGCGACAATCAAAAGGCGTTTCATCAGAGGACGCTTCATGGCGAAAATGCTAGCAGTAAATAAAGGCGGGGAAAAGGTCTGGATTATACACTTTCCCAACAGGACTGCCGGGGATTAGACTCTAGACCGTTGTAGAAGCCTGCGAGGTTCAATATGTGCATTTCCCAATCTGTAGGTAGCGCCGCACCCAATCAGCAAAGCGACGTCCGGCTGATCCAAGCACTGCTCAATCTCAACATGTCCCGCGTGCCGGGAGCTTCGTTTCTCACCGAAGACGGTGGAATGGGCCCACGCACACAAGCGGCCCTCGCAGCATTCCAGAACACGGTGGCCACTCCGGGCGCCGCTTCCGGAGAGATCGAACCAGGCAGTGTCACGCTGACGGCGTTGCGCTCGGTGGTCGATGGGCAACTAAGCGCCAGCGTCCTGCGCATGCTCATGCCTTTATCGACGGACGCACAGGCGAACACGTACTTCGACCCGCTGGTGACAGCCATGACTGCCAACGCCATCAACACGCCTTTGCGGCAGGTGCATTTTCTCGCGCAACTGGGCCATGAGAGTGCCAGCATGATCTACACGCAAGAGCTGGCCAGTGGCGACGCCTACGAAGGCCGAAAAGATCTGGGTAACACGCAGCCAGGGGACGGTCCGCGGTTCAAAGGGCGCGGTCTGATCCAGATTACCGGGCGGGCGAACTACACTTCTTACGGCAACGCGCGAAGCAGCGACTTCATCACCGGCGATAATCCTAAACTTTTAGCAACAGACCCCAACACGGCGGCCGATTGTTCCGGCTGGTTCTGGGACACGCGGAAGCTGAATGATCTCGCGGACCAGGATGACGTGCTGGCCATCACGAAAAAAATTAATGGCGGTACCAATGGACTGCCCGATCGCGTCAGCCGGTTGGCGTTGGCCAAGTGTTTGCTCCTGCCCTGAGTTCTTATGTCTCTTGCCAATCGCGCGATTGTTGGCCGCGAAAAAAATTAACCAGACGCAATGGGAGGAACTCTGCGACGCCAAGCTATCGGCGACCTGCCGCTGCTGTCCGTGAGCGCGACGGGGGCAACTGCACCGCGATCAGTCTGACCAGACTAGCGTTCGAGTTTCATCCGCTTCCCGGTTCGGATGGCCCCTTGTTTTTTTTCAGCATGGCTGAGGTCTTAGCCAAGAATTCCGGGATGGCAACACCCTTATGCATGACCACGACACCCTGGTTGGCGGCCTGTTCGTAAGTTTCTCTGGGGGCAAAACCAGTTAGCACGGCGGCGGGAATGTTGGGGTCAGACTGTCTCGCTGCGGCGACTACTTCAAATCCTGTGTGGTGCTCTTCCAGATAGTAGTCGCACAGCAGAATGTCGAACTTCTGGTCCTGGACCGCGGCAATCGCCTCGCGTGATGTGCCGCACGCCACGACTTCATATCCTTCCCGCTCCAGCAGAAGACGGTATGTCACCAGCAGGGACGGCTCGTCATCCACCAACAGCACGCGGTATTTTCGAGAAGAAGTCACGGCTGCGCCACCGGCAAGTCAATCTTGAAAACCGTGCCTCTTCCAACAGTGCTCCGGACCCACAGCTTGCCGCAGTGCTTCTGAATGGTCCCGTGCACAATCCACAATCCCAGGCCGGTGCCGTTCTCACCTTTGGTGGTAACGAAAGGACCAAACATGGTGTGCTTTATGTCCGGTGAAATTCCGGTGCCCGTGTCGGCAATGAGAATGCGCACCACGCCATGCGGACCGCCGTGAGGAAGATGGCGCGTACGAATGCGCAGCCTGCCGCCGTGCGGCATGGCGTCCTTCGCGTTGACCACCAGGTTGGTAAGCGTCTGGCCGATCTGGTCAGCCGCGACCACGGCATCAGGCAGTGGGGCGAACTCGGTTCGAACCTCCACCCCGGCGCGCTGCAGTTGCCAGTCCAGCGACGCTAGTGTGTCTTTCATAATGTTGTTCACGCTGGCCGGTTTGAATGTCTCCAAAGCGCCAGGGTCCAGCATCTGCCGCACAATGCGTGCCACCCGCTCTGTCTCTGTCTTCAAAATGTTGTACAGCGGCATCGCTTCTTCAGGCACCGATGGCGCCAGCAGATAAAGGGCGTTCTTGATCGCGTCCAGCGGATTGTTGATTTCGTGGGCGATCGTAGCCACGAGCTTTCCCGCAGCGGCAAACCTTTCCAGTTCCGCGATACGTCGCTCCGCCTCAAGCTGTTCTGCTTTGCGCACCGCCGCGGCAATTTCTTCCGCACTGACTTTGCCCGGCCCGGTCATCTCGCCTCCCCGGCATTGGGCGTTTTTGCCGGCGCCGTCACAAACTCTGCCGCGGGCCGCGGCCCGCTGGTCCGGCGCGAAAAACCCTCTGGGACGGCCACTGTTTCAACAACTGTATGGAAGCTTTGCTCTTTGCCGCGTTCCACCAGCGCAAAAATACGTGCCCCGGACTTGATCTCTCTGGTCCGCACGTCCGGGCTGACGATCGACAATGCAGTCCGCAGGCTGGCAACGTACGGTGAGATGCTGCGGGCAGTCTCCGTTTTGGATTGCAGAGTGCTGTCCGCGGACGGTCTCACGCCTTGCAAGTAGACAACGCATTCCATCTGTACAAACCCTTGCAACCGCTGAAGATCAGCCATGAAATCAACCTGATGCCGCGCCACCAGCGCGGCTAATGCAGGCTGGTCATCAAACATCGACAGGAGCTGAAACGGCACCACGGCCCCCTGGCCAAACATTTGCGAAACCACCTGATGAAACTCCACGGCGTGTTGCTGCATGGCGCGCGGCTGGAATGGCCACTCCACTTCAGACCAAAGGAAGCAGAGCCCAGCTTCGTTCATCGCGTGAACGGCGGCGCCATTCACGCCGGTTGCGGGCAGGGAAAGCCCGTTGTCATGCAGAAATCCACAGTAAGCCAGTACCTTGTTCAACGCGAGTGCCTCTTGTCTTGTTTGCCGAACGGGGGGATGGGCCACGCTGTAAATTCTAACAGGCCAAAAACACCTTGCCGCTGATGGACACAGATGCTGATGAACAATATGGCACAGGTGTTCCATTATGGAACTCACTGAGGGCTGAGTCGAAAGTCCATGTCCCAACGGCGGCGCAACTCTGCTCCCAACGTAATATTTGTGTGATGGCAACCGGGGCCTTGCGCTTCGGGCGAGAAAGCTGATCAGGGACTGAGGGTTAAAAGCTGATTGCTCACACAACAAACATCGCCACGCCCGCCGCGAACATGGCCACGGTAGTGAGCGCCACAACGGCCCATCCCAGGCGTGAACTCGGCTGGCCTTGCATCAGCTTCTTGTCCGCAGCGACGATCAGAATGGCCACGAGAATGAAAGGAGCCAGCAATCCGTTGATGACTGCCGTCCAGTAGAGCGCCTTCACCGGATTGATGTGGGCGAAGTCCATGCCGACGCCGACTGCGGTCGAGAGCAGAATGACGGCGTAAAACGAACGCGCCTGTTTCAGTTTTTTGTCCAGGCCCTGCCGCCAGCCAAACGTCTCCGCGAATGCGTAGGCCGATGATCCCGCCAGCGTGGGAATGGCCAGAAATCCCACACCGACAATGCCTATGGTAAACAGGGTCGCAGCGAAGTTGCCGGCGAACGGCCGCAGGGCCTCGGCTGCCTGGCGGGAAGTCTCAATGTTCGTGATGCCGTGGCGGTTGAGCGTGATCGCCGTGGTCAGGATGATGAAGAACATCGCCAGGTTCGAGAAAAACGTGCCCACGCCTACATCAATTCCCCTCATCTGGAGTTCCTGGTCCGTCGCTCCTCTGCGTTTCACGAGCGTACTTTGACCTGCGGCTTTCTCCTCTTCTACCTCCTGGCTCGCCTGCCAAAAAAACAAATACGGGCTGATGGTGGTGCCCAGAATTGCCACCAGCATCGCCCATTCCGCTCTGGTATGCGGCAGCGACGGCACGACCGTATCGCGCAACACGCGGTCCCAATCCGTTCCCACCACAAATGCAGTGATCGGATAGGCAAACAGCGCCAATACCAGCCACTTGAGCACGTTCGCGATCTGGTTGTAGCGAAGCCGGATGGTCGCCCAGGAAATCAGGATTGCAAAACCCACCACAAAGAGATGCGAATTGACCCCGGAGAGCATTTGCGCCGCATCCGCCATGCCCGCGAGATCGGCGCCAATGTTGATGGTGTTGGCCGCCAGCAGCGCCACAATGAAGGCCCAGAGCAGCCAGGCGGGAAATCGCTTCTTTAGATTACCGGCGAGGCCTTGCCCGGTTACCATGCCGATGCGCGCACACATGAATTGCACCGCCGCCATGAGCGGCCACGTCAGGAGCGATGTCCAAAGAAGTTTGGTGCCCAGCTGCGCGCCGGCAACGGAATAGGTCGCAATGCCGGAAGGATCATCATCCGCAGCGCCGGTGATCACGCCCGGACCAAGCGATTTCAGCAGCAATCGCGTCCATCGAACTGGGGTAAGCTTCGGCACGTAAGAGTGGGACAGCTATGACCATAAGGGGCTGCTTAAGCGGAAGTCAACCTGCGCGGGGGTGCGCCGCGGCCCGCCGAAGCCTCTACGGTACGCACCGTGGCAGCGCAGTTCCCCAGTTGTACTCCCATGCGCCGCGGCCATAGGTGCTGGCCAGAACGCGCCCCGGCGTTCCCGGCATGATCATCACCTGCGTGATGGGGACGTTATGCAAGTCAGCGCCGGCAGTAAGGCTCGTCCAAGTCCCGCCATTGTCCGACGAAAAATCAATACCGCCACGCGACCGGCTGAGAGGATCGAGATAACCAATGCCGGTATAGATACTAGTTGTGTTTCGTCTGTTGCAAAACAATCGTGCGGGTTTGGCCCAGCGCTCGATCTAAAGACTGTTTGGGAATCGCAGTTACCAGAGGACGCAGCAGCCAGCCCAATCCGGTGGGGATGTCGCGCGTGAGGGACACGGCCTCACACTGCAAGTACACTCCGCCATCTTTCTCCTGAAAGCGCCAGTAGGTATTCAGCCGCCAGAGATATCCGCGGCCTTCGCCCACAGGATAGGCCTCGCCCTCGGGCTTATCAGAATTTTTGACTTCCGTGATCCGCGTGCTGACGGAGTGGGAATACATCCGGCTCGCATCCACAGAGCCCCAGTGAATGTCGTACTCCGTGTTAAAAATAGCCGTCGTGAATCTCTTCTGATACAGGCGCATGAAAATCTTGAAGTCGCTTCCCTGATGCGCAAGGATGCGGGCCGCCATCACGTCGGGCTTGTACAGCTCCGCCCGGTGGTTGTAATCCTGTACTACCGGAATGATGTTGGCCATGGTTGCACCGGGAATAAAAATCAGCCCAACCCAGTGGTGGATCAATCCGCCTGGAATGTCTGCACTCACGCCCGGCTGCCTGATCTCCATTTTATCCACCAGAATCTCACCCCGCTTCAGCTGGTCGTAGGCGTTCTTCCTGGCGTCAGGAGAAAAGGAGTCTACATAAAGAAATGTTCCATCCGGGCGCAGTTCCTTCACGAACCTTGCTTCGGTGGCCGTAACGTAGCGATCAAACGCAGCGGTGGTCTTGGCACTAAGCTGCGCTCCCAGGCTTGCTGCGCTCAAACTGAAAAAGCACAAAAAAAGTACAGCGAAATTTCTGAAGATTCGAGTTTGTCTCATGGATGTATTAAACCGTCTTTAATAGGATGCAACGTAAGCACACACGGTTCCAATCAGATTATAGAATGACCTTGTGCCAACCACTATCCAACGCCGTCCCGCGCAAGCCGTGCGACTTTTGCAGGCTGCTGATCTCAAGAAGCTCCGCTGGTTAGTCCACGGATTCAGTGCGCGCGCCGGCGGTGTGAGCACGTGTTACGGCGGCAAGAGCCTGAACCTTGGTTTGACCTCGCATGACACCGCTGCAAATGCAGAACGCAACCGCAAGCGTCTGCTGCTGGCGCTGGGCGCAGGAACCAAAGCCAGACCGTGGCCTCTGATTACGTTGCGGCAGGTGCACTCGGACTTGATCCACGTTGTGTGGTCGCCGAAGCCGGGCAAACTTTCCGGGGATGGCCTGGTGACCAACTTGCCCGGCGTGGCGCTGGCGATCCAGACGGCGGACTGCTTTCCCGTTTTACTGGTGGACACACGGAACAAAGCCATTGGCGCGTTCCATGCCGGATGGCGCGGGACCGTCCAGCGTATTGTGGAGAAAGGCCTGGGAATCATGCGTCAGGAATACGGCACGCGGCCGCAGGATGTCCATGCGGTGATTGGTCCGGGTATCCAGAAATGCTGCTACGAAGTAGGAGATGAGTTGCGAAGCCAATTTGAGTCGCAGTTCCCGTATGCCCATGAGCTGTTCCATGAAGTGCAGGAATCCGATCCGGTGCGGGAAAAATATCCCATGCTGTTCATGAACGCTCGCGCGCCAGGGCATGGCGACCTGTGCATCAAGCTGCATCTGGACTTGCAGCAAGCCAACCGTCGCCAGCTCGTCAGCGCCGGCGTTCCCAAGAAACAGATCACGGCGCTCCCAGGCTGTACGGCCTGCAATACCAAAACATTCTTTTCTCACCGCGCGGAAAAAGGGAAGACTGGGCGCATGATGGCGGTGATTGGTCTTTTCTGAAATCCCGAAGCGCAGCGAGGGAACCCCAGAAGAACCTTTAGCCGCGAATGAACACGGATCACCTCGAAAAGACCGGGTTCGTGTTCATTCGCGTAAATTCGCGGCCCAATCTCTTTCGTGGATATAGCGATCCCTCGCTCCGCTCGGGATTTCTACTTGGCTTCAGCCGCCGGCGCTGCTGCATGATCATGGTTGATCAGGTCTTTAAGCTCTTTGCTGGGCTTGAAGTAAGGAATCTTCTTGGCGGCGACTTCCACGCGAGCGCCGGTCTTGGGATTGCGTCCTACGCGCGGCTTGCGGCTGCGGGTGCGGAAGCTGCCAAAGCCGCGGACTTCAATCTTATCGCCGGCACGCAGCGAGTTCACCACGCTCTCAAAAATGGTTTCGACAATGATCTCGCTGTCCTTGCGCGTTAGCTCGGCCAAGCGGGACACTTCTTCAATCAAGTCGGCTTTGGTCATAACAGCCCTTATTCCACCCGAAATAGTCGCTGGCGTCAAGAAAACGTTGGATTTACGGGAAAATGGGGGTAACAAGAGTTGGTCCAGATGAAGTTGGTACGCAGCTTTAGGGATCCTCTTTTTGGCGAGAATTTCAATGAGTCCAGGATTGTGTGGCACAGGCACTCTTGCCTGTGCTGTTTCCCTCAAAAGGGCTGCGAGCACAGGCAAGAGTGCCTGTGCCACACGTGCTTGGTGACTTTCAAATTGTTCTCGCCCGATGATTCCTCTTGTTCATGTTGATGACTACCTCACAGTAGCAACAGCGCCAAGCCCTGCAGTTACATTTCACTGGTCTTTTCGCACCAAAGGCAAAAGTGCCGTTACAGGTTGCGTCCAACACCATGGATACTCACCAGGTCGCTTCGAGAGACCTGCGTCAATTGGATTGGCGATAATGTAATTCCACTTGTTGTCGAACTCACCGGCTCGCATGATTCTGTCAAACGATTCGTCCTGCCAGAGCGTGCCTCTTCTGCTCAGGAGCTTATTGATGTTGTAAGCGGACGAGCCTTTAATTCCTTTCATGATTTCAGCCAGACTGAACGGCTCGGCGCGGTCGTTCTCCAGGGGAGTAAAGAGCAAATGAACATGGTTGGGCATGATCACAAGTGCATGCATGCTGGCTCTTTTTTCGTTCTCAAAAAGGCAATGCTTAAGAGCGATTGATCTGGCCGCTGGCGGAAGGAAGAGGTCGTTTTTGGTCCTGAAGGTAACAAAGTGAGCGGCAATGAATTTTTCGATGTGAGGTAAATTACGGCGATAAAACCCCTGCGTCACCTTAACCTCCGATCTGACTAAGCATGTGTGGCACAGGCACTCTTGCCTGTGCTGGTTGCCTCAGTAAATCACGCGGTTTCGAGTAGCCTGCTTACTGGCCAGTGAAAATCTGGGTTCAGCGGCTTCGTTGCGCATAACACGAGCTGTCACATACTCGCCGACTGCCGGGCCGTGCTTGAAGCCGTGTCCTGACCCGCCGCCGACCATCCAGACGTTTTCCAATTCGGGATGACGATCAATCAGGAAATCGCCGTCCCACGTGTTCTCGTATTGGCAGACGCGGGTTTCGACAATGGGCGCATCTTGCAAGACCGGGATATGCTGCTTCAAATAGCTTCTAAGGTGATCGATGGATGCCTGACCGATCACGCGGCTCCCGTTGTCCGGATCAAACTCCGGGCCATGACGGTCAAACGCAATCTTGAAACCGCGTCCTTCGATGTCCGGCAATGCATACGGGCGATCGGGATGCATGTGATGCAGCCACACCGGCATTTTGGCCGCGCGAAAGTCGTTGTTTCCGGCGGGTACGCCCAGAAAAAATACTTCCTGCCGAGTAGGAAAGATGCGGTCCGCCAGCAGTTCCGGAAACAACTTCGGCAGCCATGGTCCGCAGGCAAAAATGAACGTATCCGCTGAAATGGCATCGCCTGCTGTTGTTCGCACCTCGCTGAGTTTCCTGCCGTCTCGCGGGGGAACAGCTGCGCCGGTCAGCAAGTCAGTTCCGTTGTTGACGGTTTCTTTCACCAGCGCCTGGACAGAGCGACGGGCCATCAGAACCCCGCTCTCTTTCTCCAACACGCCCCACATGGCATCTTCAAAAACCAATTGCGGCCAGCGCCGCCGGAGATCTTCCGCAGAAAACGCTTCGCAGCTTATGCCCGCTTTACTCACCAGGTCGAACATTTGCCGGGTGTACAGATCGTCATCATTGCTGATCCAAAGCACGCCGGTCGGATGAAAGAGGTCTTCCCCTGTCTTGGTGAAAAAACTCCGCCACAGCCGCAGGGACCGCATCGACCAGCGCATATAGAGTTCGTCAGGACCGTAGCCCATGCGGATCACGCGCGTCTCACCGGCGGAACTGGCGCGGCTGTTAGCGGGACTATAGGCGTCCAACAGGACCACGGAAGCGCCGCTCTGGCGAAGACAGTGCGCCGTCCACGCGCCAAAGACGCCCGCCCCAATGACCGCAAAATCGCAGGTCTTAGTCATGGTCGTTGTTCATGAGCGTTCCATTGTGCCTGAACTTGCGGCCTGTTTGAAAACCAGTTGCGCGGTGACCAGATCTTCCAAAGCGCAGCCAACACTCTTGAAGAGGGTAATGTCGTCGCGCTGCGTTCTTCCGGGCCGGATGCGGCCGGCAATCTCGTGCAGGTCAGCCACGATGTGTTCAGGACGGATGACGCCGCTGGTGAGGGGAATCAGCAAGTCGCCAGCCTCGGCCAGTGCGCCTTCATATGTATCCACGACCACGCGGGCGAGCTTGATGGTTTCATCATCGACTTCGCGTGTATGCGGCTGGAATGCTCCGACCAGGTTCAGGTGCGTGCCCGGACGCAACCAATGGCCGTCCAACAGGGGCGTCGTGGCAGTAGTGCACGTGCAGATAACATCGGATTCCCGCGCGCAAGTCTCAGCGCTCACGGCCTCAACTTCAATGGTATGTTCGGTCTTCATCTTGCGGCAAAAAGCATCCAAATCCTGCCTGCCTGATCCGCAAACCAGAAAGCGCTGAAAGCGGCGCACACATGGCAATACCGTGAGATGCGCAATGGCCTGTCGTCCATTGCCAAACACGCCGAGGGTATGAACGTCCGGCCGCGCCAGCAGGTCCGTAGCCAGCGCTGAAGTCGCGGCTGTGCGCAGGTCGGTCAGGTAGTTTGCTTCCATCACGGCAAGGACTTCGCCGCTTGTGGGATGCAGCAGTTGATATGTTGCCTGCACTCCGGTGTGGGGTGTCACTGTCACCATCTTGACGCCTACGGCATTAAGAAGGCTGTCATAGCAGGGCATGATCAGCAGTACACCGCCGTCAAGATCAAGCTGCGTCCGCACAGGCATGCGCAGCGTGGGCGAGCAATCGCGCGTAAAGGCTTCGCGCATTACGCGGATTACGTCGTCCGGCTTGGCCAACTCCCGTATTTGCTGTTCTGAGAAGTAGCGCATGATGGATGTGTATTTCGAACCCTGACCGTGTGGCACCGGCACTCTTGCCGGTGCTCGTTGCCTTGAGGCATAGTGGATTAGCACTCTTGCCTGTGCCAGCATCCTCTCAAATTCGTTTCTTCCCGACTATTGTCGTGAGGCGGACGTTCGGCAGGGGCTGAAGCCCGAAGTAATGAGCCATGTTGACGGCACGACTCCGCTTCGCTAAAGTCGTGCCCTGATACAAACCACCATCCGAAACATCCATCCATTTCAGATTCACAAATGGATCTAGCCGCCGCTCACTGCCGGAACGATCAAGATTTCAGAGCCGTCAGGTACTGTTGTGGTCAAGCCACCAGTAAAGCGTATGCATTCGTTGCCGACAAAAATATTGATATGCTGGCGGACCTCGCCTTGTTCGTCCACGATGCGATCGCGCAAGCCGGGACATTGCATCCAGAGCGCGCTCAGCGCATCCTGAACGGTCGCAGGAACATCTTGGAGCACAACGGAACTGTCGCCTTTGGCAAAAGTCGCGAGGTAGCTGGGAATGCGGAACGTGACAGCCATGAGCTACTTCGCTCTTGCCCGCGCGACTTTTCTGCCAGCCGGCTTCTTAACAGCCTTTGGCTTCGGCCGGACTTTTCTGGCGGTTTTCTTTGCCGCCCGTGCGGTGGGCTTTCCTGATCCACCCACGACCGCTGCTTTCACGCAGACGACCGGAGGCAGCCCTTCCAGAATGAGCTGCCAGGATTTTCCTTCGTCGTTTGATCCGTAGACTTTGCCGCTTCTGGTGCCGAAGTAAATCCCCGCAGGGTCTAACGTGTCGGCGGCCAAAGAGTCGCGCAAGATGGTCTCCAGTGCGTTCTTCTGCGGCAGTCCGCGCGTCAGCGGTTCCCAGGAAGCGCCCGCATTGCGTGTACGGTAGACACGCAGTTTGCCTTGCGGCGTGCAGCGGTATTCATCCGACTCGATTGGGACAATGTAGACCGTATCCGGATCATGGGGGTGCGCCACCATGCAGAAGCCAAAGTCCGACGGCACGCCGTTGGCAATGTCCTTCCAGGAATCGCCGCCGTCATCGCTGCGATAGAGTCCCCAGTGATTTTGCAGGAAAAGCCGCTGCGGCTGCGCGGGGTGTTGCACGATCTTGTGGACGCATTGGCCGAACTCCGGATATTTTTCCGGCAGAAACTCTGCGCGAATACCCTGGTTCCGTGCCTGCCATGTGGCGCCGCCATCGTCGGTGCGGTAGGCGCCGGCGGTGGAGATGGCCACCGTCATTCGCTTGTGGTCAACGGGATCGGGAACAATGGTATGCAGGCACAAGCCGCCTCCGCCCGGAACCCATTTGGGACGGTGTGGATGGTTGAACAGCCCTTCCACCAGCGACCAACTGGAACCGGCGTCGCGCGACACAAAAAGCGCGGCCGGTTCCACGCCACAGAAGATGGTGTCCGGCTGATCTGGTGCGTTGAGGTTGATCTGCCAGATATTTTTGAGCGCCACGCCCGACTCAGCGGGAAATTTGATGGAATAAGTTTCCGGTTCAGTCGAGGTCTTGCCAAAGTCGTCCGATGAATTCAGGATCGTACCCCAGCGAAAACTCTGTTGAGCCCACCACAGGCGGCGGCGTCCATTGCGCTGGTCGAACGCAGCCGCGTAGACCGGAGAGCCCACCGAGTATGGTCCGCCGGTTTCCCAGTGCTTGCGTGCACGGTTGGAGCGCAGGACAAAAAGTCCCTTCATGGTGCCGATGAGCAATAGAACGTCACCGTTCGCGGTGGAAACATGATGGACGGAAGGCACGACTACCTCCGGTGGCACAAGCTGTGCGGATGTATTTTAGACGCAGATATGCAATTTGGCCTAGAGGGGACTAGGACGTCGGTTCGACAGTTCCTGCGGGACGGGCAGCAGTATCGTGCTTCTGTTTGTCAGCCTTCACGGGCTCGGGGGCCGGAACATCGTCAATGGCCCAATCAGGCAGGATGGGACCGTCCAGGGGCCCATCGAACCCTTCGATATCCATTCCTTCAATCGGTGGACCGTCGCCTGGGCCGTCGAGTTTCTTCTGCTGTCTTTTTTCGGACTTGGCGCGCTGTTTTTCCTTGCGCGCTTGTTCCTTCTGACGTTTTGCAAATGTAGTTCGTGAGCCTTGGGCCACGGTTACCTCCCATGCGGATCGCTACGCAGTTCCAAGGCAGGAGAAAACCAGTAAATTGGCTCATCTCACTGCACGCACGCCACCCAACCCGCGCGGGCGGACACCGGGGAGCGCGCTTGCCTGGTTCCGCGCGCGTTCGCTGTTGCTATTTCGATTTTGGCTGTAAGTCCGCGCTTACCAGCGGGGTTCGCGTTTCTGACGGGCGTGACCGCGATAGTCGTCGCGTCCGCCACCACCACCACCGCGCGGGCCACCACGGTCTACCTTGGGACGCGCTTCGTTTACGGTCAGCGCTCGTCCGCCTGAATCTTTACCATTCAGGGCGGTGATTGCCTTTTCCGCTTCGGCGTCGTCGGGCATTTCCACAAACCCAAATCCACGTGAGCGTCCGGTGTCCCGGTCGGTTACAACAGAAGCGCTCTCCACGCTTCCAAATGGCTCAAAAAGTGACCGAAGCTCCGCTTCCGTCATGCTAAAAGCGAAGTTGCCTACAAAAATCTTCTTCATTTTGGTTCCTTTACATGCGACTTAAGGTTTGAACTGTTCTCAAGCAGAAATAGGCAGGCGGTTGAAGCAGCGGCGTGACTATCCGATTCGAGGACACTCAGGAAACTCAGTATTTATCATAGCAGATCAAACCAATCCACCCTAGGGCTTCTTCATTCTGACGTTTTTTGTCGTTGACGGCAGGGGTTGATTCGTAGTACCAAGCGAGTACAAGAGGAGCAATTGGCAAATCGCAATTAGCAGTTGGCCAGGCAAGAACAGGTCGATAACCCCTTTGTTATCAATAACAATTTCGAGATTCGGGGTGCCCCAAGGATCGCCGTGCTCGTAGAGCCAGAGTACTCTAAGTCCTGTAGATATTGGGAGCGATTGGGATCAATAAGCAAAGTCCTTTGGAACCCTAATTGAAGTATGGAGGGGTAGGGGGTGGCCGTATAGAATGCTGCCCGGCAGGGAATGTCCGTTTAACTCATCGGGGGGGTGAAATGAAGTATGCAGCACAGATCGTGGTGATGTTATTGCTTTGCGGACTGGGCGCGTGGGCGCGGCAGCAACCGGGGCATGCGGAAACCAAAGCGGTGACCCTGGTCTCCGGGCTGGGAGACCTGCATCATCCGGTTACCACCAGCAATCCGGAAGCGCAGAAGTTTTTTGACCAGGGTCTGCGCTATATGTTTGCGTTCAACCATGAAGAAGCCGGGCGGTCCTTTCAGCGTGCAGCGGAGCTTGATCCCAAGCTGGCGATGGCGTACTGGGGCATGGCCTTAGCCGTGGGTCCGAACTACAACGATCCGGGCGATCCCGATCGCTTTAAAGTGGCGCATGACGCCGCGCAGAAGGCCGCGAGTCTGGCGCAAGGAGCAACACCAAACGAGCGCGGATACATTGCTGCGCTGGTCCTGCGTTTTCCCGGCGAGGCGAATGCCGATCTGCGCCACGCGGCGGAGCAGTATCGCGATGCTATGCGCAACGTTACCAAGCAATTCCCAGACGACCTGGACGCCGCCACGCTCTTTGCCGAAGCCGGCATGCTACTGCACCCCTGGGGACTGTGGCATCCGGATGGAACGGCGGAAGTGGGGACGGCGGAGATCGTGTCCTCGCTGGAGTCGGTGTTGCGACGCGACCCGAATCACATCGGCGCAATCCACTATTACATTCATGCGGTGGAGGCTTCTCCCAATCCGGAGCGAGCCCTGGCCCCGGCTGGCCGGCTTGCTGCTCTAGCGCCGGCTGCTGGACATCTTGTCCACATGCCAGGACACGTTTACATCCGCACCGGAGATTTTGAGTCCGCTATCAAAACCAATCAGAAGGCAGCGGAAGCCGACCGCGCGTACCAGCAGGCCAGCGGCGGACAGGGTATGTACCTGGCCATGTATTACAGCCACAACTTGCACTTTATTGCAGCTTGCGCCAGCATGGACGGAGACTACGCTGAGGCCCGCAAGGCCGCTGCCATGCTCGCAGCTCATGTGGGACCGCTGCTGAAGGACATGCCTCCGCTGGAGGCTTTTATGACGGTGCCCATCGCCGTGGAGGTCCGTTTCCATAAATGGGACCAGATTCTGGCCCTGCCGCAACCCGATCCTGCGATGTTGGCGACTACGTCCGTGTGGCACTTTGCACGCGGCATGGCCTTCGCCGGCAAAGGAAGAATTACCGAAGCCGAAGCAGAGTACAAGATTGTGGCTGAAGCAGAAGCCAACACTCCGCCGGACGCGATATTTGCGGCGCCCATCAACAACAAAACCAAAGACATTTTGAAAATCGCCACGAACGTTCTGGGCGCCGAGATCGCCATCGCTAAACACGACCCGGGCGCCGCGCTGTCCCGGCTACGTCAGGCAGTGACCATCCAGGATTCACTGCACTATGACGAGCCGCCCGACTGGTCGTATCCCGTCCGCGAGACGCTCGGAGGCGTCCTGCTGGCCACCGGCAAAGCGGCCGAAGCGGAAAAAACATTTCGCGAAGACCTGGACCGCAACCCGCGTAATCCGCGATCGCTTTTTGGATTGCGTGAAGCCTTGAAAGCCCAGGGCCGCGGTTATGACGCCCAGTTTGTGGACAAGCAGTTTCAGTCGGCGTGGAAAGGCGCTATAGCGCTGAAGACTGAAGATTTGATCTGAGTCTTTTGATCTGACGCCGCTTGAGCGGGCCGTAGTCCTTAGTGGATTGCTCTGGCAGCATTCAGCATTTCTTCAGCACGCGCGCGAAACGCGCACGTCCTCAGTAAAGTTGGCCCAGCGCACGACGCCGTTTGAGTCAACCAGGAACTCCGCGGGACGCGAAATGTCATGCCCGTCGGGTCCGCCGCCGGTATGCAGCAGATGATAGCGGCGTATCACTTCGGTATTGGGATCAGACAGGAGCGAAAATGTGTAACCGGCCTTCTTGCACAGGTCGCGCGATTGCTCCGGAGTGTCCACGCTGATGGCGACCGGCCGCACGCCGGCAGCCTGAAACTCGGCCAGATGTTTTTCGATGCCTCGTAACTCGAGGTTACACATGGGTCACCAGTATCCGCGGTAAAACACCAGCAGAACTGCTTTGGGGCGAGCGGCGGAATTCGAGCCGGCCAGCAGTTGCGTGAGTGAAACAGTTTGGCCGTTTGTGTCGGCGAGTGCGAACTCGGGCGCCTTCTGTCCGACTTGCGGCGAGGCCGCGGAAGCCGCGGGAAGAGCGCGCGAAATGTAAAAGACGAAAACCGTGAATGCCAGCAGCAAGACCGAGATGACAGTGAATATCCAGCCGGCAATTTTGCCGCGATACACCTGCGGCTGCGCTATCGCGCGCCTGAGCCCCGCGATGAAAAAAATCGCGGAGGCCACAAACAGCGCAAGGTTAAGCCAGGGAGCAAATTGCTGTCCAGGAAAGCTCACAAAGAACAACGCGTTGCTGAGCAAGCCGGCCGCGAGCAGCAAAACACCTGCCCAGAGCGGCCAGTTGCGGCGACGTTGTGTCAAATCTGCCATGTTGATGTCAAAATGTTAGCAGCCGGTTCCGTTAGCGAGCAACAAGCGCCCAATGGACTCATTGCACTCTTGCGCTCGGAGAGGTTTCCAGCGTGGCTTTCACCAGTTTGTAGAATGACCAAAGATTGTCGCTCTCGCCTTCGCTCAGCCGACGGTGAATTTTCATTGAGGGAAAGATCTTGCCGCCGCCGACGGTGAGCGTGAGCGTGGCGAACTGTTTGCCGGGATAAGTTTCAATGCCCCATTCGCCGCCGAAGCGCCGGCGCACGACTTCGCCAAAGTAGCTGCCCCACATTTTGCAGATTTCGGCGACGTCTTCCGTCGCGGGCCTGCTGCCGGGCATCTCCTGCGCAAGTTGCGCCAGAATGGTCTCGACTTCCATGAGCGAGTTTTCGCTGTAGTCGAGATTGGCTTTGAACTCGCGCGCCATCACCACTGCTTTTTCCGCGTAAGCGCTGGCCATGGCGGCGACTGAATCGTGTGTATCCATCACGTGATATCGCAGAACAACAAGTGTACACGGCACGGTATTCAGTGTGCCAAAGTCTCTTCCAGCTTGTGTTTGTGATAAGAGATGTCAGCTAGCTGGAAACCCGGGCTCTGATCAACGCTGATCAAAGGATCCATTCACTTACTGGCCCACCGTTGCAGCGCGATGAGTAGCGGGTTGGAACTGTGCTCTTGCTGCTGCGTCCACTGTTTGGCGAGAAAGGCAAGTGGTGCTTTTAGCGCAGGCATCGGATCGGCGCCGGGCGTCATGGCTGTCACTTCATCATGCAACCATTTGAGGCAATCCTCCAAGCCCCGGAAGTTTCCATGCCTAAGGGCCGCCCACAACCGCGGTACCGTTCTCTCTTGGAATTCCTGCTTGCGATTTAAATCGACAATATCCGGGAGCAATAGCGCCGGCTCATCCAGTTCCACTTCGATCCGCTTTAGAAGAAGCTTGTAAACAAACACGGCAAGCTGTTCGGCCTTGAGCGTAATCGCCGCGAAGCGTTCCCTGCCGCTCGTGTTGGAAAGTGCGGACTCGGGCAAGAGTTGGCAGTAAAACTTTAATTTTGGCTCTGTGCCGGATGGCCGTACCGCGATAATGAACGAGTCGAAGAAATACTGAATTACGTTGCGCGGCAGTTTGTCAGTTTCGCTTTTGAACTTACCAAAGGTCTGTTCGTCCCAATGATCCGCGATCTTGCGGACTTCGGCACCCGCGACTTCGGTTAGCGGAAACTTGCGGAGTGATTCCATAATGCGATCGCGCTTGAAGATGCCATCTGCGCCGGTCATCATGATAGACCGGCTGGTGTCCGCATAAGGACCGAGCTCATCCAGGATATGGACGTAGTAATCGAGAAGATCACGGCCTTCTGATTTCAGCCTCTGATAGAGAGCTGCCAAGTACATGCAGGCAGGAGCAGCATCCTTATCACGGATTGAAGGGATCATGATCACGCCGTGGCTCTCCTCCGTCGCCAATACGAGTTGCGCCGGCGAACACTCCACCGCTTTATAGCGACCCTCGCGCTCCAGACTTTTAAGTACGTCGGCGACATACTTGAACCCGACCAGGAGATCATCAATCAGAAAGGAGTCTCCGGCCTTTTCGACGATTTTGCCTAGCATCTTGGTTGTGACCAAGGTCTCAATGACCAACCCTTTACGTTTCGGACCCTCCGGGTCGAGCATAAGAAAATAACACAGGACTGCAGCGATCTGGTTTCCATCAAAATGATGCCATGCACCATCCGCCAATCTCGCCTCAACACCGATGCGGTCAGCGTCGGGATCGCTCGACAAAACAATGCCCACCCCCTGTTCGTCAGCAAAGTTTTTGGCAGGTTCTGTGGCTTGTGGGACCTCGGGATTTGGTGCGCGAAATGGAATGGCGGCAAAACTACCATCCGGCCCTTGATCGAGCGGCACAAGAAATGGAAACTTCAATTCTTTAAGTACGTCTCCGACCGTTGTCAACCCGCAGCCGCACAAGGGGGTGTAGACGATAGGAGCGTCCTGCCTTGGGGTGTAGATATCCTGATACAGATCAACATACGCTTGAACATACTCCCGGTGTAATTCACGGGGCACAGCCTTAAGCAGTCCTTGAGAAAGCGCCTGATCAAATTGCTTGGTGTGGACGCTGGTGACCCGGTCCATGGCTTCGACCAAGTGCTGATCATCGGGAGCTACGGGCTGGCTACCGTACTGATCGTAGATTTTGATTCCATTGTCGTCGGGTGGATTGTGTGAAGCGGAAATATTGACTCCTCCGACGGCCTTCAACTTTCCAATCAAGTAAGACAGCTCTGGCGTGCTCAGGACTGCATGGGCGGCCTGCGGCTCAGCAAGAAAAGCCGTTATGCCGTTGGCTGCATACACCTCGCACGCCAGTTTAGCCAGGGACCGCGATGAAAGTCCCATGAGCGGGTGCGTTTGCCCAAGGAAGTTATACGCTCCCGCAAAATCATTGAAAACGCGAACGTCGTTGGCCACAATCACTGTTAAGTGCTTTACATCCGGGAAAGTCTTTTTGACGTATTCGCAATGACCTTGAATGGTGATTGCAATCGTGGTCGGATTGACTCTGTTGGAGCCATAACCCACGCGCCCGCGTCGGCCGCCCGTGCCGAAAGGTATATCCTGCCAGAAGCAGTCGAACAACAGGTCGATGCGCTTTTCTTCCAAATGTTTTCCGAGAATATCAGGATAGGTAAACGGCAACCCGCCCGAGAGCCAGGAGCGCAGGCGGTCAGCGGCTTCTCTCCCCAGATTCCCGTATTTCTGCTCCAGCAGTTCACAAATATTCGATAAGGGCTGCGTCACCGACATGGAATCTCCCAATGTACTTTAGGACTCGCTGACTCAAGTCTAAGGCATTTTATCGCATCAACAAACGATCCAGTGCTTGGCTCCAACTGAAACAAGAAATTAGATGGGCCTTTGAATGTGGCGCCTCGGAGCAGCGAAACTTACGTTTCGTGAGTCAGCATAGTGTTTCGGCTGTCTTCCTCGAGTTCTTCCCGTGATGGATACAGGTTCCCCATGTGCATGCTGAGACAAGTCTCAAA
Organism: Acidobacteriaceae bacterium; assembly: GCA_003140235.1. Lineage (GTDB taxonomy): Bacteria > Acidobacteriota > Terriglobia > Terriglobales > Acidobacteriaceae > Angelobacter. The sequence goes on from PLJN01000097.1 coordinate 65,542, forward strand.
CTGTTGCCTGTAAACATCAAACCAAAAATCTTCTTTCTCGAGACGGACCATAGGACTGCGGCTGCCAGTTCCGTGTTGCAGATAGAGCGTGACCCACATTTCTCCGTCGACGCGGAAGATGGAGTTCATTATTGCGACCTTGTCTACTAAGACCACGGTTGGTCTTCTGACCCCTTGCTCTTTCCAAATCTTCCGCACGATAGACTTCAGAGTTTCGAGCGTTTCAGTGCAGGTGGAACGTAGACGATTTTCCACCACATCCTCTGCCGCCTCCCGCAGCTTAAGAGACATCGACTTGGGATCCATTAGCCAGATTCTCACCTTTAGGTGACTGTTGGTCTTTAGCAAATCCAACAGTCGCCTGCTGAACGGTCCGTCTTTTCTGAAATACGGAGACCGAAGCGCCAATCCGCCGATATCGATCTCTCTGATGCCTGGCCGCTGCATGACCTGCATGACCTTACCCTGGAAATCAGATCCCTCGCGAGCCGGCCCCAACACTTGCGAGGTTCCGCCTTCGCTGGCAACTGATTGGCTGTCCCTCAAGGCCCTCTCATAGTAGATCCAGATGCTGACCGTGGTGACGATACCGGCCAGCGCCATGACTGCGATGACAAAGGGAAGCCAGTGGAGCTTTTCGGACAGAGACTTGACATCGGAAACAAAACTGATTACCGCTGTAACTACAAACAAGATTGTGGATATTACCAGCCAAATCAACCTAGTGCGCGGCTTCATGATGTACCTCCAGATGGCGCAGTGCTTCAGACCTCAGCTCGCGTAATACTCTTATCCCGCTTTCAGAAAGGCCGGGACAACTTTGCAGCACGGCCTCAATGATGGTCGGAGAGGGCAAAACAGGAGTGGGCCGTCGTACTTGCTCATGAAAATTGCGCAAAGTGGCCGCCAACGGTTGCGTCAAGGACGGCAAGTCCCTCACAAATGACGTCGGCGTGGGCCGGCCCTGATCTATGATTTCATGAAAAGGATCTTCACGATAGTAACGTCCCGTCACTACACGAAAAGTCTGCAGCCCTGACGGGCAGACCTGGAGCAATGGCTCGAGATCTTTTCGATACCTGTCGCCAATCATCACGAGATAGTAGGCCGACGCACTTTGCCACTCTTCAGGCGTTAAGAAATGAAAGGACTGCATTTGGTCCTTCAAATTTCCACCGGCGGACTGTCTAATCGCGTGCAGCAACTTTGTATAAAAGGCCTGTGATTTAACCGTAAGCGGCACGAGTTGGTCATACAGTTCCACGACGCTGAGAGGAACCTGGCTGATTTCTTTATCCTTGTATTGCAAAAACAATTCGTCCAGCACTGGCAGGATTCCACAGGTCACGTCGGTGACGATACACGCCTGCACCCAATCCGCCAAACGGAGTGAGTCGAATTTAAATCTCTGTACCGTAGAATCACCTTCCGAAACCACGTGGACTTCGGCTCCCGAATCCACCGACTGGGCAATGAGTTCGCTGGCGCCGGGCATAAGGACAGCATTGGACTCAACGTATTGCCGAAAGACGGAACTTCTTTCGCCAAGGCCGGTTTTCCATAGACTGCGGATATCCGCTGCTTTCTGTAACAACAAGTCCACATCATTTATGCTGCGGAGGTGTGCGGCACGCTGGTAACTGAGCATCCGGCGTGTAAATGAGACATCCTCCTCCGAGCTGCCGTTGGTTCGGGCCAACTCGGCCAAGGCCTGAAGCCCAGCGCGACTCGTCGGATCGTCCAACAAGCATGCAACAACTGGCACCTCCGGTGAGTCCCACCCTCGGCGGAGATCTTCAAATCCCAGGCCTACAAGGAGGTCTGCGAGAGAATGCCGCAACATCGCAAAAAGCTCACGGCTGACTAGCTTCGGGTCGCTCACCATTCCCTCCAATGCTTTGGCGGTAGCGTCCATGCGAACCTTCGGATAATCGAAAAGCGTTGCGTCGAGATCAAACAAGACAACCGCGCGGGGGCGCAAGGTTGGTCGACCCGGACGAGGTCCAACTTCCAGGCCTACGGAGGCAGCCACGACTTCCGCAGCGCGGGCTGACATCTGGTCGAATCCACTAATTTCCGAAAGATCAACGTACTCTCCAGAGAACGAAGACATATTGCCGGCGGGAATATGGGTTTCCTTGTGCGAGCCAAAGTGGAGCACTTGAGTAATCGCTGGCCTTTCCGCAGCAGCGGACTTGTCTAGGCATGCATATTTGTTAATCGTGTCAACCATGGAGGCAACTGTGAATTGTTGGGTTTCCTTATCGATAGTGGGATTTACGAGAAAAACTTTGGGAATGGCGCGGCGAGTAAAAGCGGCGCCCACACCTCGCACAAGAAAGTGAGGCAGAATGCTGGTCAGGAAACTTCCGAATCCGATCAAGAACAGGTCTGCGCTCTCCATTGCGTCCGCCACTGCGGGACAAATTTGCGCCTTAGCCCCAAACGCATGCGTACCCTCCTGTTCCAAAAAGCAAATTCGCTCGACACGTCCGGGCAAACTGCATGTTTCTTCCGTCAGCGCTGCCTGTCCCCGCACCCACTGCTCCCCCTCGCACAAAGCGCCCAAGTGCACGGAATCGAGAGTCACCGGCAGTACGCGGGATTTGACGTTAAGTAAGTTCCGTGCCCAGTCAATTGCTTGCAGGTAATCGTGTGTTTGCAGCATGCGGCCGAACATCAAAAGATTACCCACGGAAAGCTCATGTAACGAAAACTCTACAGGCAGAGCTTGGATGGCGTACTGCAGAGTTTCCAAAATCTGGCCCTGTACCTTTAGCGGCAGCTCCGCAATCAAGGGATGCTTTGGCGTCGCCATATTGTGCAACTCGTCTCGCAGCTGCTTCTCGGACTTCCGTATGGAAAATCTCCCATCGAAAAGCTTCTTGAGGGTTTGCTGTAATTCGGTAGCAGTTGGAGCAAGAGAAATGAGCCGCTTACGAATGTCGCCGATGGCAGGCATTGGGAATGGAGAAATACGGCGAAGTTCACCAGTGCTGCCGCCATTATCGAAGACAGCTACCACATTGATGATCTCTGCGCCCGTCTTCTCCAGGTCAGCCGCCAGTGCCTGGGAAGCCGATCCACCCGAGAAGAGCACGATACGAGGTAACCGAGAACTCATATTTCACCTTCTGCTGCCGGACCTCTCGCTGTACGGTTATTTATTTGCTGGAAAACGCCGTTCCCGTGCGCGCTCTGAAAACGGCCGAACGGTGGAAGATGATCAGATTAGCGACCATTTCCGGCACTCCTTCACACCAAATCCGTCATTTTCTTTTCATGCAGATATTTCACAATCTTGCCCACGTCCTGGGAGTGCTCGCGCGTGGTGATCAGGATAGCGTCTTCGGTTTCCACTACGACCAGATCGTGTACGCCCACAGCCGCAACGAATTTTCCTGGCGCGTAAACATAGTTGCCGGTCGCATTCAGTGTATAAGAGTTCTTTCCATCAATCACATTGTGGGCGGCGTCTTTGGGTTGATGGTCGTGCAGCGCGGCCCATGAACCCAGATCGTTCCAGCCGAAGTCGGCTTGGAGGCAAAGCACATGGGAAGAATGTTCGCCTTGGGCGGACCGCGGCTCCAGCACGGCGTAATCAATGCTGATGTTTTCGCATTGGGGATAGAGATCCAGAAACTTTCTGGCAAAGGCCTTGGTCCCCCATGCGGACGCAATCTCTTCGAGAAGAGGCGCGGTCTCAGACAGGTGTTCACGCAACGCACGAGTTAATGTGCGCGCCTGCCAAAAAAACATGCCACTGTTCCAATAATAATTGCCGGCTGCGGTAAACTCCTCGGCCTTTTGCTGGTTCGGTTTCTCCGTGAACCGCTTGACGCGAAGCAATTCCGCATCAAGCTTTTCTCCGGTCTCAATGTAGCCGTAGCCGGTTTCGGCCCGCGCTGGCTGGATGCCCATGACCACGATGTTCTTGCCCTGTGCGGCAATCTCCACAGCCCGCTGTATCGCTTTGCGGAATTTCTCTTCGTCGGCGATGACGTGGTCTGCCGGAAACATTCCTATGATGGCTTCCGGATCGATCTTTTCCAGAATGCAGGCCGCCAGTCCTATGGCCGGCGCTGTATTGCGCGGCGCGGGTTCAATCACAATCTGCTGTTCCGGCAGGCCGGGAAGCTGGCGCTTAATTTCCGGAGCGACGAGCTCGTTGGTGATGATCCAGAAGTCGCGCTCCGTAACCAGCGGAGCCAGGCGAGACACGGTCTTCTGGATCATGGTCGGCGGGTCTTGTCCGGCTTTGCCCGTCTGTGACTCAAGGGTGAGCACTTGCTTGGCCCTGCTGCGGCGACTACGCGGCCAGAAACGCGTGCCGCTGCCTCCGGCGAGGATGACCGGATAAAACTTATGACTGCTCAAAACGTTGCTCCTTAAGTGCGTACTGCAATTCTCTCAGAACGGCAGCGTCTGCGGGTGTCCGACTTTCTCCGTCGGCAACGCGGCGCACAAGAATTCGATTTCCCACTGCGGCTTGATGGTGAAGGTCTCCACCGCCGCCGGGATTACGACGGCCTCTCCGCTGGTCCATGCAAATGGCGCTGAATCCTTGCTTTCGACAATGGCGCAGCCGTGATACGCGGTCAAGCACCACACGCTGCCCTGGTTGTGCCGCGGACGCCGAAACTCCCACGGCTTTTCCAGCGCAAATTTGTCCACGACGAAGCAGGGCGATGTAACCAGATTCGCCTGGGTCTTGCCTTTCTCTGATTTCGGCTTGCCTGGCTTTACTTTCCCGGCGTGGGTGCGTTCTTTGAGTGCGGCGAGTCCGTCTTGAATGTGCAGTTCACGGCCGCGGCCATAATCATAGAGCCGATACGTCGTGTCGGAGTTCTGCTGCGTTTCCACGATCACGCTTCCCGGACCAATGGCGTGAACGGTGCCTGCGTCCACATAAAACAGGTCGCCTTCATGGACTCTAGTCCACTGCATCTGCTCTTCCATCCGGTTTTCGTGGATGGCGCGCTCGACTTCCATCTTGGTGACACCGGGCTTCAATCCCACGGCGACCTGCGCGCCCGGCTCGGCTTGCAAGATGTACCAGCATTCGGTCTTTCCGTTGGGCTGTCCTGCGCGGACGGCCTGCTCGTCATCAGGATGGACCTGGACGGAAAGCTTCTCGCGAGGAAAGAGAAACTTGATCAGCAAAGGAAATCGAGAAACATCAGGCACCGCTTGCCCCAGCAACGCGGTACCAAATTTCTGCGCGAGATCGGCGAGTGTTTGTCCGGCCAGCGGACCATTCGCCACCGTGCAAGTATCGCCCGTGAGCCAGGCTTCGCCCACCGGATCGCCGGTAATCGCGGTCGAGTAAACAGGGGACAAGTGTCTGGAGCCCCACACGCGTTCGTGGAATTGCGGCCGGAGTAGAAATGGATAGAGGTCAGACATTGGGAAAATGTTGGATAGTCACGCTATCTACTGGTTGCCGGATTGAAAAGTGCTTCGTGGATACCGACGATCTTTTTAGAGTTCGAGAGTGAGACGCGGCAGTGCCGCGTCTCTACGCCGACGTTTTTCTGATCCGCGTTCATCCGCGTGAATCCGCGGTGAGAGCCGCATACGCTCAGAGTTTGCCAAACCACTCACGCATTCGCGCGATCCCGCGGTCGATTTCAGCCGGCGTGGTCGCATAGGAGAGACGAATATGTTCACTCGTGCCAAAAGCCTCGCCGGGAACTGTAACCACGTGCGCTTCATGCAGCAGCCGCTTGGCGACATCGGCGCCGGAGTTGACGCCGCCCTTTCCGAAGTAGCTGGAAACATTGGGATAGACATAGAACGCGCCTTCCGGCTTCACGCAGCTCAAACCCGGAATTCCTGCTAACCCTTGAAGTGTTTGATCGCGCAAGCGGATGTACTCGGCTTTCATCTCGCCGATGCACTGCTGCGGGCCAGTCACCGCGGCCACTCCGGCTTTTTGTACCATCTGCGCGGTGCTCGAGGTGCTTTGGCTTTGCAACTTGGACATGGCGTTAATGATCGGCGCGGGCCCGAGCGCATATCCCAGTCGCCAGCCGGTCATGGAATAAGTCTTGGAGAGCGAACCGGCAATCACTACATGCTCGCGGACGTCGGTCACCGATCCTGCGGAAAAATTCTGGCCGGTGTAATTCAGATAGACGTAGCATTCATCGGAAATCACGTAGATGCCGTGCTTGTGGGCCAGCCGCAGAATCGCCGTGTACTCTTCCGGAGTGAGCACGGCGCCGCTGGGATTGTTGGGACTGTTGATGATCATGGCCCTCGTCTGCGGCGTGATGCTGCGCTCGATCATCTCGGCCGTCAGTTGAAATGCGTCGGCTTCGTCTGTTTCGACGTACACGCACTTGCCGCCGGCGTATTCCACAATGTCTTTGAATGAGACCCAGTAGGGGACGGGGAGAATCACTTCGTCACCGTGGTCCACCAGCACCTGAATGGCATTAAAAAGAGACAGCTTGCCCCCGGTGGAAACAATGGCTTCCTCGGCCTTGTAGTCAGAGCCAAAGTCGGTCGCGTGGCGCTTGGCGATCGCGCTGCGCAATTCCGGCATGCCGGGGACCGACGTGTACTTGGTAAAGTTCTGCTGGATCGCGGCGATGGCCGCATCTTTAATATGTTGCGGGGTGGGGAAGTGGGGCTCACCTGCTCCGAACTCCACCAGGTCGGCGCCCGCGGCCTTAAGCTTGGCGGCTTCTGCGACCACGGCCATGGTGGCGGAAATCTCAATGCGGTCAACGCGGTCACTGAATTGTTTTACTGCGGGTAATGTCGCCATGTTTTCCTCACTTCTCTTTTGCGGAAATGCCGTGCACTTTTTCCGTCAAGCGTTGTTCCACCAGTTCCGGCACCAGGCCGCGTACTGATCCGCCCAGCCGAAAGACTTCTTTCACCAGACGCGAACTTAAATACGAGTAGGCTTCCGCGGGCATCATGAAGACCGTTTCCAATTGCGGCTGCAGCTTGCGGTTCATCAGGGCCATTTGGAGTTCAAACTCGTAATCGCTGATGGCGCGTATGCCGCGCAGTACGGCTTTCGCGTTTTGCCGCATGGCGTATTCCACCAGCAGGCCGTCAAAGGTGTCCACGCGCACATTGCCATATTTGCGGACCATCTGCTCCAGCATGTCGCGCCGCTCTTCCAGTGTAAACAGCGGATCTTTTTCGGAGTTGCGCAGAATCGCCACGACCAACTCTTCAAATATCTTGCTGCCACGCTCAATGAGATCGAGATGCCCGTTGGTGAGCGGGTCGAACGATCCCGGATAGATGGCGCGAACAAGGTTCAAAGAGAGGTCCTGACGCTGATTCTATTCTGGATTGAAGACAGGGGCAATAAGGCGGGGCAACCCAAGAGTCACACTGCAGATTCAAAGCCAATCGTTCGGAGGCCAAACGTTGATTAGCACGCCGTTGGCTCTGGCTAAGTTTCCGAAGGCCTTTGTCATCCGGCGAAATGATCGACATGCCACATGTGCTTGCCCAAAGTTGAGTTGGGCAGTAAGTGCAGCCTGATCAACCGTCGGTGAATACGAGGCGCCGTCCTCCATCCTCTCTTCAAGAGCGCCTTTGCAATCTCTGATGGTCTCCGGTGCAGGATGGGATACTGCGTCTGGTCGCACGCCGCGTGTTCCTCGCAGCGACTCGATCGCGGATATGAACCAAGCCTCATATTCTCGATTGGCAAGGACAACCTCGCACGGAATAGGACCGGCTTCGGTCTGTGCCCAGCCTTGGACTGTAGGGCCCAAGTCTTTTGGGCAATCGTTGTCACTGTCAAAAAGGATAAGGACTCCACAACAATCGGGTGTGCCAAGAGCGAGGCGGACAGAACGACGTACGTGCTCCTGGGTAGTGAGCTCCGAGCGTTTCCTGCGAATTGGTCGTGCGATTCTAAAACGATAATCCCCAATGTGATCCTGTAGTCGTCTCAGGAGCACCGGAGCAGCCGCGACCTCACCATGACCCTCCACGATGGCCTGGATTGTCAATTGACTTCCTCAAACAAGTTCCCTTGTTGTTCCGGAGCGTCATCGAATAGAGGATCCGGCTCAAGGGCTTCGGACCGCAGCAATTCGCCGGCCCCCATCAAATGATCCTGCAGAGCTTTTCGAGACATATCTGAAACGCGAGATACGGTGGTAGCGCCTTCTTGCCAATTCACAATTCGGAGATGGCGGTCTTCAATCCATCTTGCATCGAGTATCTCCGGACTGTGCGTGCTCACAACTACCTGCATTTGCTTTGACGCATGCCGCAACAAGTCCAGAATCGCACCTGCCGCCGCCGGATGCATCGAAGCTTCTGGTTCTTCTACGACGATTAAGGATGGCGTGGATCTTTGAAAGACGGCCAGGAGCAACCCAAAAGCTCTAAGGGTGCCGTCTGACATATTAAAAGCCTCGAAATCTAACTTCCTACCCCCATTCCATTCCTGGGTGAATTCCAGCGCGAGTTTCTTGCCGTGCTGAATTGTGTCGACTGTTTTCGTGTTTGGAACAATCGTTGAGAGGAACTCGCTGATGCGCTGGACGTCTTGCGGTGATCGACGCTCGATTTCTTCGAAAACACTTGCTGCGTTTGCGCCATCGCCACGTAAGCGAGTGCCGCCGTCTGGATCCTGCATGTCGCGAAGTTTTGAAGGCTCGATAGAATAAACGCTCATGGAGCGCAAAATCTGGGTGACAATCTCAAAGGGCAACACGCCGCTGAGGGACGGCAGAGACAAGGCTCCTCGCGCAAAAACCTTAAACGTCGTTTGCCTGAAGGGCTCGACATTCGTTTTCATTTGGTCCTGTGTTCGATCGAACCACTTCTTTGTCCCGTCGCGCAAGGAAAGAACGCACTGCTCTCGAACGATCTCAAATTTGTAGTCAGGCAGGGTACTTATCTCAAATGCATAGTGGGCATTGGCAACGTCACCTTCGAGGTTTTCAACTTTAGTCTTTATCAGCTCATTTGGGTTCAACTCAATAGCCATTCCAAGATGCGCTGGAAGATCGTCGTCGAACGTTTTCGTAAGCACACTGTCTGTTCCACCACGGCGATCGAAAACCTCTTGCAGCTGAGAGGTCATCGCTTCCGACAAGAAAGCGAATGCGTCGGCAATGTTGCTCTTGCCGGATCCGTTTCGACCAACAAGAAAAGTAGGATTGTCGAATTCTATCTGACCCGCCCGAACGCTTCGAAATCGCTCTAGTGTCAGGCTGCGTACCACAGGCCTCATCATTCGCTCCAGTACGCTAAAGCATATCACCGCTGCTACAAGCTCAGCTCAGATCAAAGGCGGTCCTATTTTTTCGCCGACTGTGCCGCCTTGCTATGAACTACCGTGGCCGCTTGCTTCTGTTCCGGGGCGAGTGCCGGTGGTTCGACGACTGCGAGTTTCGCCAGCCCGAGTTCTTTGCGCAGTTCGGCTTCGAGCCTGACCATCATGTCTTTGTTTTCTTTCAGGAACTGCTTGGCATTTTCGCGTCCCTGGCCAATGCGTTCGCCTTTGTAGCTGAACCATGTGCCGGACTTTTCCACGATGTCCTTGGTTACGGCCAGATCAATCACATCGCCTTCGCGGGAAATGCCTTCGCCGTACATGATGTCGAACTCAGCTTCACGGAAAGGCGCAGCGGTCTTGTTCTTGACGATTTTTACTTTGGTTCGGTTACCGGTCACCACATCGCCGTCTTTGATCGCGCCGATGCGGCGAATGTCTATGCGAACGGACGAATAGAACTTGAGCGCGCGTCCGCCGGTTGTGGTTTCCGGATTGCCGAACATCAC
>PLJN01000097.1:75337-75546 GCA_003140235.1 Acidobacteriaceae bacterium
CCCATGTGGCTGTCGCCCATTTCGCCGTCCAATTCGGCTTTGGGGACGAGTGCGGCCACCGAGTCGATCACCAGTACGTCAATGGCATTGGTGTGGACGAGGGCTTCGGCGATCTCCACAGCTTGCTCGCCGTAGTCGGGCTGGGAGACGAGAAGGTTGTCCACGTCCACGCCCAGTTTCCTGGCGTAGATGGGATCGAGCGCGTGCTC
>PLJN01000138.1:0-10063 GCA_003140235.1 Acidobacteriaceae bacterium
GTGAAATTCAGGTAATACGTTTCCACTCCGCGGGCCGAGGCGTCGCGGCTGGAGTTGGCATGGATGGAGATGAACAGGTCCGCTTGTTCCTTGTTGGCAACGGCGGTGCGTGTCTCCAGCGGAACAAAAGTGTCGTCGTCGCGCGTGTAGATCACTTCCGCGCCCAGCCGGTCTTCCAGCAGCTTGCCCAGCTTCAGCGCCACGTCCAGGACCAAATCCTTTTCCCGCAGACCATCCGGGCCAACCGTGCCGCCGTCATGCCCGCCGTGGCCGGCGTCCACTACGATCCTGCCGATCTTTAATCCTAACGCGCGAGTCAGCGACCGCTGGCCGGATGAAGTGGGCGCGGCAGTGTGACCGGTCGATGCAGCCGCGCGGCTTTCCTGATCTGCATTTTTCTTGCGCCGGGTTTCCTGCCGGGTCTCTTGAGGCGCAACCTCCTTGAACGTGGGGCCGGTTGTGGGCTTGGATGTTGCTTTGTCGGCTTCGTCGATGCTGGCGTCTTCCGTCCTTACCGAGTCGGCCCTCGCGACTTCAACCGCCTTCACGTCCAGCTTGGGGTCCTGTTTTGATTCGTCTGCATTGGTGCGACCACTCGAAGACCCGCGCTGGTCTGGCTGAGTGTTGAGCGACGTGCTGGGCTGCGTGTTGGGTCGCGGATGAAGAGATGCTTCGTTGGAGTTCGAAGTCCGTGCAGCCGTGTCAGTTCCGGGGTTGCGCTGCGGCTGCTTGGGTCCGTTTTTGGCGACGCTAGATTCCGACGGCCGCTTGCCATGAATATCAATGATGAGCCGGTACGGATTCGGCAGCAGAAAAGCCGAGTACTCGGCTACTTCATCTACTTCGAGCACTACACGCGCAAGATTAGGCTTAAACTGCGCGACGCGGATTCTGTGCAGGAATCCGCCGCCTTCTACTTCGAATGTTTTGCCTACCAGGTCCGGAGCCAGCTTGGCGCCATGCAGATCAAAAAATATGCGATCGGGATGCGGCACTCGTCCGGCTTCGTATTTGACTTCCTGTTCCAGATCAATCGCTACACGCGTGTAGTCCGGCGTGGACCAATGCCGCACTTTGGTCAGCAGCGGCATGGCATGACGGTCCGTGCGCGTGGCATCCGTTGCCAGAACGTTGTCAGTCTTTGTGGGCTTGTTGTCCGCCTTGGCATTGACCGGGGTAGCGTCTTTGGCCGATTTGGTTCTGGATGAATTACCGCCTTTTGCTTCGGCGTCCATGTCTGCCAGAGCGGCGCGCGCTTTTACCGCGCTGCTGCCGCGAGGATAATGCTTTAAGAATTCCTGATAAGCGGCCCGGGCCTGTGTGTTGTCATCGAGATCGTCGCGATAGATCTGGGCGATGGTAAACAACGCTTCGACACGGAGCTTGCTGCCGGGATATTCGCGCAGCAGGAATTCCAATTGTCCAATCGCGTCCGTGAAACTCTTGGGATCGTTCAGGATGCGGCCTTGTTCTTCCAGAAGCTCAGCCACTGCGAGCGCGCTGGCGTCCGAACGGTTGGAAGTCGGGGCCTTGTAGTAGACCTTGCGGTAAGCGTCGATCACCAGTTGGAAATCACGGCGCGAGCGCTTGGATTCAGGTTTGCCTTCCAGAGCTTCGCGCATATGTTCCGCGGTAACGAACTGCGCGGCTGCCGCCTGCTTTTTTTGCAGAAGCGTACTGGCACTGGCCGCGCCAAACGCCAGAAGCACGCCGGCCGTCATGGCGATGATTGCTGTTCGGATTAGTGTCGGCCCGGCTCTCATTGAAATCGCAGTCGCTAGTCGTCAGTCATCAGGCGCTAGTCATTTGAAATGACCATGTGGCCTTGATCATCGCGTGAAACGTGGAACGTTCGGTTGGGCACAATGCCGCCGGTATAGAGGTTGGTGATTTTTCTCACATAATCCTGCGTCTCGCGAAACGGCGGAATGCCGTTGTTGCGCTTCACCGCTCCGCTGCCGGCGTTGTATGCGGCCAGAGTCAGGGGCACGTTGCCGTTGTAATTGTCGAGCAGCGACTTCAGTTGGCGAACACCCGCGTCCACATTCTGGGTTGGATCAAACGCATTGCTTACGTTCAGTGACTGCGCGGTGGCCGGCATGAGTTGCATCAGGCCCATCGCGCCCTTGCGCGATACGGCACGAGGATTAAAGTTGGATTCCACGCGAACAATCGCCCGCACCAGGTTTGGGTCAACGCCATGACGCGTGGCTGCTGCTTCGATGACACGATCCATGGCTTCTGGTGGCGGCGCGGTGCTCGTACTGTGACTTTTGCCGCCAACAGGGGCGTTGGATTTGTAGACCGCGACTTCCTGCGCCGCCTGTCGCGCCGCCCGCATGGTCGGAGAAGAAAGGCGTGGCACGGGCACCCAGCGATGCTCTTTGCTGCTCCAGTAAACCAGATTGTTGTAACGCGAGGTCGCATTCGTCGAAGACGCAGAAATCGAGGCAGGCTTCACCGGCGATGTTTTAGGCGCGTCGTCATTGGTCCATACGGTGCGACCATCCTGCTGCATCGGCGCGAGGTTCTGCGCACGGACTTGGTGGCTTAATACCAGGACCGATACCGTAATCAGGACGAAGAGGGAGCACTTTTTCATTTGCGGTATAACTTGTGAATACCAGTTTCCGGCCGCCAAAGCCAGCTAACCGAAGGCCAGTTACCTTTACCCAGCCTGACGCGTGAAAAGAACAAGCCAGAGTAGGCCGATTATATGCCGGTCGTCCACCTAGAGCAATCGGCGAAAACAGCGCGAATCTAACAGGTGAACACCGGGAAAACAGGGTAAAAGACTGGGATATACCCCGGTTGGCCGGAACTGGTAACTGAGACTTGCCGGAACGACTCCTCAGCCCGAGGGGACATTTTAGACGAGGTTTGGCATGACAAATTGCGTGACAAATTATGTCGTCGTACCAAGCGAATACAAAAAGCCTGGAGGAAGGTCGCAATGATAATGACCAGGAAGCGCGAGCAATGTGGAACGAGGTAAAGAGAATTCGGGGCCGGGTTGGATCCAAAAGGCCCCTTCGACGCTTGGGTGACCCAAGCGTGACCGAAGCGTCACCCAAGGGTCGATTTGGGTTAAGGCCTTTATTTTCAATAAAAATGCTGAAAAACAGGGGGGTGGGGGTAGATAAATATCGCCGAGATCGCCGTCATCGCGTGATCGGAGAGGCAGAATCCTCTAAGTCCTTTGACATTGGGATGGTTAGGGGGAATCGCAGCAGAAATCGCTGGAAATTGAAGAGGGTGCCGCATTTTTATTGGGTTTTGTACATGTCGAATCGCTCAGATCCCGATAAACATTGGAGTCGATTGGGATACCCCCTGTGAAGTCCACTGAATATTGGGATCATTGGGATCAAGGCCGTGGGGGTAAGGGGGTAGGATCGCCGAGATCGCCGTCATCGCGCGTGATCGCTATCGGGCAGACCGTGCGGCACCATTTGAAAACCGACCCGCCACCAGATAACATGCTAACCCATTAGCACTAATGGCGTCTTAACCTTAAATACGAAAGGAATATATATGGACGTTGCGGCCTGGACCGACACATTTTTTAAAGATCTTCGCTATGCTTCGCGGCAATTTACCCGCAACCCGGTTTTTACGGTAGTGGCGGTTTTGTCGCTGGCGATTGGCATTGGTGCGAACACAGCGATCTTCAGTCTGATGAATGTCATTTTGCTGAAGTCTTTGCCGGTGCGCGATCCGCAGGAGCTGGTGATTCTGACCAATCCCAATGCGTCCGGAGTTTCCGACGGTATGGACACAGGCGAACGCGCGCTGATGACTTATGCGGAGTTCACCCAGTTGCGCGATCACACGACTACTTTTTCCGGAATGTGCGCGTCACAATCGCAACTCAATCGCTGGCAGGTGCGGATTGCCGGCGGCGGCCAGGAAGATGCACGCGCCAAACTGGTGTCTGAAGAGTATTTCACGCTGATGGGAGTGGAGCCGGCGATTGGGCGGGTTTTCAAAAAAGAAGACGCGAGCGGGCCGGGACAGGATCCGTATGCCGTGATCAGTTATGACTACTGGCAGCGGCGCTTTGGCGGCAACGTCCAAGTCCTGGGCACGCAAGTAAAGATGCTGGGCGCGACCTTGACGGTGATCGGCGTGGCTCCGCCAGGGTTTCGCGGAGAGACGGCCGGCGAAAAGCCGGACTTCTGGATGCCGATGTTGATGCAGAACGCAGTCATGCCGGGCCGCGACTGGCTGCATGAAGATCTCAGCAAGAACATGGACAAGGTGATGTGGCTGCACACGTTTGGCCGTTTGAAGCCGGGCGTAAACATGGCGCGGGCCAAAACAGAAATGGACGTGCTCTTCCGCGGGATTATTGAGAACGGGTACCCGGCCACACTCTCACCGGAGACGCGCAAAGAAGCGCTGGACCAGCATCTTGTGCTGCATGATGCCCGCACCGGTACGTTCGGCGGGCGCGACGATTTTGCCGAGCTGCTGTTTATTTTGCTAGCAGCGTCCACGGCAGTGTTGTTGATTGCATGTATCAACGTCGCTAACCTTTTGCTGGCACGTGCGGCGGCGCGGTCGAAGGAAGTGGGAGTCCGTCTTTCGATTGGCGCTTCGCGCTTGCGTTTGATTCGCCAGTTTCTTACGGAGAGTTTGCTGCTCTCTGCGCTGGGCGGCGTTGTTGGTTTGCTGTTTGCCTGGGGGGCCGCGCGCGTGCTGGTGGTGTTGCTGGCCGGACGTCGCGAAGAGCTGGCCCTAACACCCACGCTCGATCTGCGCGTGCTGGCGTTTACTGCGGGCGTGACTTTTCTTACCGGGATTATCTTTGGCCTGGTCCCGGCGATTCGCGGCACGCGCGTCAATTTGAATGACAGCCTGCGCGATAGCGGACGGGTCACGGCAGGGAGCAGCCGCTTGAATCTTTCCAAAGGACTGGTCATCGCTCAGGTGGCGCTTTCCCTGCTGATGGTTGCAGGCGCGGGTCTGCTTCTGCGCACGCTGTGGAACCTGCAGTCCGTGGGACTGGGATATCAGAAAGAAAATCTGCTTATGGTTGGCGTGGACGGCGTGAGCGCGGGTTACAAAGATGCCCGGCTCTCTGCTTTGTGGCGTGAAGTGACGGACCGATTGGGGGCGGTACCCGGGGTTCGTGGTGTGACGTATTCCGTCAATGGTCTGTTCAGCGGATCAGAATCCGGGGACCAGATTGACGTGGAAGGTTTTACCCCGCAGAAAGACAATCAAAAGGGTTCCCGCTTTGATTCCGTTGGGCCCAACTACTTTTCCACCATTGGTGTTCCGTTGCTGCTGGGCCGGGAGACTGGTCTGCAGGATACGGCGGCTTCGCTGCACGTCTGCGTGATCAACGAAGCCTTTGCCAAAGTGTTCTTTGCCGGACGCTCGCCCATTGGCCGTCACATCACGGAAAAATTCGGTGACCAGAAGAACGTGATGGAAGTCGTAGGCGTGGCCAAGGATGTGCGTGACCATCGTCTGCGCGGTGATGTGCCGCCGCGGTTTTACATTCCCGCCGATCAGGGAATGGAAGGGCCGAACCATTGGGCCAATTTTGAAATCCGCACCATCGGCGATCCGGAGCAGATGATCAGCTCGGCCCGCAAAGCTATTCTCGCCGTCAACGAGGACCTGCCTATTGAAACCGCGCGTCCCCTGGCGGAATCCGTGGACCAGACGAACTCCCAGCCCCGCATGATCGCCCGGCTGTGCACGGTGTTTGGAGTGATTGCTCTGCTGCTGGCGGCGACCGGGCTCTATGGCGTGCTGTCGTATGGCGTTGCCCGCCGTACCAGTGAGATCGGCATTCGCATGGCGCTGGGCGCAGGCCGCGGCCGGGTGATTGGGATGATCCTGCGGGAGACCGGAGTCATGATCGTGATTGGCGTGGTGGGCGGAGTGGCTGCCACGTTCGGGATTACGCGGCTGATTGCAGCGCGGTTGTATGGTGTGTCCGCGATGGATCCGATTACCATCGCCGCCGCGGTGGGCGTGCTGGTGGCTGTAGCGGTGATTGCCGGATACATTCCCGCAGCTCGGGCCGCGCGGGTGAATCCTACGACGGCACTGCGGCATGAGTAGCTTATCCCGAGCGGAGCGAGGGAACCTATGAACTAAGAGACACGTCGTGTCTTGAGGTTTTCACAGGTCGTATGGAGTGATTCGCTGGACATTTAAGGCGATAGGGATCTCTCAGTACGCTCGAGATGTGAAAAGCTTAGGTCTTGGGCTTGGCCGTCAACTTTACCTGGCCCTTGCTTACTTCCACCGAGTACTCGACGGCCTGGCATTTGTACTGTTTGCGAATCTGGTCGGTTTTTTGACGAACGAATTTCTGGAAGGAGTCCATGCTGGTTGATTTTGTGTCCCCGGCTTGCTGGCGGGCTTCGGCCAGCGCCTGGTAGAGCGCTTCGACTTTGAATGGCTCGCGGTCCGCGTCAGAGCAAGCGACGGTGAAAGGCTGATCGGCCTTGGCGCCGTAAGGACGGTGCTGTAAAGCTACTTCCGCTTCGTGCTGCTCTTTGGCGCGCAGGCCCTGAATGCCCAGAACAGCGTCCTGAGGACGGCGATAGCCTTCTTCTTTGATGATGAGTTTTTGCTGCCAGAGAGCGTTGAACAGAGCGTAACGCTGCTGCATGGTGTTGTAGCGAAACCGTTGGGAGAATGACATCTTACTGCTGTCAGTGAACTTGCGCAGAAGGTTCTTCACCTTCCACTCAATTTCGATGGGAGGGCGCTTGCTGCCTCCGCCAAAATAAATGTCGTACTCGACCTTAAGCCGGCGGAGTTGGTCGTCCAGTAAGTTCAGTTCTTCTTCCGTGGTCAATGCAGCTCCGTAATCAGAAGGAACGACAGCGTTCTATGCCGGAATATACCACACTGAACCGTAAGGCCGGTGCGAAGGGAACCGTGAAAGGAATCCAGAAATTGCGGCGATCTTTATCTTCCGGAACCGGATGCCATTTTTTTGACCATGGCCACCACGAGCTTGCGATCAGTGTCATTCAAGCTGGAAGAGTAGCGGCGAATCTGCGTGAGGAAACGTACTTCGTCTTCGGTGAGCGGAGGCAGCGTGCGGCCATTGGTGCTTTGCTCAGCAAAGAACTGTCCCAGCGGCATTTCCATGGCGGAGGCAATTTTGGACAGGGTGTCGAGCGACGGAATGGTGTGTCCATTTTCGACGCGGGACAGGTAGCAGCGCAGCAGGCCGGTTTTTTTCTCAATGTCGCCCTGCGACATGCCTTTTTGCAGCCGGTAACTTCTAATGGTTTCGCCGATATTCATGCTGTGGCCAGCTCTTTACCTGCTTGCTACTAAGGGGGTGCGTGAATAGTAACCAGAGCGGAAGGTTTGTGCAAGCACAATTTTATTCGTCGCGATGCAGAAATTTCCTAACACGAACAGAATCCACAGTCCAGAGAGAAATCAAAATTATTTTGCCAGGGCCGTTAGTGAAAAAATGAAAGCGAAAAGAAAATCAGCCCATCAGCATTCCGCCGTTGACGTTGAGCACGTGGCCCGTGATGTACGAGGCTGCTTCAGAAGCCAGAAACTTGATCGCGTGAGCAACTTCCTTGTCTGTGCCCGCGCGACCCAGGGGGATCATTTCATTCACTTTCGATTTCAGGTCCGCGGAAAGGCCCTCGGTCATGGCGGTCTCAATGTATCCTGGCGCAACCGCATTCACCGTGATGTTGCGCGACGCCACTTCACGAGCCATGGCCATGGTGAAACCAATCAGCCCGGCTTTGGAAGCGGAATAGTTGGCCTGGCCGGCCTGGCCGGTTTGTCCAAACACGCTGGTGATGTTGATGATGCGTCCCCAGCGCTGTTTCAGCATCGATCCGATTACCGCCTGCGTGCAGAAGAAAGCCCCGCTCAGATTGGTTTGCAGAACGGAATCCCAGTCGGCGCGCTTCATGCGCATCAACAGGGTGTCGCGCGTCATGCCGGCGTTGTTGACGAGAATGTCAACTTTTCCAAAGCGCTCGATCGCGGCCTTCACCGCAGACTTTACTTCGTCTTCATTGCTTACGTCCATGCGAAACGTTGCGGCGTGTCCGTCCTTGCTCTCGATCTCTTGCTGGACCAGGGCCAGCTTTTCTTCATTGCGCGCCGCCAGCGCGATGGTGGCGCCGGCTTCTGCCAGCGCCAGAGCGCAGGCGCGGCCAATCCCTTGCGAAGCGCCGGTGACCAGGGCTACATGGCCGTTTACGTCTGGCATAAATGGATGATCTCCTCTTTAACTCAGCAACACGACTCAGCAACAGCCTGCTCAGCAACTGCGAATTATACCTAGAGTGTTTCAGAGTTGCTGCGCGGCGACAGGCAGATTTGTCTTTGTCTAAATTAAGCCCGCTCCGGCCACCAGATCAGTACTTCCAGATTGCGGGCGAAATGCAGCAGCGGCTTGGTCAACGGCAACTCAATGCCCGCAGCCTGCGCCATGGTGTTCACGCTGATTTCAGCTTCCGCATCCTGGAGCGGCCACTGAGTGTGATGAATGTATGTTCGATAAACCCTGCCCTCGCGAACGGCATAGAGGCAATAACGTTCGCTCAAGAAATGCTCCAGCGGACTGGGTCCGCGCTCTCGCGTTCCGGCAATGGGCCAGTAGCGTCCGATGAACTCTGCCGGAGGTTCGCTCAAACGCCGGCTGCTGTATTCAAACTTCTCGCCCATCTCTTCCATGGACTGGACCGACATTCGGGCGTGAAAGTAGGGAAGCGAGTAAAACGTGCGTCCGCCCCAGACGGCGGGAAGGCTGCTGGCGTCCAGGCTAAAAAAATAAACCCCGGGAATGTTTCCATAGCGGACGTAAGTTCTGACGTTCAGCTCAGGAAACGTACGCATGCCGGGAAACGGCGGCGCGCAGCGTCCGCGTATGCCGCTCATCCAGAAAGGAACAACACCGACGTAGGCTTGTCCCTCAAACAAATCCAGTTCAAGCTCCGGCGGAACCACGCGCTGCACTTGCTCTGGAGCAACCGCCCAATGCGCAAACAGCAGGTCATGCCATTTCTGCTGCATGATCCATGGCCGGCGCGACATGGGAACGACACGATGGCTGGTTTGGGCCAGCAGTGCCTGCGGATTCATAGAGTTCGATCCTGCAAGGGTGATTGTAAAGGCGACGAAGCCGGGAACTCCGCACCAATGTCGGGAATCAGGAGAAAATAAAGTAAAAATTCAGTTACTTCAAGCCAATGAGCCAGGAAGATCCAGCGACTCCGTCTTGGTCACCACCTGATTCTTCGGCTAGGTTACGTTTTTAGCTTAAGAATCGTAAAGGCCCGGTGCTTTTTGGAGTCACCAGAGTCTAAATAACATGCAAGAAAATGCTGGTCGTAGCGTTCTTCATCTTTACGCTATGAAACTGATCAATAAACGAGCCCGACTCGCACTCTACCTGCTGCTGAGCGTTGAATTAATGCTGGTTTCTGTCTATTACTCGTGGACGCGTCCGCAACCCACCGCGGCCCATAATAGTCAGCCCCCAGCGCAACATTCGGATTTGCAGGGACCAGGGATGTAAGTCTATTTCAGCAAGGCTTCCACTGCGCTGTAGGCTTCGGCCAGCGCGGCATCGAGTTGTTCGGGATCTTTGCCGCCGGCTTCGGCCATGTCCGGACGGCCGCCGCCGGAGCCGCCGACTTTTTCCGCCACCGGTTTGATCACTTTGCCCGCAGGGACGCGAGCGGTAAGGTCCTTGGTCACGCCGACAATCAGCGCGACTTTTCCGTCTTCTTTTGAAACGGAACCCAGCACGACCACACCGGACACGAGTTTGTTGCGCAGATTATCGACCAGCGTGCGCATCTGTCCGCGGTCGAGGTTCTCGACGCGCTGGGCCAGGACTTTCACGCCTTTGATCTCGCGAACGCGTTCTTCGGCCGAGCTTACGGTCGACGACGCGGACTTCATCCGCAACTGCTCCAGCTCTTTCTGCAGCTTCTTGATTTCGGATTCTTTCTTGTCCCACTCGGCGCGCAGGGCCTCGGCGGGCGAACCGGTCTTGGTGGTTTGCGGCGCCAGCGTGGCGACAACGTGTTCCAGTTGGGAT
>PLJN01000138.1:10120-17820 GCA_003140235.1 Acidobacteriaceae bacterium
CCGAACAGCGCCATGGCGTGATATTCGTTCACGGCCACGTCAATGGGAACATCCTCAATGGTTTCGACTTTGATGTTGCGCAGGACTTCTTTATTGATGATGTCTTCGATGTCCTGCAGCTCTTCGTCGGCCACGCCGGTGAAGTGAGAGAAATCAAAGCGCAGATGCCCGGGATCAACCAGCGAACCGGCCTGCTTTACGTGCTTGCCCAGGACCTCGCGCAGCCCGGCATGAAGCAGATGCGTGGCTGTGTGGTTGCGCATTGTGGCCTGGCGGACGTCGGTGTTGACTCTTACTCGGATGCGATCATGCGTGATGATTCGGCTCTTTGCCATTACTCGATGGGCGCGTACACCCTGCACGGGTTGGTAGCACCCATGCACTTCGGCAAGAATAAAATCTTCATACTCGCTCAAGAACTCTCCCACGTCCCCGACCTGCCCGCCGGCATCTGCATAGAATGGAGTACGATCGAGAACGATCTCCCCTTCCTGTCCAGGGAACAGCTCTGGGACCTGGCGGCCATCTTGGACAATTGCCAAGACAAAGCAGCCGTTCATTTCAAGCTGCTTATAACCCAGGAACTCAGTTGGCTTGAGTTCTCGATAGACAGGTGAAGCCGGGCCCTTCGCTCCACCTTTCCAGGAGGTGCGAGCACGCTCACGCTGCTCTTGCATGGCGCGATCAAAACCCACTGCATCAAAGTCAAAGTTCAAATCGCGACACACATCCTCTGCGAAATCCTTGGCAATCCCAAACGTGTCATATAACCGAAAGGCCTGATCGCCCGGATAAACCAAGGGTTCGCCACGTCTTCTAAACTCGTACGCTACGGCTGCTATCTGAGATTGGATCGGGGCTGTGCGAGTGTGGTAGACCTTCCCGCGCTCAGAAGCCTCCTGCGAAATATCCACTAAGTCCTCCTCAAGCTTCTTGAGCCCAAAATCAATCGTATGGGCAAAGCGCTTTTCTTCGGCCAAGATTGTACGGGTGACCTCGGGCACCGTCTGGGTTAGCTCGGGGTACGCGTCGCCCATGGTTTTACATACGATGTCTGCCATTCCGGAGAAAAACAGATCTTTTTGGCCTAAGAATCTCCCGTATTTGATCGCACGTCGAATTATTTTTCTTAAGACGTAATTGCGAACTCCATTTCCCGGCAATACTCCGTCAGAAATCAGAAAAGTTGCAGCCCGTCCGTGATCTGCAATGACTCTCAACGCGGGCTGGTGCAAATTGTCGGAAGTAGACCGCTTATATTCCTTATTTGCACCTGTCGAGACTAGTTGATCTGCATGTTCGATCAGCGGCAGGAACAAATCAGTATCGTAGTTAGAGATTTTCTTTTGCAGAATTGCGGCAATGCGCTCCAATCCCATCCCCGTATCCACTGAAGGCTTGGGCAGCGGGTTGTACGTCCCGCTTGCGTCGCGGTCGAACTGCATGAAGACCAGGTTCCAGAATTCAACGTAGCGTCCGCACTCGCAGGGGAACTGACAATTGCCGGCAGCACATTCAGGTTGCCGCGAATCATCAATGGCTTGCACGCCCATGTCGTAGTGAATCTCGCTGCATGGACCGCAGGGGCCGGTGTCTGCCATGGCCCAGAAGTTGTCCTTCATGCCCAGACCGAAGATTCTGTCTTTGGGCGCGCCTACTTCGAGCCAGTATTTTTCCGCTTCGTCATCGCGGGGAATGCCCTGTTCGCCCTGGAAAACGGTGAAGTAGAGCTTGCTCTTATCAACGCCGAACCAGTCTTTTGAGGTTAGCAACTCCCAAGCGTATTGAATGGCCTCTTTCTTGAAGTAGTCGCCAAAGCTGAAGTTGCCCAGCATCTCAAAGAACGTCTGGTGGCGTTTGGTGAAGCCGACGTTTTCCAGATCGTTGTGCTTGCCGCCGGCGCGGACACATTTCTGTGACGATGTGGCGCGGGCGTAGTCGCGTTTCTCCAGGCCGAGGAAGACGTCCTTAAACTGGTTCATGCCGGCGTTGGTGAAGAGCAGGGTAGGATCGTTGGCCGGCACGAGCGACGACGAGTGCACGCGCTTGTGGCCTTTGCTTTCAAAGAAGCGCAGGAATGTTTCGCGAATTTCGGAACCAGTTGGCATTGGTTCTATTTAATCACAGGGTTGCAAAACCTTACCGTTGATTGCGCTGATGACGCTGATTAGGAAAGATTTACCGCAAAGGACGCGAAGGGCGCAAAGGAAAACCAAAAGAGCAAACGCCTAAACAAAAGATGATTGGGCCGCTCTTCTCGATTAAATCAGCGTCATCAGCGGTAAGGCGTGCTTTATCCAGGAGGCCAGTTCAAAGCCCGTCCGCCAAGCAAGTGCAGGTGCAGATGAAACACGGATTGCCCCGCGCCCGGGCCTACGTTGTAGACCGTGCGGTAGCCGTCTTCGATGCCGCGGTCACGCGCAATTTTCGCGGCCACGATCTGGCAGTAACCCAGCAATTCGGTGTCGGCCTCCCCCGCTTCTTTGAGCCCGACAATGTGCTTCTTGGGAATGATCAGCACATGGGTCGGCGCTTTGGGATTGATGTCTTCAAAGGCGTAAGTCTTGTCGTCTTCGTAGACTTTTTTGGACGGAATCTTGCCGACGATGATGTTACAAAACAAGCAATCAGACATAGCGAGGAAATGGTAACAGGGGATCGCCGTGATCGCACGTGATCGGGTGATCGCCGTAATCGGAAAGACCCAAGTCTTACCACTGATCAACACAGATCACACTGATCTGCGGGTTTCGAAAAATCAGTGTCATCTGTGTAAATCAGAGGTGGAATTCTGGCTGATCACGGCGATCACGCGCGATCACCCGATCACGGCGATTTCGCTAATCCAGCCTTACCAGAAACACTCCGGCCAGCGTTGATGTCTCCTTCGCGATTTCTTCCGCGCGGCGTTTGTCGTCAGCGGGTACACGGATGCGCAGCCATTCGCCGCCGTCGGGTGCTCCGAATTGCAGCACTCGGGATGTTGGATAGCGGCGCACCAACTGGGCTTTCAGCGCAGTCGCGTCCTGGTTGTTGGAGAAGGCGCCAATCTGCACGCACCATTTTCCTCCCGTCCTGACGGGCGCTGGAGATTCCAGAACTTCAATCTTTACCATGGCGCCGCCGTGGCCGTAGACGCCCACTTTCTC
This sequence comes from Acidobacteriaceae bacterium, assembly GCA_003140235.1. Lineage (GTDB taxonomy): Bacteria > Acidobacteriota > Terriglobia > Terriglobales > Acidobacteriaceae > Angelobacter. Next base: position 13,270 of record PLJN01000138.1, read on the forward strand.
CGCCGCGGCTTTGGAGAGGTCAATGACGCGGTCGCTCACGAACGGCCCGCGATCGGTGATGGGAAGCACGACCGACTCGCCGGTCTTTATGTTGGTCACGCGGACGATGGAATTCAAGGGGATGGTGAGATGAGCTGCGCTCATGCGGTTCATGTCAAAGATTTCACCATTGGCGGCGTGGCGATGTTGAAAGCCAGGTCCATACCAACTGGCGCGGCCAACCTCCGTAAATAGAGACCTGCCGTTGCCGGTGACAACCGTGTCCGGTTCGGAGGTACGAGCCGGGGCAGGACGGGTAGCTGTTGGCGGCGCGGGGGGTGGAGTGGCGCGTGCAGTATGTTTAGGCGCGCCGCCGCAACCCGCGGAAAGGAACGCCAGTACCGCCGCCGCGGCTAGCTGGAGTGATTTTGGTCCATAAAGTCGGCCAGTCGAGCCAGTTGTTCGGCTGCTATGCGCAGGGCCTTGCTGGAGCGAGTGCGAATTGCAGGCACCACCTCGTCGTTCAGGTAAGTGATCGCTTTGTCGCTTTCCTCTTCCAACTTCTTCGCTGCTACGCCGAGCCCCTTGTCCAGATTGCGGCCAAAGTCCTCTAAGGACGCTTTTGTGTTCTGAGTATCGTCGGTTGCCATTTTGTTGTCCCATCTCTTTACGCGAGGCCAGAGAAGTTGATTATGGACGCTCAGGTTAGCGGGGTCAATCCTGTGGACTTGGCGAGTCAGATAACCGGCCGGAGCGCTAATTGTAGAATCTTGCGCCGAATACAGGACTGGTTTCCGGCCAGTTGTTGAGAACACGGCGCACCACGTGGGCCTCACGCTGGCTCGAACCTACCAGGGGTACACCGGCGGTCTGGAAGGTAATTTCAACTCGGACGTTCAATTCAAGGGTCTGTGCGGTGGAAAACAACACGCCAGTCTCGCTCAAGTTTACGGTCTCGCCGGGTGACCAATCCTGGTGCCCCTCTAAGCGGTAGCGGAGCGGAACGCGAAGGTCGAGGCGATCCGCCCGTTCTATTTCTGCTCTGGATTGATAAGATTCGTCCAACTTGCGGTTTACTACTTTCTCGCCCCGTACCCGTTGAAGCGGATTCCTGCTGTCTCTGTCGCCAAAGAATGCGCGCTTCCCGAGCTGGAAGGAAGCCGATTGGAATGGAAGAAGTTTGCTCTCGCAACGGGGTCGCTGTCAATGCCGGAAAACAGGGCAATCCAGCTCCAGTATCGAGGATGAGGTCGCTTGCAGTTCGGCTCTATCTATCTCGTTTTCAATTGCTTAGCTGTTGACTTCCGTTTTACCTCCAATTGTTGCCGGGTGCATTGCCGGTTGATGCCAATACCGCGCAAGGTTGCTTTACGACAAACGCAAATAGGAGGAAACGTCATCATGCAACAGAATCAACCGCTCCGCTTTCGGGAAGCTAAACGGATTCAGCAGAGCTTTCTAGCATCTTTAGAAAAAAAGACGCTGATCTGGCTGGCAGCCCGCACACCGGCCTGGATCAGCTCAGATCATCTGACCGTCATGGGCCTGCTGGCCATGGCCGGCGCGGGACTCGGCTACTGGTGGTCCAGCACAAACCGCGCGGGATTACTTGTGGTCATCGTGTGCCTGGCTCTGAACTGGCTCGGCGATAGTCTGGATGGCTCCCTGGCCCGGTTTCGCAACTGCCCTCGTCCGCGGTACGGATTTTATGCTGACCACATCGTGGACGCATTCAGCGCCCTCTTCTTACTTGGAGGTCTGGCGCTTTCGGGATACATGCATCCAGCCGTCGCGATCGGGTTGCTGATTGCTTATCTCATGCTCTCGATTGAGGTCTATCTGGCAACGTATACCCTCGGCGACTTTAAGATTTCCTACTTCAAAATGGGCCCTACCGAGCTGCGAATATTGCTCTGCATCGGGAACATCGCGCTATTTAATAAATCGGTCGTACATCTGCTCGGACGCAGCTATCGCCTCTTCAGCGTTGGCGGGACGATTGGAATTTCAGGCATGCTGCTGATCCTGGTGATTTCTGTCATACGGAACACAGGTCGCTTGTATCAGCGGGAGCCATTGCCCGTGGCACCCGCACCGCGTCGTGCGGAGGCTCCGCCACAGGTGAAGTTTGCGCGGACGCTTCCGAGATAACTCGCTAAACAAACCTTACCGCTGATGAACGCTGATTTCAGGAGTTTCACCGCAAAGGACGCAGAGGACGCAAAGGATTGAAGAGACAGATGCCCCGGTTCCCGGTCGCCTGATCAGCGTTATCAGCGTCATCGGCGCGGGCGCGGACATTATGCGGAGCAACGTTGATTCGCCCGGTGGCTGGAGCGGTCTGCTGAAGATGTTCGCCGCGAAAGCAGAGCAGATAAACTGAGCAGAGCGCAGGTAGAAAGTTCCACGCACGACTAACATCCTCGGGATTCTTCAAGGCCCCCCCAAAAAACGGGGGGCCTTGAAGAATGATAAAGGCCGCCGTTCATCGCATTTCTTCCGACACCCTTCCCGTGTCATAATCATCTGTTTTGCCCTATCGAACGAGGGCAAGAGTGCCTGTGCCATATTTCTAGGAGACAATTTGGATTTCCAACTTTCTGACGAGCAGTTGCAGCTCAAGAAGTCCATTCGCGACTTTGCTGAGCGCGAGATCGCTCCCCATGTAATGAAGTGGGACGAGGCTTCCGAGTTCCCGGCGGAAGTCGTCAAGGAGCTGGGCAAGATGGGCGTGATGGGCGCGATCTTTCCTGCTGAATATTCGGGCGCAGGCCTGGGCTATGTGGAATACGTGATCGCCGTGGAGGAGCTTTCGCGCGTGGATGGTTCCTTAGGCATAATCGTGGCCGCGCACAATTCTCTTTGCTCCAACCATATTTTTCTGGCCGGTAGTGAGGCGCAGAAGCGCCAGTACATTCCCAAGCTGGCCGGCGGAGAATGGCTGGGCGCCTGGGGACTGACCGAGCCGGGCTCGGGTTCCGATGCGGGAGGCGCGCGCATGAGCGCCGTCCGCAAAAAAGGCGGATGGTTACTGAATGGCAACAAGACCTTTGTCACCAACGGCCATTATGCGGATGTCTGCGTAGTCATTGCTGTTACGGACAAAACGGCGCATACACACGGGCTTTCGGCGTTCGTCGTAGAAAAGGGAACCAAGGGCTTTCGCCCGGGGAAGAAAGAAAACAAGCTCGGCCTGCGGGCCAGTGATACGTCCGAGTTGATCTTTGAAGATTGCCTGCTCCCCGACGATGCACTGCTGGGAAAAGAAGGCGCTGGTTTTGTGGACGCCATGCGCGTGCTCGATGGCGGACGCATCTCCATCGCGGCTCTGGGATTGGGCATGGCGCAGGGTGCCTACGAAGCCGCGCTGAAGTACTCGAAGCATCGCAAGCAATTTGGAAAAGCGATCAGCGAATTCCAGGCAATACAATGGAAGCTCGCGGATATGGCAACGGAAATTGACGCAGCCCGCCTGCTAACCATGCGCGCTGCCAGCATGAAAGATGCCGGACTGAAGACGACCCAGGAGTCGTCCATGGCCAAGCTCTACGCCAGCGAGGTTGCGGTGCGCTGCGCCAATGAAGGCGTGCAGATCCACGGCGGATATGGATTCATCAAAGACTATCCCGCGGAAAAGTTTTACCGTGACGTGAAACTCTGCACCATCGGCGAAGGAACGAGTGAAATCCAGAGACTGGTGATTGCCCGGCAGTTGCTGAAAGACTGATGGCTTTTTCCCGAGCGTAGCGAGGGAACCCTATGACCACGATAAGCTAAAGGGTAGAGATCGAGATAGACAATTCACGGTGACAACGGTCTTGACCAACACGATCCAAACCTGGGCGGAGCAGATTCGCGCCGGCGATCCCCGTTCGCTGGCCCGCGCCATCAGCATTATTGAAAATGGAGCGCCGGAATCACGGGAACTTCTGAAAGCGCTTTTCCCGTTCACCGGCAAAGCACGGGTCATCGGGCTGACCGGAGCTCCCGGTGCCGGTAAGAGCACACTGGTGGACCAGCTCGCGCGCGAATATCGCAAGCAGGACCGCAAGATCGGCATCATTGCCGTGGACCCGACTAGTCCGTACACCGGCGGCGCGATTCTGGGTGATCGCATACGCATGCAGGCCCATCATGCGGATCAGGGAATCTTTATCCGCAGCATGGCCACGCGCGGTTTTCTCGGCGGTCTGGCACGCACCACGGCGGACGTGGCCAGCGTCCTCGACGCCAGTGGCAAAGATAACGTTTTGATCGAAACGGTCGGTGTTGGTCAGGATGAAATCGATATTGTCCGCCTCGCCGACGTCACGGTGGTGATTCTGGTGCCGGGCATGGGTGATGATGTCCAGACGATCAAAGCCGGCATCATGGAAATCGCTGATATCTTCGTCATCAATAAAAGCGACCGTGAAGGCGCCGATCGGGTCGAGCGGGAAATCCGGTCCATGCAAAGTCTGGCGATGCGCAAAGACAATTGGACGCCGCCGATCGTGAAGACAGTGGCCACGGACGGCAAGGGCATTCCCGAGCTTGCCGCGACCATTGCGAATTATGAGAGCTTCTTACAGA
>PLJN01000116.1 GCA_003140235.1 Acidobacteriaceae bacterium
GCTTGAACGGGACATCAAGATTGGTGCGAAACGGGACGCTGCAAGAGCGGTTCATGCAGTCATAACAGACCCTTCGCAGATTGATGATCTGCCTCCCGGCTATACTGCGGTTCCGATTGGCACCGTTGAAGTTCCGTTGACGAATGGAACCGTTTTGCATGTTCGCCAGTGTGCAGATGCGGCCACGCCGGCCGCGTCCGGTCGTACGGATAACTTGATGGACCGACTCATGCGACTAACCGAAGAGGAGAAGGATTGTAGATACTTCTCTGACCCATATTCGAAGTATGGCGAACCACAGCAGTCCGATCCGCTACCGCCTGGAGTTACCTTGCGACCGCTGCCGGGCCGTTTGACTTCCGTAACATTAGGCGCGGCAGACCAGATTGCAATCGAAAAAGACTACTGGGCCGCGTATAGCGAAGCGAATCGTCAGGATTTTCTCTCCAATGGAGCGGGGGCACTCTTGTCGGGCCTATTGTGGGGGTTTCCCGGTAGAATCGGTGTTTGGATTTTCTATCAACTTGTACGTTTCGCCGTCAAAGGTTAGGCGATGCAGTCCTGTGAACCCCCGCAGTACCACAAAACCGCTGACCATCTGCAATAACTGAAGCCTGCCGAAGAATGGCCTCCCCACTGCCGACATTGATGTGGCTTAGCGGTCCGCCACAAATAAGGGAGGCTTATACGGCTTTCGATGCTTCAGTAAACTGTTTCCCCTGAATCTCAATAAACACATTGATCAGCGACACAGCTGCGGGCGTTACCCCTGGAATGCGCGCAGCATGGCCGAGCGTCCGGGGACGCACGCGTTGGAGTTTTTCATTCATCTCGCGCGAGAGTCCGCTGACTTTGGCGTAGTCAAACCAGTCGGGGATCGCGCGTTGCTCGGCCTTCTTGAGCCGGTCAATGGACTTGCGTTGCTGGTCGAGGTAGCCGGCATACTTGATTCCGGTTTCCACGGTCTTCATTTCGTTGCGTGCGGCGGAAGAAAGTTTGCAGGGGCTAAAGCCCGGATCGTTGAGGACGTTTACGGCACGAGTGAACTCGTGCCCTGATACAAAGCTTGATCCTGAATCTGGTCCTGGACCTGACGAGGCTGCATCCACGGGCGAGACGTGTATCAGGGCACGACTTCCAGTCGTGCCGTTACCGCTCGTCTCAGGATTGGGCTTTAGCCCCTGTGGTTCTGCGGCGGCAGCAATCTCCGCGAAGTACTCCGCATAGTTCTCTGCGATAACGGAAGCCAGGTCCTCAATCACAATTTCCGGACGCTTCAGCAACTGCGCCAACGTTGATCCGATGGCGCTGCTCAGGCCGGCTTTCTTTGGGCCGTCTGAAGAAGCTAGACGCTCCTGCTGGGCGCGGCTGATCTTTTCGAGCAGGTCGCTGGAAATGCGGGTCTTCTCAAGAAGCGCCGTCAGTTGTTCTGCGCGCTCCTGTTTGGCAAGGTAGTCGGCCCAGGACTGGTCGCCGATCAATCCGATGCGTCGGCCGTGCGGAGTAAGGCGGCGATCGGCGTTGTCGATGCGCAGGTGCAGGCGAAATTCTGCGCGCGACGTGAACATGCGGTAGGGTTCGTTGGTGCCTTTGCTGATGAGGTCGTCGATCAGGATTGCGATGTAGGCTTCCGTGCGGTCGAGCAGCAGCGGTGGCTCGCCTTTAATCTTGAGCGCCGCGTTCACGCCGGCCATCAAGCCCTGGCACGCGGCTTCTTCATAGCCGGACGTGCCATTGATCTGACCGGCGAGAAAAAGCCGCGCGATCTTCTTGGTCTCCAGCGTACGCTCAAGTTCGGTGGGATCAATCGAGTCGTACTCAATGGCGTAGCCGGGTCGCAGCATCTCCGCTTTTTCGAGGCCGGGGATGGACTTGATCATGGCAAGCTGCACGTCAATCGGCATGGATGTGCTCATGCCGTTTACGTAGACTTCGTCGGTGGTCAGGCCTTCGGGTTCCAGAAACAATTGGTGCGTGGTCTTGTCGGGAAATTTTACGATCTTATCTTCAATGCTGGGGCAGTAGCGCGGACCAATGCTTTGGATCTGGCCCGAGTACATCGGCGAGCGGTGCACGTTCTCGCGAATGATGCGGTGTGTTTCCTCCGTGGTGAAGGCGAGGTAACACGGCACCTGCTTCTGCGTGATCTTCTTTGTGCGGAAGCTGAACGGCGTGGGATCGGCGTCACCTGGCTGCATTTCAAACTTTGACCAATCGATCGTACGGCCATCGAGCCGCGGCGGCGTGCCGGTCTTCAGGCGGCATCCGCGCAGGCCCAGCAGCTTGAGGGATTCTCCCAGTAGCTGTGACGGAGGCTCACCGCTGCGTCCGGCGGGATGAGTTTGCTCGCCGCAGTGAATGAGTCCGTTGAGAAATGTTCCTGTGGTGATGATGACCGCTTGCGCGCCTATGGTGCGGCCATCGCGAAGCTTGATACCACGGGCAATCTTAGGAGCACAGGCAAGAGTGCCTGTGCCACACAATCCACTTGGGTCACGGGGTTCTTCTTCAAGGATCAGTTCCGCAACTTCGGCTTGCTTGATCGTCAGATTGCTCTGGCTCTTCAGCACCTCACGCATTTTGACGCGGTACTGCTGCTTGTCGCACTGNNCCAACCGCGTCGGTGACTTCGCCCATGATGCCGCCGAGCGCGTCGATTTCACGGACCAGATGGCCCTTGGCGATTCCGCCCACCGCCGGATTGCAGGACATCTGCGCGATCAGATCGATACTCAGCGTCACCAGCGCAGTCTTCAGCCCTAGACGCGCGGCGGCCATGGCGGCTTCGCATCCAGCGTGGCCGGCGCCTACAACTACGATGTCGTATTGTTCGTCGAAATGCTGCATGCTCTCATTCACTATGGTAAGTGCGAAAATACTCCAGCCTTCTATCTTACAGGGGGAGCCACACTGATTACTAAAGTCCCGTGACCGTTGGACCGATAATCCACGTAAGTGATTGACCTTAAGGCCTATAATCTGTTGCTAAGGACGGGAGTAATGTCTTCGCGGAGTGGTGCGCGCAGAAAAATCGTGCTGCCGGTGACCGTGGTTCGGAGCCATCTGAACCAGAGCCAGTTGGCCCACACCGTGGACCTCTCGGAGACTTCTGCTCGACTGGGCGGTTTGTCCATGTTGCTGGAACCGGGTGAGACAGTAGAGATCCACCGCGAAGGTTTGACCGCGAAATTCCAGGTATTTTGGATGGGTTCGCGGGGCACGGCCATGGAAGGGCAGGCGGGCATACGCAGTCTGGAGCCGGACAATCCGATTTGGGGGCTGGGGCCAAAGGAAGCATCCGGCGAACCCGAAATCGGCACTGAAATCGATGTTCCCGTCAGCCTTCCGGCAGCTACCGCTCCCTTACCCGGCGAGAAACGCTGGCATGCCCGCCTGGAATGCTCAGGATCAGCGGCCGTGCAGTCGCGGGGAGCGCAGTTTCCCGTGAAGGGCCAAATCAAAGATGTTTCCCAGGGCGGTATTTACGTGGAAGTCACAACGCCGCTGGCCGTAAAGTCTAAAGTATTTTTGGAGATGAATATTGAGGGCATCGCCCTGGAAGCCACGGGCGTGGTCCGCACCAGTTATCCGATGGTGGGCATGGGCATCAGCTTCCAGGAAGTTACGCCGGAGAACCAGCCGAAGCTCGCCAAGATATTGGAGAAGGTCACGCTCAGAAAGCTTGGCGATCAGGCTGCACCCTTATCGGCGCAAGTTGCGCCCGCCCAGGGCGCCAAGCCACCCACGACGCTCCGTTTGGACGCCTATCCCATACGTGTACTGGTCATGGCGTGCCAGGCGCTGGCCCGGGACTTTGATCAGTGGAAGGGCACGCATTCTCCCGCAGAAATTGATGAGTTACGACGGGCTGTACGCGACCTACATGAGAAACTTTCTGCCGGCGTCGAAACTGGGACACAAGTGGAACTGATGGGTTACGCCTCCACGTCCCATCCCCGCGGCGGCGTCGCGTAGTTCAATCCTGCGATTCCTTATTCTTTCGGAGCTCTGTCCAAACCCAGCGTCGTCCCGGCGTTGTGAGCAAAAAACAAAAGGAATAGTAAGAGCAGCGATATGTTGTCCAGCTGGTTCCCCAGGTATTTCCACGGTACCGTGCCCGGAGGCAGGCACCACGTGGCCAGAGTGAGATTCAGCATGAACAGAGCGCCCACCACGGAGAACAGGCGCACCCAAATTCCCAGCAGCATGGAAATGCCAATCAGCAACTCCGCAATCCCCACGGCGTAGCCAATAAAGACTGGATGTGTAAGCGTGAGTCTGAGCACCGGCTTATAGAAGTTCACCGAAGTGTTCTCGATGTAGCCAGTCACATACTTCTGATAGCCGCCGTTGGCAAAGTCGGGATGCATAAGTTTGTACTGAGCGAAAAAGAGAAACAGGATGCCTACCACCATCCGCGCCACCGCCATGGTGCGCGACGATCCTCCAGAATTGGCCATGCGTTCAGTGCCTCCTAGTTTTGTTTTGGTTCGCGCGCATCACTGGGCTTTGAATACTCTTCCGTCTTTCATGACGAAGCTCACATTCTTCAGCACGTCAATGTTGACCAGCGGATCGCCTTGCACCGCAATCACGTCCGCATACGCGCCCGGAGCAATCACGCCGAGTTCGCCGCGCATGTCCAGGAGGTCGGCAGCTTTGGTGGTGGCGGACTTGATCGCGTCCATGGGCGACATGCCGAACTTGACCATGTGGTTGAACTCCTGGGCAATCGGCTCGGTCCAGGGAATCCCGCCCATATCGGTACCGAAAGCGATCTTGACTCCCGCTTTCAACGCTCTCTTAAACGACACTTCATGCACGGCAGCACGTGCGCGGTCACGCTGGCCGTCCGGCGTATTCTCTGGGCCCCAGTCTGTGTAGTAGACGCCGAGCGTAGGCACGAACCATGTGCCTTGTTTGATCATCTGCGCGATCTCGCCATCGTCCAGGTCGAGGCCGTGTTCGATGGAATCACATCCGCCGTCGAGCGCGCGATGCATGCCAATGCCGCCATACGCGTGGCAGGCCACTTTGCGCTGCTGGCCGTGGGCTTCATCCACAACGGCTTTGATTTCTTCGAGCGTCAGCGTGGGCTGCGACACAAGATGGCCTTGCTTGTCCACCCATGAGCGGTGCGTCATGTAGACCTTGATCCAGTCAGCGCCATTCTCAATCTGCTCACGTGTGATCTTGCGCAACTGCACGGGGCCATCGCCGATTTGCGCGCCTTTGGGCACAACGATGTCCGGGTTGTAGCCTTCGAGCGGATAGCCGCCCGTCACCGAAATGGCGCGCGTGACCACAAACAGACGTGGCCCGGGAATAAATCCGGCGTTGATGGCTTCTTTGATTCCAACGTCGCCATAACCGGCGCCTTCCGTTTCAACGTCGCGTAGCGTGGTAAATCCCTGCTCCAACGCCCGGCGCGAGGCGACAATCGCCCGCGCAGCGCGGTAAGAATACGGATGCTTCAGCAGCTGAATGTCATAGCCGCCTTCCTCCGGCGCCTCGCCTTGAAGAAAAAGATGTGTGTGCGTGTCAATCAGACCGGGCAGCACCGTGACGCTGGCCGGAAGATCGATGACCTCAACTCCGGCAGGCGGAGTGCCGCCATCGGTCACGCTTTGAATTCTGTTTCCGTGGACAACGATCAGCACATTGTGCCGCGGTTGCGCGGAGACGCCGTCGATCAAAGTAGCTGCCCGAATGGCGACGGTTTTCTCCGGCGGGGCTTGTGGCTTTTGCGCAAAGACTGCCGCAACTAAAGCAATGAACAGAAAGGACAACGTAACGAAACGACGTAGCATGTGGCTCCTCCTGCTTTCATGGAAGCTCAATAGGAATACGCCGGATAGAAAGATTATGCAAGGGGTAAAACCTTTGAAACACAGAGGAACCGAGGAATAGAGGAAACAGAGGTTGAAACGTCTTCCCAATCCTCTGTTTACTCCTTTCCTCTGTGTTTCAAAAGGTTTGCCGTCACTTCCGGTTGTCCAGCACTTCATTCACCAGCCGGTCGGCATCTTTGTTTTGCTCGCGGAAGACATGCTCGATGGAAAAATGCTCCAGTTTGCGGACCAGGGCCTGGGCCTGGCGGAAGAGTTCCTGGAGCGCCGGATTCTTCACCTTGTACACGCCCTTCATTTGGCGCACCAGAAGCTCGGAATCACTGCGGACCTTTAACCGCGAACACTTTTCCCGCACCGCGTAGTCCAGCGCGGCCAGCAGGCCGGAGTATTCGGCAAAATTGTTCGTCTGATGGCCAAGATACTCGCTCAGTTCCTCTACTATTTCGCCCTTGGGATTGCGGATGATCACGCCGAAGGCCGCCGGGCCGGGATTTCCCCGGGCGCCTCCGTCAATGTTGGCGATCACTGTGTTAGCGCTGGATTCGCTGCGCGGTTCGGCTATTTCCTTAAAAAGAGACTTTTGTGTCACATTCCCTCCGCCAGACGGGAAGCCAGCCGGTCGGGAAGTCCGGCAGCCAGGATTTTCTTCTGGGCCTTCGCAATGTCATACGGCACGCGATAAAAAGTCACCGAGTCTTCATCTGTGTCATAGAAGATGAAAGCGGCGCGCGGATCATTGTCCCGCGGCTGTCCCACGGACCCAGGATTCATCAGATATTTCGCGCTGGTCTTCAAATGGATTTTCTCCTGCTCCTTGCGGTTCTTGGTTTTGTACCGTGGCAGCAGGATATGGAAGAGTTCGTCCGGGGTGTCCACGGCAAAGCCGCACTGGATGTGAGTATGGCCGAAGAAGGTGATGCGCGCGGTGGACTCCGCCAGTAGCGGGTACGCTTCCCGCGCGACCACTACATATTCGTCTTCATCGCGCGCCGATCCATGCACGCACTGCACGCCTTCCATCGGAGAAACCGGCCCCATGGGTAGCTGCTGAAGGAATTTCAGATTTTCCGGCGTCAATCTTTTCTGGGTCCAATACACGGCCATGGCCGCAATGGGATTGAACCCTTCCGGCGCCTCGACGCCGGAGCAGGCTTTGTCATGATTGCCGCGAACAAACACGCTGCCCATGGCGCGTGAACGCACAGCCACCTCGTTGGGGTCAGCGCCATAGCCAACAATATCGCCCAGGTTGAAGACCTGGTCGTACTCCGGCGCTGCTTCCATGCAGGCTTCCAGAGCTTCGAGGTTGGCATGAATGTCTGACAGGACGAGGATGCGCAAGCAAGACTCCATTCAGAGTGTAACCCACAGCTTTGCGATTATTGGCCGGCGCGTACCCAGTGGCCGGGAGAGACTTCCCGCAACGTCGCGGCGCCAGCCAGTGGAATCTGACGTTCCACCGTCCGCAGAGGCTGCGAGCGGTCCGTCTTGAGTGTGGGGATTGCGCTGATCAGCCCGCGAGTGTACGCATGCTGAGCATCAGAAAAGATCCGCGCCACCGGACCCATCTCCACGATTTCTCCGGCATACATGACAGCCACCTGGTCAGCCACGCGCGAAATCACGCCCAGATCGTGCGAGATAAACAGCATGGCCAGCTTGTATTTCTCGCGCAGGCTTTGCAGCAGCTCGAGGATTTGCGCCTGGATGGTAACGTCCAGCGCGGTCGTTGGCTCGTCGGCAATCAAGAGTTGCGGACGGTTCACCAGCGCCATGGCAATCATCACGCGCTGGCGCTGCCCGCCGGAGAGCTGATGAGGATAATCCCGCGCCCGCTGTTCCGGATCAGGAATCGCCACGTCACGCAGAGCGTCCATTGTCCGTTGCCGCGCTTCAGACTTGCTCACACGCTCATGTGCCAGCACCGCTTCCTCAACCTGCTTGCCCACACGCATCACGGGATTGAGCGCCGTCATGGGCTCTTGAAAGATCATGGAAATGCGCGCCCCGCGAACACGCCGCATGAAATCTTCCGGCAAGCTGAGCAAGTCTTCACTGGAAAAGCGCACAGCGCCCCTGACGCGCGCCTGGGGCGGCAGCAAGCGCAGAATCGCCAACGCGGTTGCTGATTTGCCGGAGCCAGATTCTCCCACTAGTCCCAAAGCTCCGGAAGCCGGGATATTGAAGCTAACGTCCCGCACTGCCGCGACTTCGCCGGTTTGCGTAGGGAAGGCGACACTGAGATTGTCGACTTGCAACAATGGAGTCATGCGAACGCCACCACGTGCATTCTAATCGCAAGGCTTACAAAAACCTTACCGCTGATGACGCTGATTTGTAATGATCACTGATAAAGGGAAAGGAACATGTGGCACAGCGCGGCAAGCCGC
>PLJN01000186.1 GCA_003140235.1 Acidobacteriaceae bacterium
GTCCTCTGTGGTTAAAAGGGGTTTCGTTAATTCAGATCAAACACCAAAAGCTCACTTGCCTCCGGACCTTCACCCACAATCGTGAGCTTCTGTTCGTCGCTCACCGCAACCGCGTCGCCGGTCTTCAGGCTCACGCCGTTCACGCTGGCCGCTCCGCGCACCACCTGGACCCACGCGTGTCTTCCCGGACGCAACTCATGCACAACAGAATGCCCCGGCGAAACTTCCGCGACAAAGAGCTTCACATCCTGATTAATCTGCGCGGCCCCGTCCACACGTTCCGGTCCAGCCAGAAGCATGAGCCTGTCGCGCTTTCCCGCGGGATCTAAGCGAAGTTGTTCATACGCCGGAGCGCCTCCGCGCGACTTGGGTTCAATCCATATCTGGAGAAAATGCACTGGCTCGGTCGTTGATCCATTGAACTCGCTATGAGTAATGCCGCTGCCCGCCGACATTTTCTGGATCTCGTTGGGGCCCAGTTCTTCCACGTGTCCCATGCTGTCTTTGTGCGCCAGCTTGCCTTCCAGCACGTAGCTGAGGATTTCCATATCACGATGCCCATGAGCGCCGAATCCCTTACCGGGAGCAACACGGTCTTCATTGATCACGCGCAGGCTGCGAAATCCTATGTGTTTGGGATCGTAATAATCGGCAAACGAAAAACTATGGTGCGAATCAAGCCATCCATGGTTGGCATGGCCACGCTCTTCGCTTTTGCGAATGGTAATCATGGCTTCTCCTTATTGTGGACCTGGTCTTGAACGCTGCGGTGGGAGCTACCCGGGGGTTCTCTAAGGCAAGAGCTGTCCGTCAAAGGACCCGCCTGGTGCAAATCTTGCGATTCAAGCCATGGGGTTAGACGCTTCACACGACCTGTTGGATTCAACAATTCTGGCGTTGGTTCTTCGCGCTTTAGCGCGAAACGGTGGAAGAGTGGCCCTTTTCAGAGCCGCGAAAGTAGAGTTCATTTCGAATACGCGCTTTACTCCGACGGCTCTTGTTTTTTCGGCTTCGGAGTCTAAATGCGTTCATTCGTGCGGATTCGGATGCATATTCGGCTAGCGCTAAAGAGTGGGGAACCCTCGCCTGTTTCCCTTCACAAAGATGTTAATTCTTCGGTCAGGGCATCAAGCAAATCATGTTCCGCGCTGAGAGCACTCTCTAGGTGGAACACTGTGGCGCTATAGTCCTCGCTGTGGAGTTTCAGTTCGGCCGATTCAAGGTTGGCTTTCATGAGAGCCCTAGCTAGTTTGTACTGCTCAGGCACGTATTTAAGTAGAATCAAGGCCCTGGGCGAATCGCTATCAGAGATATGCTCATATGTTTGGCAGTACTCGCTAAGTGCGTTCGCCAATGTCGCACGGTTATAGGCAGCGCTCGGATGCCTTTCTCTGCGATATCTCTGCATAGTGTCCTGATTATAGGTAACCGCCAAGCTTGCCCACACATCGCACGCTTCTTGCTCCGCGTCGGGCCGCAATCTCAGAATTCTGTGACACTGAATCACGTCCGCCGAACTCCGCCACGAGAATATGCCCACGTAAGGCCCGACCGGTAAAACTGCTCTCTCTCTCGGGTAATCAAACATGGCCCCGTGCAAGCGTACTTTTCGACCTAAAACGTCCAAAAAGGACTCTCGAGAGATCTCCAGCTTCGCTATGTCAGTCTCAGCCTCTTTGATGTCGACAAGAAAGGAACCTGCATCCCGCGACCCGCCGGAAGAGGGCCGGATTTCAAGAAGAGCCGAGCTTCCTGGACCAACTGCTCTTCGCGATAACACTAGTCTTAGTTTGTCTTCAACGAATGCCTCCGCAAAAGAGCAGGCACTCGCAACCGAACCCGTGTTGAGATAGCGGTCGTAGAAAGTGCGCGAGAATTCGATTGCGGATTCATCATCAGCCTCACCGAACACAGTAAGTAAATAAGACGCAGCCGAGGCCAATTGAGGAATTGCATCCGCTGAGAAACAACACATGAAGATGGCTACCTTCAGCCGGGGTTGACACTTAGAAAGTAAAGAGGCTATACGTTCGGCGCCGATCAATTCCCCCGATTGACCTGATTCTGCTTCGAGATAAATTCCATCCGGCGTACCGTGGCCAGAGAAATGAAAGATAGAGTACTCGGTCTCGGCGAGACACACCATGAGGTCTCTGAAAGTTGTTGCATGCTTGCGAACTACAGTATCCGAAGGAAGGCCTCTTCTCGCAAGAACCTCATCGAGGGCACGGTGCTCTTTGTCGAGCCTGATGCGGTCGCTATCCGCCGGATTGCTGTAAAGAATTAGAATCTTTTCCATGGCACATGGCGTTCCACTGAAACATGCGATTAACTTGGAGTCCTTCTTGGGTTCGAAAATGGCGACAAAAAGTTTCCATTGGAACTTCGAGCGTCAAGTATAGTGTTTCCGACTGCATGTTTTCGGCCCAGATTCAACAAATTCTCAAACGCACGTTTGCCCTATCTGTTTCAGTCACAATCTAATCTGCTAATCTACATTCATCATCCCAAGCTGGACAGACGGGAAACGTTGGACGGGAGAAGCTGCTCAACACATGGAATCGGTGCAAAGGCGGAAGCGCATCCTGATAGTCGATGACGAGAGAGCCCTCGCGGATACCCTTGCGGCATTCTTCACGCACGTAGGATATGAAGTGCAAGTAGCCTATAACGGCGAACAAGCCCTTGAGGAATTCCACGCACATCAGTTTGATGCAATTATTTCTGACATAGTTATGCCTGGAATGAATGGTATGCAGCTATTGAATCGTATTCGAGCGGAGAATGGAGAAGTGCCAGTTTTGATTGTCAGTGGGTTTTGCGACCGATATGCAGCCGAGTTGGCAGAAAGAGTTTCTAAAGAGATAACCCACTTTGCACAGAAACCAGTTGGCCTGCAAAGCTTCGTTCGTCTACTAGCCGATTTAATAGAGAGGGCAGAAACAAAATCCTCATCTACTGAAAGCCTCTCTGAGCGGAAAACGGACATCCTCGGGCACTAAAGCGGCTGGAGAAGGACTAGATTGGTTTATGACCAACCACTTCGAATGGGCCAGGCCTTCGTCTTTTTCCCCGTTGTACGCACCAGAATAACGAGGGTGCCCCTCGAATAAGAGCGAAGGTCCGGTCAAGCAAAAAGTTTCCCGGCGATGCCGGAGCATCGAATGTTAGCCCGAGAAGTTGAAGACGAAGACTCTGAAAGCATCTGATTTGGGCCACCCGTCGGGTGGCCCGCCGTTGTTTCGACCACTGCGTATAATTAGTCGGTGAAAGGGGGGGTATGGCGAAGCTGCAGCCAACGACTGCAAGAGATGAAAGTTCTAGCTTAGACCCGAGAAAAGTGTGGGTGGTTCACGGCAGGAATCTCGCAGCACGCGATGTCCTATTTGATTTTCTTCGGGCTATCAATTTGGTGCCCCTTGAGTGGGAAGAAGCATTGTCGCGGACTCGTGGTGGAAGCCCTTACATTGGTGAGGTCCTCGATCTCGCTTTTGATGAAGCGAAAGCGTTTATCGTTCTCCTTACCGGAGACGACTTGGGCCGGCTGGATCCTAGATTTACACGAGATACAGACCCCACCGACGATCATGAACTCACGCCGCAAGTCAGGCAAAATGTGGCGTTCGAAGCAGGTTGGGCGATTGGGAAAGATTCCAAAAGAACAATTCTGGTCTCTCTAGGACGGTATCGGCGCTTCAGCAACATCGAGGGCCGACATGTCCTGCGGCTTTCTAACAACGCCGAGAGTCGCCAAGCGTTAGCTAGTCGCCTCAAGGCAATTGGCTGCCAGGTATTGACAGACGGGAGAACCGACTGGCTATCGAAGGGTGATTTCGATTCGGCGGTAGCGACAGAACTCACGGTTCCCGATAAGGTGCCAAGCAAGGATAGAAAGGTGCGACTTCTCGACTGTTTCGTCTTTGGCTTCGGACTTGGTAAGGCAACTTGGTTTTTGGCGGTTTCAAATGCGGAGCACAACAACCTGATGGTCGAAGCGTTCGAGAGATTTGGCCTTGACCCGTCAGAGATTAATCGCTTCAAGGACGCCATGAAGCAACATGAGCCTGCAACAAGAGATTATGTCGCGCGGCTGAATACGCTTGAGTCGATCTCAACTCAAATGCAGATTAGCCTAGGCTCCTTAGGAAGCGATTGGTTCTCGTTTGGGTACCAGATTGCTCTCCTGGCGCTGTACCGATCACTTCCAGGCTACGACATTTCGGATCAAGTTGCTCGAATCGAACACTTGATCGAGCGGCTGAATATCAAACCAGCGGAAAAACTCGGCAAGGCTGTAAGAGCACTTGTGTTATTCAAGGCTACACCAAATAATTCCGAGAAGGCTGGGCTAGTGGTTGAAAAAATCGCTCAGCTGGCGGTGCAGCGGCTCACATGAAGGCTTGGTTCTAAAAGGGGCGGTCGCGGTAGGGATACGGATTGCTCCGTACCCCCCGCACAGATCCGGACGAGTGGGTTTCCCGCATCCGGCTCCTGCCTTAGGTGGTGACGCTTATGAGGGATAACCCCCTCCGGCCTTTCGCGTACCCGCTCCAGCGCTCTCGGCACGTCATGTTTCCGGCACTGTGTCCGGGACGCGTTTTGCTGTTGCAGGTTCCCTTTGGCCAAGTCCCTTCCCTCCATCCTCTCCGCTGCCGCTGTACTGGCTTTGTTCGAGGACTTCTCCGGTACTACGGGCCTGTCCGACTTCCCGCGTTCGTTCATCATCGGCGTACGTCCTTAGACTTCCCGATACGTCCCGAGTGCGCTTGCGCTCGGGTGAACACGGGATCTCCCGGTTTCCCTGCGAGATGTGTCCCTGCGTGCTCAGGGTCTACGACCGCGCGGGACTCCTTCGCATCTCGCGTTGGCGATGCTTCGGATGTTGCCTGCCGCCTGCCACCATGGCGTCGGCGTCCCGGAGTCTAGGGTGTTTCGCGGTTCAATGCCCTGGCCCGCATTTCCCCCTGTCAACGCGCATGACTCGGGGCCAGTGTGGCTCGCTACTCCTTCACTGTATGACTCTTTCATTCACTACATCTCGCCAGCTTTTACCGGCGCACGGTGGCCGACCCTTTCTGTTCCCGCAGACTTCCCGGTTTTCCTGCGTACCACGACAATGAGGGTGTCCCCTCTTTGCGGAGAAGCCGCCTTTGTTTTTTCGGCTTCGGAACAAAGGGTGGGCGAGATCAACTGTTGCCTCTCGTCGCGATTTACTCCCAAACCGGTAGCGTCGATAACTGCTTGCAGTCCCTTGGCCCGGAAAAGGCAAGGCATGAGCAAAGAGTTGGCCGGCAATCCGCAGCAAAGGCATTTGACCCAAAATATTAGCCATTTAGCCAAAACCGAATAGCAACACCCGACGCCGACAGCACATCGGCGAGGGCGCCGGTGCCAAACGGACATGGGCCGGCGACGACTGTGGCCTTTCAAAAAGAGCACTCGCTGGGGTGAATAAACACACTGAATCACTTGTCTGAATCCTGGAATACTTAAGTACTCTGCCCATAAAGTTTTCACAAATCACTGGGTTACCTTACTCGGGTCCTCATGACTTAAGTACTGTTGGCGATTTCCCGGTCAAACGCTAGACTCGTTCGAGATCAGGCACAAAAACAAACGACATCAAGCTGCGTGAACGGTCGTTACAGAAACTGCAAGTTTGGATTGTCTATCGTGGAAGTGCTGAGACAGTATGAAAGTAATCAGCCGGCCTGAGACAAGTTTTTTGGAACACAAAGAAACAAGAAATAATTGAGGAGCGGGACCCAAATGAAAAAGCTAGTATTTTTGACAATTGCAATTGCGCTGATGATGCTTGCGTCATCGGTTGCCTTCGCACAAGCTGGAAACACGTCCGCCGGAACTTTGACGGTTACGGCGACAATCAATTCATCCATTAACCTGGTATTCCAGAAGGACGCAGCGGGCGCAGCCATTGGTGGCGCAGGTACGAACGCGGCCACTCTGGCGTTTGGTCCGGTTTCGGCGTTCGGCGGCGTTGTGCCGGCCGGCGTTGTCAAGACCACTGCGGCCGCCAGCTTTACGCTGACCACGCCTGTGGACGTGGTTGTGACCAAGGCGAACAGCACCAGCGCCAATTTCCGGCTTACGGCCCAGTTGAGTGCCGCTCCTGCGCAGGGTGAAACTTTCACCGTGAACGCAGTGGCTGTGACCAGCGCCGCGGCCGCTACGATCAATGCAGCGGCAGCGTACGGCACGACCGTCGCCACCGTGGCTTTGACTGTTCCGTTTGCCGTGCCGAATGCCACTGTTCTGACCGACGTAATCAACTTTACCGCCACATCCAACTAAGTTTCCCTTAGACTTGGGTGTTGGTCGTTGCATGTTGAACGAGAAGTGTTGGTCGAGAAACTAGCTCTGAATTTTGGGGCGGGGGTGTGAGATCAGGTTGCATTACGTCCTGCCGTGGTTGGTGGCCGGGTGCTCCCTGATAACCAACGGGTGGGCACAGCGCAAGAGTCCGCCGAAACTCACTCCCGCCCCTGTCCTTATGCAAGCGCAGGCGAGCGGATCGCTCTCCGCACTCCTTACCAGTACGCCCGACGGAGCTCCGGTTGCCTTTGGCGCTTCTCCGCGCCAGGGACTCGACTTGGGCGCTGTTTCCGCCGCGGGCGCTCGGAACGCGAACGTCTATGTAGCCCGGCGGCTTGATGGTTTTGTCGTGCAAACCAAATTTGGTTTGATCATTCAAGACCAGGCACACCGTCTTCCCAGTGCGACCGTACTGGCGTCCCTTGCGTATGCTGACGGTGTCTACACGTTTTGGGTGGACGGCGTAAAACTTACCACCACCCCGCAAATCATTCAGGGACTGGCCAAAGTGGGACCGGTGCAGGCCCATCGTCTGGAGATCCAGGTGCCAGGGTCAGTGACTGAGAATAATTCTCAGATCAACGCGGCCATCATTTTTCAGATTGTCCCTAATTGAGCCCTTCCTATATAAATTTGGATTAGAGCATGTTTAGCAAATTGGAGTGAGTTGCTGATGAAGTCACGTCATGCCGTATCTTTGAAAAACGGACCAGGTTTGTATCAGGGCATCGGCTTCAGCCGTGCCGTCACGGGGACAGAGAACCCTGGGATTCAGCCCCTGCATACATCTGGATTCTTACGAGATGCCGGCCCGAAAGAGACCTTACATCTCGACGCGCACTTTATTGTTCAACGTACTTCAGGAGACAAGAGCGTGCAGGGGCTAAAGCCCGAATCTTCACACAACTCTTACGGCACGGCTGAAGCCGATGCCCTGATACAACCCAGCTTATTTTTGAAGCATGCGCTTTTTGAAACATGCGCTGGTAATCGCAACGCGCGCGCTGGAGTTGGGGGTCTAGAGAGCATGCTTCGATTCAAGAGTGGAAATTCCGTGATCATGCTGTGCCTTCTGGCGGCGTGCTGGGCCGTGACTGCGTCCGGGCAAACCGTTCCTGCCGGTGCGGCGCCGGTTCCCACGCAAGGCCAATCCGTTTCCACCAAGCTCATTGGGACCGCTCCGGACCAGCCTCCTACTGTCTCGCTGAGCCCAGCCGTCGTAATGGCGCGCGGCTCGTTTGGCCAGGGACTTACACAGACGCTCACTCTCAGCAATCAGACGGACGCTGATTTTACTTTCGAAATGGTAGCGCAGGATGTAGTGATTAAGGATGGAACACGCGTCTTTGTCCCCGCCGGTGAGACCGAACACAGCATTGCCGCTTCGGCCGTTTTCTCCCAAAAGACAATCGTGATCAAGGCCTTTACTACGGGCTCCGTGGACGTGCGCCTGACCATACCGGCGGAAACGAAGATCCGTGCCGTAGTGGCCATGTTTCGCGGCACAAATATTTTGCCGACGTCAGCCAAAGCGCTGGGTATGACCGCTTCCCTCGGCGCGTTGCTGACTTTCAATCTCACCAACAACGTGCAACTCGAGCCCGATCCGGCCGTGGTGAAACCGCCTGGTGAGACTTCAAACCTTGTCGTTTCGCAATGGATAACGAACACCGGAACAGAGCCCGTGGTCCCGGAAGGCATGGCGGCCGTCCTCAACAGCTCGGGCGGCCTGATCGGGAAATCTCCGTTTGCTCCGCAACGACTGTTGCCCGGCGAGCGCCTGGAATTTGTCGCTGAGTATCCGGAACAGTTGCCGGCAGGCGCCTACAGAGTACTGTGCTCGTTTCAGTTTGAGGGCAAGACGTTGACGAAGGATGCTAGCTTTAAGCTTCCATGAAACTCTGGTGGCGCATTGTCTGGGTCGGCTTTGCCCTTGTTGTCGCGTCTCAAGGACAATCATCCCCTGCGCCCCTGACCATTGGGTTCCAGAAAACTGTTGAAGTTCCGATCGCCGGCGCCACCGCCGCTTATTCGCTCAACTCCGCAGTCGCCGAAGGACGCATTGATGTAAACGGTGCGGTGCAAATCTACGGCAAGCGGCCCGGGACCACCAACATTGTTGTAGTCACGACGGCCGGAGTGCAGAGCATTCTGGTGGTGGTGCCGGTACCAGCTCCTGTCTACCCGCCCGGGTTTGGCCCTCCGCTGAGCGAAGGAAGCACGGTGGAAACCGGTTCGTATGAGGTCCGCTATAGCTCCGATCCGTCACAGGTGACGAACTCACTGGAATTGAAACGCTCTCAGGGAGAGTCCTTCGAACGGTTGCAGATCGTTAACGCCAATTTCTTTTCCGCGACGTCTTCAACATCCCGCATTGGATTTCCTTTGGCTTCCTACGAGATCAGCCGCCGCAACTGGGGTGTGATACTTCTTGACCAGACCGTGGACAACTCTCCGCTTACGCTCGACCGCGCGGTCCTGCGCGGGCTGCACATTCGCTGGGGAGACTGGCAATTTCACGGAGGCGTTACCACCGTCGCCACATTCCAGGGCCTGTTCCTGCTAACCGACCCGGAGGAAGCATTCGGTGTATCGCGATTCTTTCACCTGACGAAAAACAGCTCACTCGAAGCCAACCTTTATTACTTCAAGAATCCGGCCAGCCAGCTCGACGTTGCCCCGAACGGCGTTGTGGGGTCCCTGGTCTACAGGCTGAAACACAAAGACAAGCTGGACCTGCTGTCCGAATTAGGCTTTGGGCGCGGTGTGGCGTTCGCTGTCCGCGGGACCTATGACGACAAAGACACACACTTCATTGGAAGTTTCCGGATTGAGCCCAAACGCTTTGCGTCACTCGCTGTCAGCAACCAGCATGGAACATTTGCTGACCTGACCGGCACACGGAATTTCACGCCGCGTCTGTACGCCAGCGTTGGCTTGAGCGAGTCGAACTACAATTTGCCCGCACTGAACCAGGACACGTTTACGAGCACGACGTTGATGAATTTCCGGCTGACGCAGCAACTTACCGCTTCCGCGGGAGGCACGTTTTCGCGGTTTTCATCCAGCGTTCCAACGGGCCCGACTCTAAACACGCTGAGCTTCCCGGTGGGCATTGATTATTCCACGCGTCACTTTGGCTCCGGCTTTCAATACCAGCGGACCACGAACTTTGACGGCAGCGGCGGCAACGACTTTGCCGTGAACGCCCGCACTGCCTGGGGACACTTTCAAGGCAGTGCCTTCTTCCGTCACGATGTGAACGTGCCCACACTGGCTGCCGTGTTCGCGCAGATACCCGGACTGCAGGACTTGTTGGTGCGTGACGGCATTGTGGTCACCAGTCCGGACCAACTTGCACAATTGCTGCGTGATACCGCCCTGCTGGCCACTCTGGGGTTCACTGGTCCACTCACCGTCGACCTTGCGCCCTCACGCAACGACAGCGGCGCGTCTTTCGGATGGATTTCATCCGGCGCCAGCCACCGTCAACTGAACGTGAATTTCTTCAACAGCGATACACAATTGATTCAGGGAAGACTGACGTTCACCACCGGTGTGGTGAGCTATTCGCAACGTCTCGGCAAGAACAACGACCTGGTGGCGTCGGCCGGCATGTTCCGCACCGTCACCAACGGCACTTCGTCGTTCAGTCCGGCCCTCAGTATTTCGCTTCAGCACCGTTTTTCCAGCGTCCCTTCATTTCTGTTGCCGGGCCGCCACGGAGCGATCGAAGGCCACGTTTTCCGGGATGATGAATCATCCGGCCAGTACTCCGGAAAACAAACGGCGGTGGCGGGCATGGAAGTGCTATTGGATGGCGACCGCACCACGCACACCGACGCCAGTGGCTATTACTCGTTCCATCACGTTCCGTTTGGCGCGCACAAGGTGGAAGCGAAATTCCAGAGCCCCGAGCCGTTCTTTTACACCACCGATTCGCCCGCCACGGCGAACATGAACGCCACTGTGGACTTCGGGATCAACTTTGCCAAAGGCCAGGTTTACGGATTTCTGTTGAATGACGCCGGTCAAGGCGTGCCCGGTGTAACTGTTGAATTGCGGGGCGCGGGTGCGCCACGCACGGCACAGACCACGGCGGATGGCAAGTTCAGTTTCCTCGGTCTTGAGGCCGGGGATTATTCCACGCATACCGTGGCGGAAACTTATCCGCCGGGGTACGCGCTGCAAGACCTTCAGCCCAAAGCAATCACTGTTGGGCAAGGCCAGCCGGGCAAGATTGAATTTTCTGTGCGGGCCATACGCGTGATCTCCGGCAAAGTCATGGTGTATGACAAGACCCTGCTTACGCCGGTCCCGCTCGCCAACGCCGTTGTTCGTCTGAAAGAGATTTCTGCGGAAGTCAGAACGGGTGCAAACGGCGCTTACATTTTCCGCAACTTGCCCGCAGGCGTCTACACGATTGCGGTCGAATACCAGGGCAAGGAGACGGTGCGCGTCGTGACGGTTCCGGCGGCGCCGGCCAATCTTCGCGATATCGATATTGACGCAGGAGCAAAATAAAACAAGAAGGACCGCCTCCGTGGCGAGCTAGCTGGGCAGGGTCTGCTTTGCTTTTTTGCGCGGCCTTTGTGGAATGGGCGCAGCTGCCGGATTATTAGACGGTATCACCATGATGCGGGACACATTGTCCGCCGGATCTGGAGCATTTGCTAAAACCAGCCTGCGCACTCCGTCTGGTCCGGTTACAAGCCCTACAGACGAAACCACAGTGAGCGTTACGNNGTCCCTGTGCCTGGGGCGCACCTTGTGCCTGAGCGCCGACGATTGAAACAGCTACTACCGCCAGCAGAAGAGCGAGTCGAGTTTGGATTCGCCGTTTGCGCATACTTTATTGCCTTGCATCTATAACATCGGCACTCGGACCAAATTGCTTACGTGTGCCAGGTCTGCGGAAGAACGAAGGTGACAGAAAATGACAGGACTCTGGTACTCAGTAGCGAGAATTGTGGTCCCGCGCTCCGCCGGCTTAGTTGACCTCAACTGAACCTTGTCTGCTTAAGGGCCAAGCAGTACAATTTTTTGATTATGCGAACTTCTTTCTTAATGATTTCCTATGCCTTTCTACTGTCTTGCGTGGTCGGTTGTGGCGGCAAGGGTGCGCAAGACTGCAACTTTATCGCGATCAGCGTCATTCCGCAAAACGGAGCGGCCAATCACGCCGCAATTCCGCCCGGAAACCAGCAGAAATTCCTTGCCGGAGGTGTAGTGCCCGCAGGATGCCCGCCTCCGCCTGCGATCGTCGGAGCAACCTGGTCTGTTTCAGATCCGGTAAATGTGACCATCAGCAGTGCGATGGACAGTACGAACGGTACTGCAACGTGCAAGGGCGTAACCGCTGGCGCGGTTACGGTGACTGCAACATCGACTGCAGGCAACGGAAAGCAAATCAGCGGAACAGGCATCCTG
This sequence comes from Acidobacteriaceae bacterium, assembly GCA_003140235.1. Taxonomy (GTDB): domain Bacteria; phylum Acidobacteriota; class Terriglobia; order Terriglobales; family Acidobacteriaceae; genus Angelobacter. Next base: position 11,764 of record PLJN01000186.1, read on the forward strand.
ACCTGCAACTGAACTGAGGTAGGTGAGAATCTATCTCCAAGTTTTGGTCTCGCTTTGTGTGGAGCCGGGAGGGCGTTATCTTTAGTGTGCCCAGTCGAAGAAAGCGCGCCACAAAATGTATATAATGTGCGGCGACGGAACCCGGCACACCGAAGTTTCGATTGAGTTTCTGGAAGGAGCCGCCCCATGGCCAGCACCCCACCTACCGGCAGCATGCCACCTGCGCTGCCGATCGCACTTAAGGTCAATTTCACCCTCACCACGCCTGATGGCAAGCGGCAAATTTCCTTTGGCCTTGAGAAGGACACCGATGGCGTTAAGGTGAACTGGACGATCACGTTCGTGCTCTATGAACGGACTGATCCGACCCAGCCGTTTGGTGATCCCATGGTGTCCCTCAATGTGTTTGTTGCGTCCACGCTCCATGCCAATGCGGCGGCTGCCGCCCAAAACGGCTTGACGCCGGCGCAGACGGCGCATGCCACCGGCCCAGCGGCCGACGCGGCCAAAGCCGTGAACGCGGGGACCATGCCGTTGCCCGTGGGCAACAACATCATCCAGAGTTCACTGAAGTAGCCGGCGACGTTGCTGCGCACATGAGAACATCCCTCTGGCTGCGACTGGTGAGCGCGCTCGCGTTGCCCGTAGCGATGGCCGGAGTTGTTTCGGCACAGACCAACAATCCTGCTCCAGCGGTACTTCCCAACCAGACCCCGTCGCAACCCGGGGTGCTGCCGTGCAAACCGGGGACGAATTTTGAGACCGATCGCTACACCATCACCCACACGACCCTCGATGATCCTTTCAAATTTCTCTACCAGATCGGCCGAAAGACACGGAATATGGAAGCGCAGCTCACCGCGAAGCTCAATGGCCAGCCTTTCACGTACAAGCTGGCGGTCGCCGATGCGCTCAGTCTGATCGAAGGCGCGCGGTTTATGCCGGACAGCGGAAAAAGCTTCATGATCAGGATCGAGTTGGTGTCGGTCCAGAATTGTGATCCGGCGGCGAAAACCCTTGAGTTGATTTACAGGATCTATTCCACCGATCCGCCAAAAATCCTGGGCGGCGCCCCCGAATCGCAGATCACGGCGGAGAAATCTCCGCAGACCACCACCGGATTGGCGCAAGCGGGAAATCCATTCCACTTTACCCCCACCGGTGGCTACAACCGGTCGTATCGCGGGTTCGGAGGTGGACGCGTCGAGATCACCAAACTCAATGGACTCCATTTGTTTGACACGTTCACCGCTGAAGGGCAAGGTTCATCGTCCTTGCGGTCTTTCTCTGCGGCACTCAGTGGTTCGGCGAATTCTCGAGGATGGTTGAAGCACACTGCCTGGCGCCTCAACTACCAGAATTCATCCGAACCTGCGCGCACGACACGTTTGAAGAATGCCGGCTTGTCCGGCCAGATTGATTTTGAAACCCGCGCCTTCTGGAAGGGTATGGTTTTCGCTCGATTTGGAAGTCTGCTGCAAGGCGGCAACATGCAAAGCGGTGCGCTGCCGGCGAGTTTGCTTCCGACGCAAACGGTTNNCCAGCCATAACGTATTCTCGGCTTCCTACGGACTGGAACTCGGTTCCATTGGGCCCTCCACGCAAATCGATTGGCGGAAACACATTGGCGACGTGGTCGACGAATTCTGGGTCCCCATTGGCGATCACAAACCACTCGAGATGGAATCGCGTTTTACCTTCGGCGGCATTCAGGTGCTGCACTCTATTCCGGTGGCAGCACGTTTCTTCGGCGGCAACGCTGAGCAGTCGTTTGTCCCGGGAGATTCCTGGCAGATTCGCGACGTGCCCGTGGTCCGGGCCATTCCCGCGAACCAGTTTTTCCTCACCGGACTGGGCGCCGGTGCTGACAGATTCAGCAGCATCAATCTGACAGTCGCGTATCCGGTGAAATCGCATCCGATCATGCCCCGGGAGTTAAGTACCGATCGGGAATTCAATAAATTGATGCAAGCGCAGATCGTCTCCGCCACCAGCGCTGAGCAGAATTATTACACTTGGAAAGATCCCCATTTTGGAGCGGCACGAAATAGAGTTCCCGAAGTGAAACAGCTGCTGGACAATCTGCAGACGGCAGTCAATGTTGCGCAGGCAGCCCACACCGGTCTGTTGCCCGATGCATTCACCGATTGCAACACCAGCCTTAGCGTAGCTGTCTTCTATATAACCAACGTTCTGGGAGACAAAGGCGTTGCCCAATACGGCAACCTCTCGGCCCTGCTCTCAGACACGGATGGACTGCAATCAGTACAGGCCGCCTGCGTCGGGGAGTTGAACCAGCAGTTAAAAGATCCCGGCATCGCATCTGCGGCCGCTGCGGTTGATGCCGCGCGCACCGGCATGCTGAATGACTTTAACGCCATCAATCAGAAGCTGGCGGCGCAAAAAGCGGCCAACGATATTGCGTTCGTCAAGCGCACGCTGAACACGCTGTTCAAGGACCTCAACATTTTTTCCGTAAGCCCGGTGGCAGTGTTCGATATGGCGTCGATCGGGCCAACCAAGAACGGCTTGGGCGGCACCCGCATCGGACCCGGCGGAGGCATTCGCCTGGGGCTGGTGAGCTACGTCAACTTCACGCTCGGTTATGCGTGGAACGTCAATCGCGGCCCCGCGGAAGGCCGGGGCGCCGCGTTTTTTTCCATCGACGTGCGAGATCTTTTTCACTAGGAGTTCGGACACTCTGCGGGCATTACAATTAGCGCCGTGCTTCTGTTCAAAATTCTACTGGCCCCGCTACTGATTGCTGCCGTCACTCTCGCCGGACGTAAGTGGGGACCAGCGGTTGCGGGCTGGCTGCTAGGACTGCCGCTGACGTCGGGCCCGGTGCTTCTTTTTCTTGCGCTGGAACAAGGACCGCAATTTGCTTCCCAAGCTGCCCGCGGCTGTCTACTGGGACTCGTAGCCTGGGCAGCATTCACGATCGCGTATGCCTATTGCTGCCGGAAGTGGTCATGGTTGGTGTCCACAATCTTTGGCTGGATGGCCTATTTCGTCGTTGCCATCGTGCTTCTGCCCATGACCATGAATGTTGTGTGGGCCTTCCTGCTGGTCATCGTGGCACTGGTTGCAACTCTTGTGGCGTTTCCGCCCGGAGCGCCCGCGAGGAACAAGGTGCTCGAAGAGAAAAACGAATTGTGGCTGCGAATGATTTCAGCCGCGGTCATTGTTCTGGCGCTGACAGGCCTGGCTAAACTCCTGGGGCCAACAAAAAGTGGGCTTCTGACAACGGTCCCGGCCTACTCCACCATCCTTGCGGTTTTCACGCACCACCAGCAGCCAGCAGCGGCGATCACCGTCCTCAAAGGCGTTGTTACCGGACTGTTTACCGCAGCCATCTTCTTTCTTGTTCTTTCTTTGGCGTTGCTCCGTCTCGGTGGGGTGACGGCGTTCGCGCTGGCGGCGGTGGGTGCTTTGGTCATGCAAATTTCCACGCTGATGTATCTCCGACGGAGCGCATAAGCCCACTACTCGTTTTCTTGAAGGATTGATATCATGGTTTTTCCAACCAAGGAGATTAAAATAAAAAAGTGGCTCGCACTCTTCCTGATACTCATCGTGACTGTATCGATGACTGCAACCGACCAGACACTCACCAAGGCAGATCGCGACAAGGGCGGCGCCGAGCTCGAAGGCTCGCGGCAGATGTTTCTCGATACCACCAAGGGGCTTTCGCAGGCGCAGTGGAATTTTAAGGCTGGACCGGACCGCTGGTCGATTCGCCGAATGTGCCGAACACATTGCGCTGAGTGAAGACTTCATCTTCGGAATTGTCACGACCCAGATGATGAAGGGCCCGGTGACCCCCAAGAAACGCGACGCGGTAAAGGGAAAAGACGAGGGGATCATCGCGATGATGCAGGACCGAAGCCACAAAGCCACCGCGCCCGAGCCCATCGACCCGAAAAAACGCCCGATGCCCGCGGAAGATTCCGTAAAGCAATTCCTGGCGAGCCGCGCGCGCACCATCGATTACATCAAGACCACACAGGACGATCTGCGCGACCACTTCGCCGACCATCCGGTTCCGGCAATCGGCACGCTCGATGGGTATCAGTGGATCATGCTGATTTCCGGCCACTCGCGCCGCCACACGCTGCAGATTCTTGAAGTCAAGGCCGATCCCAACTTCCCTAAAAACTGACGCCCTGATCGTCCGTCGGTTCTGCGCGTGCGCTCGCGTTACTCTGAATTAGAGTTTCGCTTGCGCACGCGCCAGTAGTACACCAACGCAGTCACCACCACCGTGGGACACCACACCCAGAGAAGTTCACTCCACATCACGCGCAAGCCACGCGCGGTAAAGAATTTCGGCGCGCTCATGGGCGACACTTGAATCGGTGTCCAGGGAAAGAAATAACGGTGCGTATCGAACGGAGAGAAGAAAGCCACGCCCAGGCCGCCGTTGGTCAGCGCATCGAGCACGCCGTGTGAAGCAGTGATGATAAAGAAGAGCAATGCCAGCGTCCATTTTTCTTTTTCTTTCCACGGCAGCGGGAAGCAAGCAGCCGCAGCGATCCCGGCAATCACCGCGAAAAGCAGGGAGTGGGTCATGCCTCGATGGCCCCAGAGAGCGCCATAAGGCACACCGAGTTTTAATCCGATGCCGTCGAAGTCCGGCAGGATGGAGCACAAGACAGCCAGCAACCAAAACCGCCGCTGCTTCTTCCAAGCGGATTTCCCCGCTGCTCCCTGGGCAACCCCGACGAGCACATGCGTGAAAACACTAGCCATGCACACCGCTTCCTAGCCCAAGCCTGTGTGGCACAGGCACTCTTGCCTGTGCTCGCAGCCTTCTGCAGAAAACAGGCACAGGCAAGAGTGCCTGTACTACTATGCCTCAAATTCTTTTCTTCTCGCGACGATTTCAGGAAAGACAACCAAAAACCCCTTAACCACAGAGGACACAAAGGAGCACAGAGGAAAACCGGGATTTATTTCTTCCTCCTCCGTGTT
>PLJN01000130.1:0-18051 GCA_003140235.1 Acidobacteriaceae bacterium
ACGTTGTTGGCGTGGACGGTGGTAAATACCAGATGGCCGGTTAGCGCGGACTGAATGGCAATCTGCGCGGTCTCGGTGTCGCGGATTTCTCCGACCAGAATCTTGTCCGGATCATGGCGGAGAATCGAGCGCAGGCCGCGGGCAAAGGTGAGTCCCTTTTTCTCATTGACGGGAATCTGCGTGATTCCGCGGATCTGGTATTCGACCGGGTCCTCAATGGTGATGATCTTATCTTCTTCACTCTTGATTTCATTGAGCGCGGCGTACAGCGTGGTGGTTTTTCCACTGCCCGTTGGGCCGGTGACCAGCACCATGCCGTAGGGTTCAGCAATGTAATGGCGGAACCGGCGCAAATCGTCTTCATCAAAGCCGACTACATCCAGGACGAGGTTGCTGAACTTCTCGCTCATGGATTCCTTGTCCAGCACGCGCAGCACAGCGTTTTCGCCGTGAATGGTGGGCATGATGGAGACGCGGAAGTCGATCAGGCGATTGTTGTATTTAACCCGGAAGCGGCCGTCCTGGGGCACGCGGCGCTCGGCAATATCCAACTCGCTCATGACCTTGATGCGCGTAATGATGGTGGAATGATGTTCCTTGGCCATGGGCGCCATGGCCAGTTGCAATACGCCGTCAATGCGGTACTTGACCTGGACGGAATCGGTTTCCGTTTCCACGTGAATGTCACTGGCGCGCTTCTGCAGAGCGGTGAAGATGGTGGTATCGACCAGGCGAATGATGGGGCTGGCGTCGGCCGTGAGGCGGTCAATCGTGATGTTCTCGTCGCTGCTGTCTTCATCGCGTACCAGGTCGAGCGCAAACCCTTCGCTGGCTTCTTCCAGCACGCGCTGCGATTGCTCGGTCTTTTTCAGGATGTCGTTGATCTGCGCGAGCGTGGCAACTTTCGTCTTGACCCGGCGGTCCAGGAGCAGGGCAATCTCATCGATCATCATCAGCTTGCTGGGATCTGGGAGGGCCACCCACAAAGCGCCGTCGCGGACTTCGAGCGGGATGAAGTTGTAGCGGAACATCAGGTCCACCGGAATTGCCTTGAACAGCTCGGCATCGAGGTGATAGCTGTGCAGATCAATGAACTCGCAGCGATAGCGCGCCGCAATGTCGCGGGCCCACTGCTCGCCGCCGAGGCCTCCGTTGGGGTTCTGGTCCATAACGTCCTAGCGAATCTGTGATCCCAGCGAAAACACCGGGAGATACAGCGATATAAGAACCGTGGCCACCGTGAGGCCCATAAAAATAAGAATGATCGGTTCTACCAATTGCAGCGCGGCGGTCAAAGCGTGCTGCACGTCTTCTTCATAAAACTCCGCCACGGAATTCAGCATGGCAGGTAATGCGCCGGTGGATTCTCCCACCTCGATCATTTCCACCGCCAAGTCAGGAAAAAACTTGGACTCTTCCAGGCTGTAGGAGAGCGATTGGCCTTCGCGCACGCGCTGGGCCGCTCCTTCCACGGTCTTGGCGATCTTGCGGCTGTTGATGGAATTGCTGGCCGTCTCAAGCGACGGTACAAGAGGCAGTCCGCCGGACAGAAGTGTGGACAACGTCCGGGAGAACATGGATATCTGGTACTTCATCCAGATGTCGCCAAACTTGGGTATTTTGAACCGCAAAGAATCGAGCGTCCGCGCGCCATTCTCCGACCGCACCCACGCTAGCAAACCTACAACCAGCAGGACCATCCCCAGCAGAATGAGGTAGTAATAGTGCCGAATGGTGGTGCCAATGTTGAGCATCAAGACCGTGATGGCCGGCAAAGGAGTGTTCATGGAGCTGTAGAGATCGGCAAACTGCGGCACCACAAAGGTCATCAGGAAGACGAGCATGACGCTCAGCGCGATCAGCAGAAGCCCGGGATACCACAGCGAAGCCATAAGCTTCTTGCGGAACGTTGCGGTGATCTTCTGGAACGTGATGTAACGGTCCAGCACTTCTTCCAGGTTGCCGCTACGTTCGCCCGCCAGAACGGTGGTCGTGTAGATTTTTGTGATCCCCTCCTGCTTGGCGAAGGCGTCGGACAGTAATTCGCCGCTCTTGACGCGTTCCTCCACGTTTTCGAGCAGGCCTTTGAAGTAGGGGTCTTTTTGGCGGCGGCTGAGCAGATTGAGAGACATCAGGATCGGCAAGCCCGCCCGGATCAGCGTGACGAACTGCTGATTAAAGATGATGAACGGGTCGGTCTTGATGCGCTGTGCGCCGCCCCCAAACAGCCGCCTGGCGGAGAAAGCAGGGCGTCCCTTAATCGAATAAACCAGATAGCCCTGATGAGAAAAACGTTCGCGGATCTCTTTTTCTGATCCGCCGCGCTCGACTTGTTCAAGCACGTGGCCGCGCTCATCTGCTAGTTTGACCAGGAATTCTGCCATGAAATGTGGGCGTGGAAAGGGCCCGCTCCTCCCATAAGTCTAACATTTAACGCTTCTTGTGGCCCGCGCATCGATAGAACGCGGGAGGCCGCAAATATTGCACGCAGACGCTGAATTATTGTGAGAACTGAGTGTCCTGGATCATCTCGACTCCGGGCGGAGGCGTGAAATGAAAGAGGCTGTCCTGGACGGGAATGTTCTCTTCGAAGCCGGAAAAGCGGAAATCCGTAGTTGCGCCGTCAACTTCATGGACCACAATCCGAACAATCTGGCCTGCGGGTGATACTTCCATCAGGACTTCCGAAACCCGGTCTTTCATGTCCTTGGGTATCCCGCGCAAAACGACGTTTCCGGCTTGCAAAGGCTTCACATCCGGAGCCAATGAGAGTCCTTCCAACTCCTTTTCCAGCTTGGTTTTGCCTAGGAGATAGCGGAGCGGAGAACGAATGTCATCCAGCTTTTTGACCGGAGCACTTCTGGCCTGGCGCTCGCCGGGAACGTAAAAGTACGCGGTCTGGCCGTCAGTAAGAAAGAGTTTCTCGCGGGGCTGGTGATATTCCCAGCGCATTCTGCCGGGCTTCTTCAGCCAGAGAATGCCGCTTTCGCTGCGGGAAATTCCCGGTCCGGAATAAATCTCGGTGAACGCCACCTTGAAACTCTTGAGGTGATTGTAGTGAGCGTCCACGACATTGGCGGCGGCGGTGGCGCTATCCGGCGCCGGCGCTGCATTGGGCAGAAAGGCGAATAGAACGGCCGCGAAAATGATTGAGCTTTGACCCATATGTGCTTTGATGCCGTCCCCGCAAGCATTGTCCCACTTTTTTACAGTTCTCGCTGCGGGATGAACTCGCGTGCCTGAAAATGAACGCAGTGCAATTTTAAGGGATCGCAGATATGATTCTGGAAATCGATGCCGTCCCAGGAAGGTTCCGTCAGTCCGATGGAGAAAGCAGCCACCTCGTCATCGTGGAAGTATGCTCTGTTTCTGGTTGCGGTTGTTGTTTTGGTATACGCCCCGTCTTTCCGATTTCCCTTCATGGTGCTGGATGACACTCAGTTCATCGTGAGGAATCCCGTGGCGCACGATTGGTCCGCGCTGCCGTCCTACTTTACGGGTGTGCAGAGCGCTACCGCCAAGCAGGGTGTCCAAAAAATCCCAAATCTTTACCGTCCTCTGCCGGCCATTTGGGTTTTGATTGACTATAGCGTGCTGGGATTGCGTCCGGGATTGTGGCACCTGGTGGATGTTCTGGCATATGCCGCGGGGGTACTCCTGCTGTGGGGGATCGCCCGCAAACTTACGGGAAACGATTTTGTTGCCCTTGTGGCTGCTTTGCTCTACGGACTTCATCCCATGCACGTGGAAGGCGTTACGTGGCTCTCGGGCGCAAGCGTGGAGATGGTGCTGGATGTTTTCTTCTTAGGCGGGTTCCTCGCCTACCTGCACTGGAGAGAGACAGGAAAGCCAGCATGGCTGGCGACCGTTTCCACTTTGACGCTGTGTGCCTTGCTTTCCAAAGAGACAGCGATCGCCCTGCCGGTACTGATTTGCGCCCATGCTCTGATCTTTCCCCGGTTGGAGGCCAAGACGTCTCGCCGCGCGATTGTCCCGATTCTCGCGATGGTGGCGACAGTGGCAGTTTATTTTCTGGTGCGCAGTCTGGCGATCCACGGAGTTGTAGCTCCGCATCCGCAGCATAGCTGGGGAGACGTCGTGCGTACCGCTCCGCTGCTTTTTGTGACGTACCTGCAGCACGCGCTGTGGCCGGCCCATCTGGGCACGTGGTATGACACGCCGGTGGTGCGCTCGGTGAGCGATCCTAAGTTTTATCTGCCACTGATTGTTTGCGCGGCCTACGCGCTGGTCACAGTGTGGGCCCTGGTGCGCCGCTGGGTCAGCGGATTTTTCCTGCTTTGGTGGGTCGTGGGGCTGGCAGCGCCTGTGATTGGAGTGCTGGCTTTTCCGGACCATGAAATCCTTCACGACCGATTTGCTTTCCTGGCCCTGGCGGGCTTGTGCATGGCGGCGAGCGCACTCGTCAGGCTTCCATCTCGCGGTCAATCGCTGTATGGCTTCAATGCAACGAGCGTCGTTGTGATGGCAGTCGTCATGGTCGTTCTGGGCGCTTTGACCATCGCGCAGGTCGAGACGTGGAGCAATGACATCGTGATGTATACCCATGCCGCCGAAGTTTCTCCGCGGAGCGTGCGACCGCGACTCTTGCTGGCCAATGAGTGGTTGAAGCGGAACAGACTCGACCAGGCGCTGGCGCTGGACCGCGCGGCTCTGGCGATTGACCCGGAACGATGGGAAACGCTTTTTGCGTACGGTGTAACGCTGGACGCTTCGGGCAACCGTCCTGAAGCATTGCGCGTGCTGGCCCATGCCGCGCAGGCAGCGCCCGAGCAAGACGTCATTTATGACGTATGGGCCGGACTTCTTGCGGAGTCTGGAGATCTGGACGGAGCAGGCAAGATTCTGGAAAAAGGAATCAACGCTGCGGAGTCGCCGGCGGCCCTGAAATACGAACTAGAACGTCTGAACGCCGCCCGCCGCGGCGCCGTTACGCGCTGAATCACAATCGAGTTCTCGCGTCTGCGCTGTTTACTCTTCGAGGTCTGAGCGCATACGATCCGGTGCATTTCGTCAAACTTGCGGCTATGATACCGAGAAGATCGCCGGAAAAAATCACATGGGCCAACCCGAGACCGCGAGTCCTGCGCCTCCGCTGAAGCACGCAGTTTTTTTGCTGTTGCTCACGGCCCTGGTATACGCGCAATCCCTCGCATTTCCATTCATACGGTATGACGACACCACGTTCATTGTGAACAATCCGCAATTGCGAAGCTGGTCATCGCTCGGGCTATTCTTTTCCGGCAAGGACAGCGGCGAGCCGCTGGGAACGGTCACACAGAAGCCGCCTTTCTATCGTCCGCTCCAGGGCACATGGGTGCTGTTGAACTACAAGGTCTTTGGCCTGCACCCGGCCCTTTGGCATTTGGCGGCGATGCTTCTGTATGGCTGCGGGGTCTTACTGCTGTGGCGGCTCGCGTGGAAGCTTACGCAAGAGACCTTCGTCGCCCTGGCTTCGGCACTGCTCTATGCTTTACATCCCATGCATACCGAAGGTGTCGCATGGATATCCGGCGCTTCCGTGGAACCGCTGGTGAGTGCAGTCTTTTTTGCCGGGTTTCTCGCTTATCTGCGCTGGCGTGAAGATGGCAGCGCTGTGTGGCTGGCCGTTTGCTCATTGCTGACTCTGGCAGCGCTCTGGTCCAAGGAGACGGCTGCGGCGTTGCCTGTGCTGATCATTGCCCATGCCTTGCTCTTCCGTTCTCAAATGGAACCAACGCACCGAACGCGGCGCCTGTTTGCGATCGTCCTAAGCCTGGTGGCAATCGTTGCGCTCTATGCGCGTCTCAGGGTTGGGGCCACCGGTTCTCTGGTCGCCTCTCACACGGCGCAAAGCTGGGCTGATGTCCTGCGAACAGCGCCGGCCATGTTTGTGATTTATCTGAAGCACGCCCTCTGGCCTTTCCCTTTGGGAAATTGGTACGACACGCCGATGGTCACTGCGGCGACAGGAGCGCGGTTCTATGTTCCGCTGGTGATCGTAGTTGCGTTTGCGGCCTTGACCCTATGGGCATTGGTCCGCAAGCCGCTGGCCGGATTTCTGTTGTTGTGGTGGCTCGTCGCGTTGGGACCGTCCTTCGTCGCGATGCGTTCGCTGATCCCCTGGGAGCGTTTTCACGACCGGTACGCCTTCGTTGCTTTGGCAGGATTGTGCATGCTCACGGCCCTCGTCCTTCGCCGCTTGCCGGATCTGAAGTTCAATCTGTTCGGGTTCAAGGCCGCGAGTGCTATCGCAACTGCAACGCTGACAGTATTATTGGGTGTGCTCACGGCCCTTCAGGTCAACGGCTGGAGAAGCGACTTTACGATGTATGAACAGGCAGTACGAGCATGCCCGACCTGCCCAAGGCCCAGACTTTTGCTGGCCGGCTGGTATGCGAACCAGCGGGGCGACATTCACAAGGCGCTCGAACTCGACCGCGTAGCCATCCAGATGTCGCCGGACCGCTGGGAGCCACTGTACGTCTATGGACTAACTCTGGCCGCGTCCGGAGACAGGCGAGGTGGCATGAATGAACTGATTCACGCCATCCATCTCGCTCCCTCAGAGGTTGAACCCTATCTTGGGTTGGCGGACATGCTGGCGAGAACAGGCAACTTTGACGCGGCTGTTCAGGTACTGCAGCGGGGAATACCCGTCGTTGACAGGCCGCAGATATTGCAAGACCAGGTACTCAAAATTCAGGCCGTGCAAAAGGGAGCCGTCTCCGCGCCTTGATTCCGCTCACCAGGGGAAACGGCGCGCAAGAAAACAAAATGGCTGAAGTCAGAAATGAAATTTCCGGTCCGCCGATGAGGCACGGGTGGTTTCTGCTCATTGTCGTTTTCCTGGTCTACGTTCAGGCTGTGGGATTTCCATTCCTCGATCTTGACGACACGCCTTTCATCGTAAACCGTCCCGAAACGCTCCAATGGTCCGCACTGCCGCACTATTTCACAGGACAAGCAGACGATGTCCTGAAGATCAACTATTTTTACCGGCCTGTTGTTTCATCCTGGATCCTTTTGAACTACCACGTCTTTGGTTTCCATCCCGGTCTTTGGCACTTGGCTGCAATCATGCTGTACTGCCTGGGCGTATGGTTGGTCTGGAGGGTCGCTTGGAAGCTGACGCGGGATGACTGGGTTGCGTTGATGGCTGCACTGCTCTATGGACTGCATCCGCTGCACGCCGAGGGCGTGGCCTGGATCTCAGGGGCGACCGTGGAGCCTCTTCTAAGCGTCCTGTTTCTGGGAGGATTCCTGGCCTACTTGCGATGGCGGGAGGACCGGCGTCCTGTCTGGATGATCGTATGTGGCGTCCTGACCATGTGCGCCCTCCTTTCTAAGGAAACGGCGGCCGCTTTGCCTGTGTTGATACTTGCACATGCACTGATCTTCCGCTCCTCGGGAGGAGACGCATCCTCTCGAACGGCGCGCTGGTTATGGCCGACAGTCACCATGGGGGCCATTTCGCTTATCTATGCTCTGCTGCGAATATCGGTCACGCATGCGGTTGTGATATCGCACCTGCGGCACACTTGGGGCGATGTGTTCCGGACTGCGCCATTGCTGAATGCGATTTATTTGCGCCAGGCAGTCTGGCCGGTGCACCTCGGCGGATGGTATGACGTGGCCATCGTCAACTCGCTGGGTGACAGAAGTTTCTATCTTCCGCTGGCGGCGGCCTTGTTGAGTTTGGTATTGCTCATTTGGGCGTCCGCTGAAAAGCGGCTTGCCGGATTCCTGCTCCTTTGGTGGGTGGTCCTGCTGGCGCCCTCGATTGTTGGAATTCTTTCTTTTTCGGAAACAGATCTCATCCATGATCGTTTTGTCTTCCTGCCACTGGTTGGATTGTGCATACTGGCGGCGGGATTACTGCGACGGCTTCCCGCGTTTGGCCCGCTCTTGTTTGGTTTTAGGGCTACAAGCGTGGCCGTTGCGGCGGTCCTGACGATCGTGCTGGCCCTTCTGACCACCGTGCAGGTGAGCACATGGAAGAGTGGGATGTTGCTCTATGCACATGCCATCGAAGTCTCTCCCGGAGCGGTGAAGCCGCGGATTTTTCTGGCCAGCGAATATATCAAACGGCATGATTTGGCCCAGGCCCTGGCGGTTGATCGTGACGGCATGAACATCAATCCCAATCAGTGGCAGATCGTGTTTCACTATGGCATGACGCTGGCCACCGCTGGGTATCGCGAGGACGGCGTGCGCCTGTTGTATCGCGCAGTGCAGCTGGCTCCGAAGCAGAACGCTCCCTACTATGGATTGGGAGCGGTGCTGGCCGATGCCGGACAGTTCGATCAATCCATAAAGGTCCTCGAACAAGGCATCTCTGCCGCGGATGCTCCGGCGGCGTTGCGAGAAAAATTAGCACAGGTAAAAGCCCGGGCTCAGGCAGCGCAACAGCGCCCCGCCGCAAACCGCTAACTCGCTCTTAGGGAAGTCCCTTGGTAATGAAAGGAAGTTGCTTAGGGTCCTGCACTTGAACAGTCCCGTTCGCTGTGAGCACATATGGAGCATTGCCAGGGTCCCGGGGAATATGCTTCAGCAGTCCAGCCTGAATCAATTCCTGCCAGCCGGCAGGGGCCCGATTCATTTTTTCACGATATAGATCGATGCGCCACTGAAGTTCGGTGATCTCTGTGTCTACCTGCAGAGCGACAAGATGCTGCATGGCATTTTGCCGGATTCCTTCGTCATCGGTTGATTCGTAAAGGCGGCGCCATATCTCCGTCGCCGTGGCGCTTTCACCCGCGTGCTGGGCCATGGCGGCGGCCATTACGCGCATCCATGGCAAAGCGCCCGGGACTTCGGACCCTTTCTGGAACGCCAGTTGAGCGGCTTTGTAATCCTTGCGGTCGAAATAATGGATGTACCCCAGCGTGAAATAGAGCCGCCACTGGTCGGGATTAGCGCGGATCCCTTTCTCCACGAGCTCCACCGCTTTCTCGGGCTGTCCGGCGCCGGAGGGAGCCGGTTGTGATAGGAATATCGAACCGAATTGGTAAGCGATGGTGAGATGAGGATCAAGGTCCGTCGTAATATCCAGCAACGGATACAGCAAGTCATAGCGCGTGCTGTGCTCACCATGCTTGGTGCCGAAGTATTGCACGGCGCGTGTCCAGTAGATGTCCGCCAGCAGGCCCGAGTAGCCCAGGCTAAGCCGTTTCAGGGTCTTGCCTGAATGAACATAGAGCACGTCCTCGAGAGTGGATTGCTGCCCCCGAATTTTGTCCACGGAGCGTAGAGACAGCATGGAACNNACCATGAGCAACGCGGCAGGCCACGAAGTGGTTCGATAGCCCTTCATTTCAGGTTCCGCCGTTCAAAAATGAGGACTGCGGCTGCGGTGGCGGCGGCCGAGTACAACACGGCATAGAGCGTGTTGTAAAGAATCAGCGATCCGCTGACCGGCACGTCATGGGAAACCTGGGAGATCACATTGAGCGCGGAGAAATTTGGCACCAGATAGACCACGCCGGTGACCAGCCACTTGCCGGCGCCGTCCGACATTGCGGCAAAGTTACGGAGGTCTTCGGCGAATGTTCCAATCACGAATAGCGCAAAAGAGAAAATCGCCGAGAAAATTGGCGTCGAGAACGAGGAAAACAACAGCGTGAGCGCCGTGATGATAAAAAACTGGAGAATAATGAAGTAGATGGCGGCCAGCAGTCCGGCGTCCGCCCTGGTGAGCTGGTGTGCGGTGACCAGCAGCGTCAGGTAAAATCCCGCGGTCATGAAGGTGGCATTCACCGCCAGGGTCATCACCAGCCCCAGGTACTTGCCAGCAATGAACTCCCACCGTCTTACCGGGCGGGACAGGATGGTGTACAGCGTTTTCTTATCGATCTCTTTGGATACCAGACCAATTCCCACGAAAATGGCGATGACAATGCCAAACAGCGACATCGCGCTCAGGCCCACGTTGATGAGGATGAGGCGCTCCAGGCCAATGGAAATCTGTCCGAAAAGGGGCGCCGTGGCCACCAGCAAGAGGACAAAAAGCACGAAGTTATACAACACGCGGTCTCGTACCGCTTCGCGGAACGTATTAAACGCGATCGCCGACAACCGGGAGATCATCCCTGGACGGCCTCCTGGTCAGTGGTATGCGCCACGAAGTAATCTTCCAGAGTGCCGTGCAGAGGAGTGACGGAGATCAACCGGGTCTGCTCACGCCGCAGCTTTTCGAGAAGCAGATCCAGGTCCTGCCCGCGAACCACACCGCGCGCGACCTCTCCGGCAACATTGCTCTCGCTGAGTAAACTCGCAACTGCCGCGAGCGCATGGGCCCCCTGCCACACAACTTCGCTCTTGTCCTCGGTTTGGGACTTAAGGTCTTCCACCACACCGATTCCACGCAGCACTCCCTTGTGGATGACTGCCACGCGGTCGCAAAGAGCTTCAGCGTCGGAAAGAATATGGGTCGAGAAGAAGACGGTCTTGCCATCCTTCTTCAAGCTCAAAATGAGTTCTCGAATCTCGCGGCGGCCGATGGGATCCAGGCCCGACATGGGTTCGTCGAGAAAAACGATTTTTGGGTCATGAATGATGGCCTGCGCTATCCCCACGCGCTGCAGCATGCCCTTGGAAAACTTGCGTAGTTGTTTCTTGCCTGCATCTGCAAGGCCGGTTCGTTCCAGCAGGAGCGCAATTCTTTTCCGGCGCTCGTCTTTGGGGACGCCGGAAAGCTGGGCGTAATAATCGAGCAACTCAGAAGCGCTCAGATAATCGTAGAAATACGGCTGCTCAGGAAGGAACCCGATCTGCTTCTTGATTCCCGGATCATGAAAGTGGTGGCCCAGGATCCGCGCTGAACCCGAGGTAGGGAAGACAATCCCCATTAGCAGCTTCAGGGTAGTCGTTTTGCCGGCGCCGTTAGGCCCCAAAAACCCGAAGGTCTCGCCCTCTTGGATCGTCAAATGGAGCGGTTGCAGGGCGGGCTTTGGCTTGTTGCGCAGGAAGCCTGTCAGATAACTTTTTGTTAGTCCCAGAATTTCAATCGCATTCATCGGAGTGGACAATGAAAGGCCATTACGGACGAAATTCCGCCACTATTAAAACTCAAAACAGCACTGTTTTTCAAGATGGCCCATTCTACACTCTTGCGCCGGCCTTCGAATCCGGGTTTTTTCCACGGCACCGTAGCTGCGGCGAGGCATGTTTCAGCCAGGCGGCGTTGCTCGAAACAATTTACAAGATTCTCCTATTGAACTGGCATGGCGGCACAGATGTCATGGCCAACGACGGTAGACGGGGCTGTGCCGGCGATCGCGGTGGTGGATGTGGGAACCTGCACATGAAGTGCCTGATCTCCGTTCGAACAAAAGGTCCTGTCAGCCTGGCCCCCAACAGGGATGGCCGAGACGGTGTAGTCACCCGTGGTAAGGGTAATGTTGTACCAAAAAGCGTCTTTCTGGCACCACTGACTGGTGCATCCAACGGTGTTATCAAGCAGACAGGCATTCGTGGACGTGGGTCCGCTGGAAGGGCAACTGGAAGCGCTTGGCCCCAGCGTTGGTATATCTGCGAAGCCAGCGGTTGGATAGGTCGTCAGGTACGTCGCCTCAGCCGTATTCAAAGTACGGATCGTCGCGGCCCCAGCTGAGTTGTTGGCCGCCAACCGTCCCTTCAACAGGTTGGGGATCGCGATGGCAGCGATGATCAGGATGATCGCCACTACGATCAACAGCTCGATGAGTGAAAAACCCTTTTGTTTAGCCATTTGGATACGTCCTGGGCGGGGTCCATGGTGCGAACGCCGCTATTCTTTAGACTTGGAATATGCATTCAAGCGGCCATTCTCATATTCATTCGGACTTGCTCGGATATTTTGCTAACTGATTGATAGCTAAGGACTAATCTTACATTGCTTGTTCAAACAATAACAAAGGACACTGCGTGTTTTGCAAGTCCAAGTGACAAAATGTGTCAGTGCAGTCTCACTGCGTATAATAGAGCGCCCGGCGCCATAAGTATTCAAGAAAATAGCCGGCGCACCAGACTTGTTAACGCCGGGCGTCAGAGTGCGATCCGCACTAACCGACAGAATAAAAGGGACATAGCCTGCGCCGTATCCCTTGGCTCGTACCCTCCCCAGGCACTTTGCCTAAACTGTAAACTGAAGACCCTACTGGGCCGGCAGTCCGGCGCAGGTGGGGTTATCGATCGCTGTAGCCGGAGGAGCAGAGGGAGTGCCGCTGACAGAGTTAGGATCCTGTACGTGAACTGATCCGTCTCCATTGGCGCAAAAAGCCTTGCTGCCCTGGCCAGCGATGGGCTCGGCAGTGATCGTGTAATCGTTGGATGTCGTGGTGATGTTGTACCAAAACGCATCTTTAACGGTCCAGGTGGTGGCAGCGCTGGTGCCGCCCAAAGTGCTGTCAAGGATGCAGGCATTGACCGATGTTCCGGTGCCGGCACATGTGGCAGCGCCCGGCCCCAGTGTGCCTATCGTGGCCGCAAAGCCCGCGCTCGGATAATTGGTGCTGTAGGTAGACTGCGCCGTACTCAAAGTACGCACGGTTGCCGCAGCTGCTGAATTGTTGGACGAAATACGCGCTTTCAGCAGGTTGGGAATGGCAATCGCGGCAATGATTAGTATGATTGCCACTACGATCAATAACTCGATAAGGGAAAAACCCTTCTGTTTACGCACGAAAATCTCCTCTTTTGGATTCCACAGTCCTAAAGAATCTCGCGGGTTCACGTTTCATATTTGCAGGTCAATAACCGTTTTCTAGAGGAAAATAAAAAGAAATGTTAAGTATTTCTTTTCTTTATGTTTTCAATAGTTTGCACCCACACTTCATCATGGAAAGGGGTCGCCAGACCGTAAAGAGGGGGGTTACCTGACTTAGAAAGTGACAAAATCTGTCAATTGCATAACGCAGACGGTCACTCCCCCTAAGTAATTTCAGAGCACGACCGAAATGTGTAAAAAAAGCAGAGTCCTCGAAGTCGGCGTTCAGCAGTAACTCACAAAATAAAAAGGGACATGGCTTGCGCCATGTCCCTTTGGCTCGTACCCTCCCCAGGTACTTTGCCTAGACGGAAGAGTTACTGGGCCGGCAGAGCTGCGCAAGCGGCATTGGCAATAGCCGAAGCCGGAGCAGCTGCCGCCGTTCCGCTGACGGAGTTGGGATCCTGTACGTGAACTGATCCGTCTCCATTGGCGCAAAAGGCCTTGCTGCCTTGGCCAGCGATTGGCTCGGCGGTGATGGTGTAATCGTTAGATGTCGTGGTGATGTTGTACCAAAACGCATCTTTGACGGTCCAAGTGGTGGCAGCGCTGGTGCCGCCCAAGGTGCTGTCAATAATACAGGCATTGGTTGAAGTTCCGACGCCTGCGCACGTGGCAGCGCCCGGCCCCAGTGTGCCGATCGTCCCGGCAAAGCCCGCTGACGGATAGTTGGTTGTATAGGTTGTTTCAGCCGTGCTCAAAGTGCGAGTGGTGGCGGCAGCTGCTGAATTGTTGGCCGAAATACGTGCCTTCAACAGGTTGGGAATGGCAATGGCGGCGATGATCAGAATGATCGCGACCACAATCAACAGCTCGATGAGCGAAAAGCCCTTTTGTTTACGCATGGAGAATCTCCTCTTTTGGGTTCCTAAAGTCTGCATTTTTGAGCACCTATTTTTGACGTCTCGGGACTCATAATGATACTGATCCTATCGGCATGTTTAGCGCCATAGTGAGGGAAAAGAAGACATTCGAAATATTTGAATGTTCTGCTTTATTTTCAAGCACTTACAGACATAGCCAGAGGGGTACATTCGTATTATCTGCCCGGTACTCAAGCCGTTTGCTCAGAAGGAATGACAAAATTTGTCATTCGACTGACACAGACTGTTACCTTTAGTTCGCTTTTTCATGGAGCGGCATCAGCGAAGCGTGTGTCCCTCGGTCCGGGACACACTTTATACGCACCTCGCGAGAAGCTTTGCCGGTTGCCGCCATGGAAAGAGAGCGGCCTAAAAGGGAATATCTTCGTCCGTGATCTGGGCATGCTGCGGCGCTTCATCGGCCTGCGGCGGACGCTGGTCCATGGAAGCCGCGCTATCGCTTGCAGCGCGGGGACGAGCTTCACCGCCGCCTTCTCCGCGGCCACTGAGCAGCACCAGATCATTAATCACAATCTCGGTGCGGTATTTCTTTTCGCCGCTGGTCTTGTCTTCCCAGCTTGAAGTCTGTATGCGTCCTTCAACGTAGATCTTGTTGCCTTTTTTTACGTACTCGCCCACAATTTCCGCGAGCCGCTGCCAGGCGATAATATTGTGCCACTCGGTGCGCTCCTGGAATTCGCCGCTCTTGTCCTTAAACCGCTCGTTGGTGGCCAGACTGAACTTGGCCACAGCAGTGCCGTTAGGCGTGAACTTGACTTCCGGCTCTTTACCCACGTTTCCCAAAAGAATTACTTTGTTGACGCTCTTCATGAGGTTGTTTCCTCTTTCCTTAAAATTGGCTTCCTGTTAGACGGGCGCGCCCCTTTGTACTTGAGATCGTGGGCCTAAGCTTTCGCTTATTATACGCCCCTGATTTTTGCCACTATACTCAGCAGCGCAGCATTTGTCAAAGCAGAATTTACACCCGGGCCCCATAAATCTGGTACAGCATTACATAGACCACGACCCCGGTCACGGAGACATAAAGCCACACTGGGTAGGTCCAGCGCGAGATCCTGCGATGGCGATCAAACTTCTCGCGCAACCCGTAACTCAATGAAAACGCAACCAGAAACGGCACTGTGGCCGCCAGCACCGTGTGCGAGAACAGGATTGTCAGGTAGAGCGTCCGTACCCAGCCGGTTCCGGGAAAATGCACTGAACGCACATGCAAATGATAGAAGACGTACGACGCCAGAAACAGGCTTGAAGTGACCACCGCCGAGATCATACACGCGCGGTGCAACCGGACGTTCATTTTCCCGATGAAGGCACGGCCGGTCATGATCAGCACGGCGCTGGCGCCATTCAAGCTGGCGTTGATGACCGGAAAGATGTTGTAGTCGATTGTCATCGGGCTAAGAATGCACCGCGTTGATCATCATCAGAGCAAACAGCACTGGAAGGTACAAAACAGAAGCCAGCAGCAATTGCCGGGCAAACTTTCTTGACTCCGGCGATGTGGTGGGCAACCGCTTCAAAGCCAGCCGCAGCACAACTCCGAGGAAAGCCAAGCCAAGTATCAACGCTGCTCCCATATAGATGGCACCGGCCATATGCAGCAGTCCCGGTACAACGCTTACTGCGAGAAGGGCAGCGCCGTAGGAAATCATCTGGCGGATCACGCTGTGACCGCTGGCGTCCACAACCGGCAGCATCTTGATGCCGGCGCCTTCGTATTCGTCACGATACATCCAGGCAATGGCCTGAAAGTGGGGAAACTGCCAGAAGAAGACGATGGCAAAAAGGACCAGTGCTTCTTTTTCGACGTGTCCACGAATCGCCGTCCAACCCAGCAGGGGCGGCATGGCGCCGGGAAAAGCGCCAATGAAAGTGGAGATCGGAGAAATCTTTTTCAATGGCGTATAAAACCCCAGGTAGCACGCGGCAGTGCAAAAGGCGAGTACACCGGTCAATATGTTGGTCGTAATGGCCAGATAGGCCGACCCGAAAACAACCGCCAGCAGTCCGGCAAACAAGCCATTGCTTAGAGACATTCGTTTGGCCGGCAAGGGACGATTACGTGTACGTGCCATTTGCGCGTCCACGCGATGTTCCAGGACTTCATTCAACGCCGCCGACCCGGCGCACGTCAGAC
Organism: Acidobacteriaceae bacterium; assembly: GCA_003140235.1. Lineage (GTDB taxonomy): Bacteria > Acidobacteriota > Terriglobia > Terriglobales > Acidobacteriaceae > Angelobacter. The sequence continues at coordinate 15,767 of PLJN01000130.1, forward strand.
CGATGCCCAGCAGCGCGTTGAGCAGCGTCCAGGATAACGACGATACGCCAGTTCGCGCAGCGCCCATGTAGTATCCGGTCCAGGCGGTCATCACGATCAGCGAGGTGACGCGTACCTTGAAAAGCTGCGAGTAGTCGCCCAGCACGGAATGCCTGACGGGAATGGCAGCCGTGCTTTTCTGCTCCGCAAGTGGTTGCGCGATGCTCATGCGGTTGTCACCCGATCAGCGCCGGCAGAATGCCTGTAGACCTGAATCAAGAGGATGATCGTAAATGCCAGAATCAGCGCGCCGATTCCGATATGTGAGACTGTGGTGGCCACCAGCCCGAACGTCGGCTGTAGTTCGTTCACGCCGTAGACGACTCGCGTAATATACGCAGCAAAGCCCAGCATCAATTGCAGCACCAGCAATATCGTCAGAAGATGGGCAGGACGGCGCAACTGTGGCATCTTCCGATACCGCGTGAGCACCCACATGCCAACATAAATAATCAATCCGGCGACAATCAGCGCGTTCAGAATATGCGGGTAGAGAAACATATGGATGATCTTCTTTGCCGGCCAGCGTTCGGCGCCTACTGGTCCCAATTTAGTCCAGACATGACGGAAAGCGGCCCCCAAAATAAGCTGCAGATAGAGAAAGCCAAGCAACGTCCACAGATGACGAATGAGTGGCCGCGATTCCTGCGGAACGATTCGTTCAATCGGCTCCTGCAGCCAGCTTTTGCCGGTAAATACTGCGATCGCCGCGAGTACGCAGAACATCGTCTGGCCGACGACTGCGTGCGCCGTAGAAATGGCTGGAGGCAGCAGCTTTAATACTGTGAGTCCTCCAAGGACCCCCTGGAAGATCACGCCCAGTACGGCGCCGCATGTGAGCACGCGCATCCAGCGTCGCTTGTCGACGAACCACGTCCAGATCGCTACCACAATGGTCAGCAAGCCCAGGAATTCCGCGATCATCCGGTGGCCGTGCTCGTATTTCACTCCTCCGATCATCGGAGGAATCTTCCACAACGAGCCCTGGGTCGTAGGCCAATCCGGCACGGACAAGCCGGCGTTGTTGCTGGTGACAAGACCGCCCGCCAGCAACAGCAGGAATGCCAGACACGCAACAAAAACTGTGAACCTATGATGAGAGGCGTTGTAGCGCAGGGAACTGCTCCTTGGGGTCTTGAGGGACTGTGTTCAAACAGACTATTTTAGCACCTGGGATTTGGTTCGTCAGGCAGAACCGTCACGCGTGGATTGGTGAGAGCACGAGGATACGATTTCAATTCCCAGCAGCAAAACCAAAATCTGCTTTTACGTTTTCCCTCGCTCCAACTTTGATTCTCATCATCTGCTCGCCAAATTTTTCGTGGACAGCGGCCAGCGTGTACTCACCCGGCGGCAGATCAGGGATCGAAAAACTCCCGTCCGCAGCGCTTACGGCAAAGTAGGGATGCGACATCACATTGACGTAAGCCCTCATCCACTGGTGCTGATTGCACTCCAGCAGGACTTTCATTTCCGGATACTTGAAAATCTTGGTGATCGGCTTGTCCGTGGGCATCTGCGACTCGTTGAACGGTACGTTACCGCTCGACATGGAATGTATGTTGTGATCAGCTGTGTCCTGGTTGAGGATGGTCAACGGCTGCCCGGCCATGATTCCGATGATGTGCGGACTGTAGCGGCAGCCTTTTTGTGTGAGGACCACGGGTGCGTTGGATGGCGCGAACGTCCCACGCGGCAAGCCTTCTTTAATGTAGACAAAAACGTTCGCCAGTTTGCCGTCTTTCACCATCACCACGTCTGCGGGCTCTGGTTTCTTAGGACAGCCAGGATCAGAAGTCATATCCAGCAACGGAAACTTGGGCGCCGTGCCCTTGAAGCTGACGATGCCGGCAACCGAGCCTGCGGTCGCCTTGTCAACGCTGATCGGCACAGGTGCGGGCGCTCCGGGCTGTGCCGAAGGAGTTGGGGCCTTGCTGCAACCCAGCAGAAGCCCAACAACCAAAGACGCGAAAGACAAATAAATAAATTTCATATATGTTGCTCTCTTCGAGAAAACCGCCGGAGTTGCCCACAGCCATGTGGCACAGCCGCCTCGGCTNNTCCTGGCTATCTTCCTACAGCAACAGCCACAGCTTCCATGTTCGCAATCACTGCACCAGTAAACTCGCTGGTGCCGGACTTGCCGCCAACGTCACGTGTCAAATGCAATTTCTCTTTGTATGTCTTTTCCAGCGCCGCGTGGATCTTGTCCGCAGCTTCAATCTCGCCCAGGTGGCGCAGCATCA
>PLJN01000130.1:18155-18277 GCA_003140235.1 Acidobacteriaceae bacterium
ATCACCAACTGCATGCAGGTGTTATCAATGATGTGTTCAGCGTAAATGATTTCCGGATAGTCTGCGGCAACCTCGCGCGTGCAGCGCAGGAAAAGGCCATCGCTCATCTTCATGATGTTGGC
>PLJN01000023.1 GCA_003140235.1 Acidobacteriaceae bacterium
CGCCGTGGGCCACGCATAATTCACGTCCGTCCGTATGTGCTTGGATGACATTACACAATACGCGCCGCCGTATGCCTTACGCGTGATGACAGTGATCTTGGGCACGGTGGCTTCGGCAAAGGCAAACAGCAGCTTGGCTCCATGGCGGATGATGCCGCCGTACTCCTGCTGCGTGCCGGGCAGAAATCCGGGAACATCTTCAAAAGTGATGAGAGGAATGTTGAATGCATCGCAGAAGCGGACAAAGCGCGCGCCCTTAACCGAAGCGTTAATATCGAGCACGCCAGCCAGAAACGCCGGTTGATTGGCGACCACGCCGACGGAGCGGCCATTCATTCGGGCAAAGCCTACAACAATATTTTTCGCGTAGTGCTCGTGGACTTCAAAGAAATAGCCATCGTCAACGATGCGCGTGATCGCGTCTTTAATGTCGTACGGCTGGTTCGACTCCGCGGGGACCACCGTATCCAACTCCGCGTCCGCGCGGTCGATGGGATCGTTGCACTCGCGCCGCGGCGGATCGTCCACGTTGTTCGACGGCAGAAAGCTGAACAGCTCGCGCACCATGGAGAGACACTCCGCATCGTCATGCGCCTGAAAATGCGCCACGCCGGATATTTCATTGTGTGTGGCGGCGCCACCCAGTTGTTCTTTGGTGACTTCTTCATGGGTGACGGTCTTGATCACGTCCGGCCCGGTCACAAACATGTAGGACGTATGGTCCACCATAAAAACAAAATCAGTAATCGCCGGAGAATACACCGCCCCACCGGCGCATGGGCCCATGATGGCGGAAATCTGGGGAATCACGCCGCTGGCCAGCGTGTTGCGCAGAAAAATGTCGGCATAACCGGCCAGCGACCGGACGCCTTCCTGAATGCGCGCGCCCCCGGAATCATTTAGCCCGATCACCGGCGCGCCCACCTTCATGGCCATGTCCATGATCTTTACGATCTTGGCCGCGTTGACTTCGGAAAGCGACCCGCCGAACACGGTGAAATCCTGGGCGAACACAAATATCAGCCGGCCTTCCACGCGGCCATAGCCGGTGACAAAGCCGTCGCCAAACACCTTCTGCTCCGCCATGCCGAAGTCGGTGCAGTTGTGGGTGGCCATTTTGTCGAATTCCTCGAACGTGCCTTCGTCCAGGAGAAAATCGATCCGCTCGCGGGCGGACATTTTGCCTTCCTTGTGCTGGCGCGCGCGACGCTCTTCACCGCCACCAGCGTCAGCCAGCGCGTCACGGCGCTTCAGTTCGGCGAGCTTCTGTTCCAGGTTCATGTCAGGAGAATTATAGGGGAAAGCAAAGCATTTGCCGCTGATTCACGCGGATGCACGCGGATCAGGAAGGATACTGACGTAGAGACGCGGCACTGCCGCGTCTAACTCTCAACCCCTGAGATTCCACTTACTCTTGATACACCCTGTCGCGTGATCGCGCGGGATAGCTGGGACTAATAGTTCCAGCCGCATTCGGCGTGGAACGAAAATGAGCCGTCTGGGCTCCTAACCGGCGGAGGGTCATACTCCTGCCACTTACCATTCCGCTTTTGCAGAATATAAGGGTGTCCCTGACCGCAAGCACCTCCACAAATTGTGTCCATCTCCAAGAAAGCTAGTGTCTTGTCAGCGTTGAAGCCGACTGTGGATAAGCGGGCTATCTCAATCCCTTTCGGAAAGCGCCAGAAGAGCCCTGCTTTGGGATCGGAGCTCTTCATTTGTTCGATCTCCGTTGTGCTTATCAGCTTGTACTTCTTACTCAGATCTAACTGCTGCAGTCGCCAGCGAGTTTCATTTGCCTTCTTGTAGTTGTTGATCGCGGAATCAACCTCTTTGTCCGAGTCGGGATCCATGCAATGATGGAATGGAACCGTGTCCTCTGCGATCAGTGGCGTGCGATTTATTTTGCGCGAAGCAAGAACTGCTGAATAGACCTCGTAGGCTTCGACCACGTCATAGGGCTTGGGTGGAGGCTCCGGTGCGATCTGCGTCGTCTGGCAGAATGCAGCGGCGGCAATGAGCAATAACGTCAGCTTGCGGAGCATGGCAACTCAAGAATACTCCAATTGAGTCCATGCTTCGAATAATAGGAATGTCGGCGCGTTACTCCAGCGTCTGTCCCGGCTCCCAGTGCCACTTCTTCTTCTTAGCGTCATAAAAGACGTTGGAATCCATAATTTGTGATTCCACAGCGCGGATCACAAAAATGGGCGGCTTGCCCTTCTTCAGAAGGATGCGCCCGGTCGTGATGTTGTCGAACGGAACGTTGATGATCACGAATTTGGCTTTTGGCGTGGCTGCGTGCCAGGCTTCGGGGCCTGCTCCAAAGATGACCAGAATCGTGTGGTTGTAGCGGGGATCGGTGGCGTTAAACGTGGACGCGATCGCCGGATTGCCAAATCCAAAATAAGCGCCGTAGGGATCGGCCACGTCATACTTGAACGCGTACGAGTCAGGGATCGGTTCCTTGCTGTCGGCCACAATGGCCACGTCCTCAACTCCGTCCCCGTCAAAGTCCCCGGTAATGAGCGGAGTAGGAAACTTCTCGGGCAGCGTGAAAGTGGAACCGAACTGCTGTTTTACCAGGGCCGCAAGCTGGGCGCGCTCGTCCTTGTCAGCGGAATTGGTTGCCGGCGAAGACTGCGCAGCCACAAGAACAGCGGCCAGGATTGCGACTTTCCCTATGATGCTCATGAGCAAAGTCTACCCCCTTTGACCCCGATTTCTTTGGGAATTGAGGGCTGTATCCTGATTGACAACAGGCCATGGCCTTACGATTGAGTGAAGATTGCCAGAAATGCCAAAATTGCCATAACCGCCGGAATTTCAATTGCCCGATTTTGGCAATTACAAATCTTCTGTTTCCTATGGGGTAATGAAGGAACTCATCTGTTTATGGACCTCGTTAGCGGCCAGGACCAACTGGTCAATCTGGGCCTTAAAGTCCTGGGCGTCGAGCAACCGCACGGGCGATTCGATGCGCACAAAGAGATCATCGTCGTTGTCAAAGCCTAACTTCACACGGTCCACTTCATGGCTCAGCTTCAACAGCTTGTGCATGAACTCTGGTGTCACGTTCATGTGCGCCTTTTCGGCTACCACCACGCCCATCACCATAAACCCTCCGCTGGCGCCGAGCAGAATTTGGATGTTCTTCAGGCTGCTGCCGTGCAGCTCCTCGATGGACCAGACCGGACCGCTGGCAATGTTGTATGTCTTGTATTTTTGACCGCTACCTTCCAACAGTTTGGCCACTTTGGCATTGTCATCGGATAAGGGGGTGGTCTGAGCAGCGGCGGGAAAAGCGCACACGCCAGCCATCAAGAACAAAGCAACTGCTACAAATCTACGGAGTGAAGTTGTGAGAGCCATATTCCTCCTTGGATGCGCCTTGGATTCTAACCGCAAAATCCTTGAAACACAGAGGAAAGGAGGAAACAGAGGAAAACTGACAAAGACATGAGCTCAGCAGACCTTGTCATTCCGATCCCGCGAAGCGGGAGAGGAATCTGCTTTCATTTCAGGCATGGAGAATGTTTGTCCCGGAATGTGGAGACAGAGAATCTCCCCTCACAGCGGAAAGCAGATTCCTCCCCTTCGCAAGCTCAGGGTCGGAATGACAAGAAGATGAAAGACCCTCGGCCTACGCACTGTCTGTGAGCATTGTCTAGAACCCGGCAAACAACATCTTCTTGGACGCCGGCGGCCTGGGAACAATGGCGCGGTTCATGAACTCAACGAACGGCGCCATGGCCTGGAAACAGCGCGCAAGTTCCGGAACCAGCCGGGGCGAAGTCACCAGCTTCACATCCAAAGTACACTCCAAATACCACTGTCTGTGCCGCAGCAGCGTTTCGGCGGAGTGATCTGTCGGGAAACCCTTGGGCATGCGTGACAGTTGTTCGCCTTGCAGATTGCCGGCAATTTTCCGCAGCTTTTTCTCGCGCAGGATCTTTTCCAGCTCCTGATAGTGTTCCTGAATCAACGCGCGATACGCCAGCAATTCCTCGCGTTCCGGCGAATACACGCCGCCGAACGCCAGCAGCTCAGTCGGAGTGAAGTGGAGATAAAATACTGCTCCTTCGCGTTTGACCGCTGTGTGACGCGGAAAGATCGCCGCGATATGCGTTTTGTAGGGCGTTTTATTGGGAGAAAAACGAGTATCGCGGTAAATCCGATAGACCGCTTTCTCCGGGGGAGTGACGTAGTTGGGCGAGAAGCGGGCAAACTCCTGGTTCAAGCACTCAACCATTTCCAGCATGGGCGTCTTAATGAGCTTTTCGTACTTATCCTTGCGCGGCTTAAACCACTCGCGGCGATTGTTGCGCTTCAAGCTGCGCAGGAAGGCGAGTGCTTCGGGGGAAAAGCCGGGGAAAGTGGATTTCATGAAAACTTGCTTTCACCACTGATTCGCACTGATAAACACTGATCGAATGAGTGCCGAACCTATCAGTGCCATCAGTGCGAATCAGTGGTCAGACTCACAGCCTTGTCCGCGATTAGCTTCTTTACCCGTTCCGCGAATTGTTCGACCAGCACGGTGCCTTCCGGCTGCTGCTGGCCACGGACGCGCACGTTGACCGTCCCCGCTTCAGCTTCTTTTTCGCCGACCACTAGCAGGAACGGCACTTTCTGCATGGTATGTTCGCGGACTTTGGCATTCATCTTTTCATTGCGGTCGTCGTGATGGACACGAATGCCGGCGTCTCGCAACTGCTGCGTTACTTTCTTGCCATATTCGGTATGCTTTTCGCTGATGGGAATCACCGCTACCTGGACCGGCGAGAGCCACACCGGGAACGCGCCGGCGTAGTGTTCAATCAAAATGCCGAAGAAGCGCTCGACCGAGCCGAACAGCGCGCGGTGGACCATGAGCGGTTGCTGGCGGGTACCGTCTTCCGCCACGTATTCCAGGCCAAAGCGTTCCGGCAGATTGAAATCAAACTGAATGGTCGACAGCTGCCACAGACGGCCAATGGCGTCCACCAGCTTGACGTCGATCTTGGGCCCGTAGAATGCGGCTTCCCCGGGGATGGTCTTGTACGGAATCTTCAGGTTCTTCAAGACCTTTTCGAGCGAGTTGCTCGCCAGGTTCCACTTGTCATCACCGCCGACAAAGCTTTTCTTGTCATTGGGGTCCCAAGTGCTTAGCTCCACAAAGTAATCGGTAAAGCCAAACGTTTTGAGGACGGCCAAAGCAAAATCAATGCAGCCGACAATTTCATCTTCAATCTGCTGCGGCGTGCAGAAGATGTGGGCGTCATCCTGCGTAAAGCCGCGGACGCGCAACAACCCGTGCATCACACCGGACCGTTCGTAGCGATACACCGTGCCCAGCTCGCCATAGCGCACCGGCAGATCGCGATACGACCGCAGCTTGTCGCGATAAATCAGAATGTGCCCCGGACAATTCATGGGCTTCATGCGATAGCTCGCATCGTCCAGTTCCATGGGCGTGAACATGTTCTGCGCGTAGTAGCCTTCGTGTCCGCTGGTCTGCCACAGGTTTACGCGGAACACGTGCGGCGTAAACACCAGGTCGTAACCGCGCGCGAGATACTCTTCGCGCATCCAATCTTCCATTTCTTTGCGGACGAGGGAGCCCTTGGGATGCCAGAAGATCAGCCCAGGCCCGGCGAGTTCCTGAATGCTGAACAGATCAAGCTGTTGGCCGAGTACGCGATGGTCCCGCTTTTTGGCTTCTTCAATTGCATGCAAATGCTGATCAAGATCTTTCTTACTGAAAAACGACGTTCCATAGATGCGCTGGAGCTGCGGATTCTTTTCGTCACCCAGCCAGTAGGCGCCAGCGATGTTCAGCAGCTTAAAAGCCTTGATGCGTCCGGTGGAAGGCACGTGCGGACCACGGCAGAAGTCTACGAACTTTCCATTGCGATAAACAGAAATCGGCTCGCCCGGTTTGGTGAACTGCTCAATGAAGTGGACTTTCATGAAGTCGCCGTCGGAGCGAAAACGCGCCAGGCCTTCATCGCGCGGAATGGACTCGCGCTCAAATTTCTCGTCGCGCGCCACGACTTCCGCCATGCGCTTCTCGAGCTTCTCCAGATCTTCCGGCGTGAACGGCGTCGGACGATAAAAATCGTAGAAGAAACCGCTGTCGGTCGGCGGGCCGTGACCCAGCTTGGTCTCGGGAAAAAGTTCCAGCACCGCAGTCGCCAGCACGTGTGCCGACGAATGCCGGTAGACTTCGAGCGCTTCAGCGTCGCGGTCGGTCAACAGACGCAGTTCCGCGTCCTGGTCCAGCGGCTTGGTGAGATCGGTAAACTGCCAGCCGTCTTTCGGCTGATGCGCGTGCATGCTGGCCGGCGCTTTATCGCCATTCTGTTCAGGGGCCGAAGGCTGAGCCTGCCCCGGCGCGCCGTGGGTGCTAACAGCTGAGTGCTTGATCTTCGCCGCCAAAGCCGCATCCGCCAGCCGGGGGCTGATGGACTTTGCGATGTCCAAAGGCGTGGTGCCTTTGGGGACTTCGCGCTGGCTTCCGTCAGGAAGCGTGATGTGAATCATTGCTGACATGGAATCCTGTGGATAACAGCCGCCCTCGGCTGTGAACATAACTGGAATACAATAAGGATAAGTGGTTTGGAAGGATTACGTCTAGCACCAGAACAGCTATACTCTCTGCGGATACAACCAAGGAGATGCCTGGAATGGCGGGGATTGAGCTTTTGCTCCCTGCTATAATCCGCTGCTGCCGCCATGAAAAAACTTATTTCTCTCTCTATCCTGATTGCTTTCTCGATCTCCTGCTGGGCCCAAAAGGAAGTTCCGGTGGCCATTACCGTCGTCCACGCCGGCCACCTGCTCGATGTCAAGACCGGGCGCACGCTGGACAACGTGTGGGTGGTCATTCAAGGCGGCTATATCATCCGCGTCAGCACCGGCGCCGAACAAGGCGCGAATGTCATTGAGCTGCCGAACGCCACGCTGCTGCCGGGGTTGATCGATGCGCACACTCATCTCACGTTCGATCCGAACTTCGGTTATCAGGAATTGGGCATCTCGGTACCGAAAGAGGCGCTGATCGGTGCCAAGAATGCGCGCATCACGCTGCTGGCCGGTTTTACCACGGTCCGCAACGTGGGAGCGAGCGGCTACACGGACATCGCGCTGCGCGATGCCATTAACGAAGGCATGCTGCCGGGACCGCATATCATCGCAAGCGGCCCGGCGTTAAGCATTACCGGCGGGCACTGCGACAACAACCTGCTGCCCTACGAGTACCACGCCAGGAGCGACGGTGCAGCCGACGGAGTCGAAGGCGTGCAGCACAAAGTGCGCGAGATCATCAAGTACGGCGCAGACGTGATTAAAATCTGCGCCACCGGCGGCGTGCTCTCCAAAGGTGACGATCCGCGCGCATCGCAGTACACGCTCGAAGAAATGAAAGCCATCGTCGCCGATGCTCACCGCTTAGGCCGCCGGGTCGCGGCCCACGCGCACGGCGCCCAGGGAATTCTATGGGCATCCGAGGCAGGCGTCGATTCCATTGAGCACGGCTCCTATATTGATGACGCCGCGATCCAGATGATGAAGTCCAAAGGCACTTACCTGGTGCCCACGCTTTATCTCGGCGATTGGATGACCGAGAACGCCGTGAAGATCGGCCTGCCGGAAATGTATGCCGGCAAAATGCGCACCATCATTCCCATCGCGCGCACCAACGTCAAAAGGGCTTTTGATGCAGGAGTGAAAGTGGCTTTCGGCACCGATGCCGCAGTCTATCCGCACGGACTCAACGCGCACGAATTCGCCGTGTATGTAAAACTGGGCATGACGCCGCTGCAGGCCATCCAGACCGCCACCGTCAATGCCGCCGATCTGCTCGGCTGGTCCGACCGCATCGGAACGCTGGAGCCAGGAAAGTTCGCAGACATCGTCGCCGTGAACGGCGATCCTACCAAAGACGTCACGTTGCTGGAGAATCCGGCGTTTGTGATGAAAGGTGGAACGGTCTACAAGCAGGCAAAATAGGCCACCGAATCAAGGCTTCAGCTTGGCGGCGTACCAGTCCGCATTGATCTGGGCGCAGTGCTGCCATTTCGGCGGCAGATCTTCCTGAGGATAAATCGCTGACACCGGGCACGTCGGGATGCACATTCCGCAGTCAATACACTCGATCGGATCAATGTAGAGTTGCGGAGCAGTTCCAATTTCTGTTTCGTCTTTTCTCGGATGAATGCAGTCTACGGGACACACGTCAACACAAGCCGTGTCTTTCACGCCGATACAAGGTTCAGCAATCACAAAAGCCATGGGACCTCCTGGTCATGGACAGAATAGAAACATCTTCCGGATGCGACGATGACTTTTGTCACGGAGTGAAAATACTTTCGCGTTTACATTGGAATTCGGTCAGCCGGCGATTTCAGCTCGCAACGTGTCGAGATTGGGGACAATCACTTTGCGGCGGCGGATTTCTACTAGACCTTCGCCATGCAGTCGCCCTAGATTGCGCGAAACTAGCTCGCGGACAGTTCCCAGGCGGGCGGCAAGCTCTTCGTTGTTTTCAGTCAGCGCAAACTCCATACCGCTGGAGGTCTGCCGTCCACTCTCTTCTGCCAGCTGAATCAAGTACGCAACCAGCCGGCCGCGGACTGTGGAGAATGAAAGCTCTTCCACCAGGGTTCCCATGCGCCGCAAGCGATGGCCGAGTACTTTGATGACCTTGAGACCAACCTCTGGATGCCGCAGACAAATCTTGCGAAAATGCTCAGCGTCAAGACACAGCAGCGTTGTGGGACCAGCGGCCTTTGCCGTTGCGGGATAACTCCCGCCATCAAACACCGGCACCTCGGCCAGTGAATTGCCGGTGCGCTCAATTGCGATGAGCTGTTGCCGTCCGCTGGCCGCCGTCTTGAGTAGCTTTACGCTGCCTTCTTTCACAATCAACAGTTCGCGGCAAGGTTCGCCTTCAAGAAAGACCACCGCGCCCGGGCCATACTCGCGGCACGTCGTGCGTTCAGCAATCAACGCCAGTTCGTCTTCAGAAAGATCGGTGAAGAGCGGAAGACGGCGCAGGGTCACGACAAGATCGGACTTGCGTTTGGAGATCAAGAATGCAGACCTTCCTTCTTACTTATGCAAGGATTCTACTGGTCCACAGTCGTGAGCGGTATCGGACCGGAAGCAGTAGCCTGATACAATCCGCATGAGAGTGGTGAACCGCTGTGACGAAACATCTGATAATTCTGGCCGGGCTGGCGCTGTACTTGACTAGCTTCTTTCTTGTCGCCGTCTCTGCCGTCTCGGCGAGCGGTGGCATTCACGGTTATCACTGCGCCTGGCTTACGCTTATCATCCCCTGGGGACGTGACGGCATGAACGTGCTGCATGAGCAGCCTGTGCAATATTTTTCCATTCTGCTGAGCGGATGGATCAACCCGATCTTTCTGATCATTATTGTCCTGCAGCTTCTGCGCAAGAAGCGGTTTGCCAATATTTTCACCGTTGTTCTCATCCTGCTGTTCCCCTTCTGCTGGATTATTTTTTACCAGGAACATATGCATCCGGTAACGGGCTATTTTCTCTGGATTCTGGGTATGCTGCTCGTTGTGCTTTCTGGACGGTTCGGAGGCTCGCACACCGCAGCGAGTGCAGCATGAATTTTGGGGTTTTGGTTTTTCCCAAAGTTGAAGAGTTGGATTTTGCCGGCCCGTGGGAAATGCTTACCATGTGGCAAGCGCATGCTCAAGGGCCGGAAAAATGCCTGATCATCGCGCAATCGACCACTCCGGTCATATGCGCCAAGGGACTTTCGATCAACCCTCACGTCTCGTTCGCGGAATGCCCTCCGCTCGATTTTCTTCTTGTGCCGGGCGGACAGGGTACGCGGCAAGAGGTCGACAATCCTGAGCTGATTGCGTTCATTGCCGCGCAGGCCCGTGGCTGTCAGGCCGTGCTTTCCGTCTGTACCGGATCTTTTCTGCTGCATCGAGCGGGTTTGCTTTCCGGCAGGAAAGCTACTACGCACTGGGGATCACTGGACCGCCTGCGCGCGCTGGGTGATGTGTCCGTGGTGGAAGAACGGTTTGTGCGCGATGGCAATATCTGGTCGTCCGCCGGCGTTTCGGCGGGGATTGATCTCACACTAGCTCTGATTGCGAGTGTCGCCGGAGACGAAGCCGCGGGCAAAGTGCAGTTTGCCGCCGAATACTATCCCTCTTCGCAGGTGTACGGCGGATTCGATCAAGATCCCAAAGCGGCCGCCTATTTGAAAAACGGCGCTCGCGGAAAGTAATTTGCTAAGCCTTCGCGCGAAAAACGTACTTCTCTTGCTTCTTGAACGGAATGCTCTCCGACAGGCTACGTTCCTCTTCCATTCCGCGCGCCAGTAAGAATGCACGAACATCCAGATTGTGGTTTAGGTGCATCGGATGCGCCTTGGTGGATCCCGCCGGCACGTCAAACATCATGCGCCCGCCCGGCACCAGCAATGACGACAAAAAACCAAGTTCTCCCGGAAGATCAGGCAAGTGTTCGAGCACGTCGAATGAAAACACAGTGTCAAAGCCGCGCTTTTTCGCCGACGCAGCGAGATCATCTTTAGTGCGCGCAAACTCCATGCTCAGGCCACGCTGCTGAGCGCGGCGGCGCGCAAATTGCATGGTCTTGCCTTCCACGTCGTAATACGTGACTGAATGGCCTTGGCGCGCCAACTCCAGTAACAGCTCGCCGTTGCCGGCGCCGTAGTCGAGGCACGCGCCGCTCGCATACTTGAGCACGCCCAGGTTGGAGCGTATACGTTTGAATTCCAGGTTGTAAGCTGAGATCGCAAACAAATACAGCTCGGAATTCTCGCGGTACCACTCGGCCATCTGTTCCGCGTCGTCTTCCGCCAGATGGGCTTTCTCCCAGTTGGCGGCCAATTGCTGATTGCTCGACAGCCAAAGCTCGCGGACTTTTTCTTCTGCGTAGCCGCTGAAGTCCACAAGTTCAGCAATGGCCGTGCTCACGTTTCTGGCGCTGTGCTTTTGCGCGCGCCACACGAGCAACGCCGTGGCCAGCGCGGACGTCGCTACCAAGCCAACCGTCGCGAGAAGAAGCGCCAGATCAACTCCGACTCGCCGGCTGGAAAAGAAAAGAAGGACCGCGGATGCGGCAGTCACCACAGCCGCCCACTCAAAACAACGCTTCTGGCAGATCACGATCGAGAGATGCGCAGCCGCCGCCAGCAAGGCGGCACCCAGAAGCAACGACGTTCCTCGCACGAGCAACAAGATCGCGAGCATCCCGACATCGGTCAACCAGAAGTAAGTTGCGACGTGGCGTGGCGCCACGATCCTGGCCAAACGATTGGCGCACACAAACCAGATGATCGCCAGCAGAACAACAACTATGTCGCGTGTGTTCGATGCGGAAAACAAACCCAAAACCAGCGCGGCGCCCAGAATCCTCCAGCGAATACGGATTTCCCATCGCGCGCCTTTCTCCGGATTCGAGGTCACATGGAGGTAATCAGGTGTGTACGAAAGAGAGATAGCTAGCGCGGCGACAATCAATCCTGCTGTGATAACTGCGAACCTGGAAGGATTACCGCTAGCGCGCAAGCAGACCGTCGCCAGGGTGAGAAGCGTAGCGGCCAACCCGGCCGCCCATGTATGACTGTCGCTGAGATACTCCTGCTGTTCGGCGTAGTTCATTCGTGCCGCTCACCGGGCGCGCAAACGACCACCGAGAAAAGTTGGGGATTGCTAGGGACCACTCTTGTCTCCAAAATGAATGCCGAAAAAGCGCGCTGGTGCTCGCGTAGCGTTCATTATGATAACTTACAATCTTCTCCATGCGACTCTCCAACAAAGTTGCCATTGTTACCGGTGGCGGAAGCGGAATCGGACTCGCCATTGCCGCGGCGTTTGTGCGCGAAGGCGCTCAAGTCGTGATTTGCGGACGCGACCGCAAGAAGCTCGACGCCGCTGCGAAACAACTCGGGGCATCCTGCGTGGCCGTGAGCGCCGACGTGAGTGATGCTGAGGAAATCAAGACGCTGGTGGACGCTACGCTGCAAAGCTTTCAGCGTATTAATGTTCTGGTTAATAATGCAGGAGTACTTCTGGCCGGTACCGCTGAATCTCTCAGCGAAGACGACTGGGACCAGACGTTCAACATCAATGTCCGCGGACTGTGGCTGCTTTCGCGCGCGGTGTTGCCGCACATGCGCGCCGCAGGAGGCGGGTCCATCATCAACATGGCCTCGGTGCTCAGCCTGACGGGTGCAAGAAACCGCGTGGCGTACGCGGCGTCCAAAGGCGCGGTCTTGCAGATGACGAAGGCCATGGCGCTCGACCACGCTGCGGAGAATATCCGCGTGAACTGCATTTGTCCCGGCATGGTGGAAACGGAGATGATCGCCCAATTCATTCAGGACGAAGCCGCCAAACAACAACGACGGGCAATGCATCCGGTCGGACGCTTTGGACAACCAGAAGACATTGCCGGCGCCGCTGTTCTTCTAGCTAGCGATGAATCGTCATGGATCACCGGAGCTGCGTTCCCGGTAGACGGCGGGTATACGGCGACTTAGACGTCTAAAACATCCCGAGCGAAGCGAGGGATCCCTTATCTCCACCCATGGTCTTGAATGAATATAGGGATCCCTCGCTGCTGCTCGGGACTTAGAAGAAACTACCGAGCCGGTGGTGGCGGCAATTCCTTCTCGATCGGCTTGCGCGGGAACATTTCCTCGCGCTGCGAGGCCATGTACACCCATGACGCCACGATCACCGCCATCTGCTTCAAGTCTTCCTGCTGCAGACGATCGTAGACATCCATGTTTGAGTGATGGGTGCGCGTTTCGTACTCCAACGGGTCCTGTATGAACTGGAAGCCCGGAATGCCGACCGCGTCAAACGACAAGTGGTCCGTGCCGCCGGTGTTGCGCATGGTGAGCGTGTTCATGCCGAGGTCGTGGAACGGTTTCATCCAGGCTTCAAAAATTGGCTGGACGGCCGCGTTTTCCTGCATGTAGACGCCGCGGATTTTACCCGAACCGTTATCCACGTTGAAGTACACGGACACCTTGGACTGCTCTCTTTTCTGGTCCGGCGTCATGGTGAGCGGGCCGTTTTCGCGTGAGCGGACCGCGGGATCACCTTTGCGCGCGGGGTCTTTATATTCCGGCCGGTTGCCGTAGTGATGGATCACGTACCAGGCCGAACCGAGCAGGCCTTCTTCTTCTCCGCTCCACAGGCCAATGCGGATGGTGCGCCGCGGCTTGATGTCGAGAGCTTTCAGAATACGCATGGCTTCCATCATCACGATGGTGCCCGCGCCGTTGTCGGTGGCGCCGGTGCCGGTGTGCCAGGAATCCAGATGCGCGCCGATCATCACGATTTCGTCTTTCTTATCAGTGCCCGGGATTTCCGCGATGGTGTCCCACTGCGTGTCAGCGTCATAAAAAGTATTTTTGACGGTGACTTCCAAGTCTACGTCTTTCTTGTCGGCAAGAATGTGGGCGATGCGGTCCCAGTGTTCCCCGGCCATGGTGATCCACGGCGTGGCAACCGTCAGGCCGACTTTGTATGAGCCGCCTTGCTGCACAAACACCGTTCCACCGCCGATGGCGCCACGGCTGCGGTCAATCACCGCGAGTGGCTTCTCTTCGTCAAAGAAGGCGCTCAGTTCCCGCGCCAGCCGCGCGCGCGTGGCAAAGTCGCGGAAGGCCGGATTCACCGGGCCACCAGGAATCTGGTAGTGCTCGATCTCTTCCAGACCTTTTTCGTCATAACGCTTGGCCAGCGGCTCGCTCGACATGACCTGGTCCACGTCGTCGCCAAACAGGACGATCTTGCCGGCCAGCTTGCCCTTATATTTTGCCAGGTCCTGTTGAAAGTCTCCGACGGACGTCAGGCGGACGGTCACGCGGACCACCTGTGAATGGACCGGCCCGTCGCCTGTCCCGGGCGTCCAGGCCTTGGGATACGCGATGAACGTGGCCACATCCGGCGACAACATGCGGACGTTGATGTACTCGTTCGACCAGCCGCGTCCAAACGGGCTCCAGGGCTCTAGGTGGGCGTTGGACATTCCAAAGCCGGTGAGCTGGTCGCGCGTCCATTCATTGGCGCGCTTCATGTTAGGAGAGCCGGTAAGACGGGCGCCAATTTCTTCGAACAACCCGGTGGCGATCTGCATGATCTTGGAGTTATGGAACCCCTCGTAGCGGATCTTGTTGATCATGTCGTAATCGACTTTTTCTTTGTCTTGCGCAACGGCAGTCAACGAAAGAGTGAGCGTAAGTAAGAAGCAGAAGCAACAGAGACGCGCAGTAAATTTGCGAAGTTTCACGGTCTCTCCTTTTTGTGAGATAGAAGCAGAGAAGTCTACCGCCGAGGGTGAGCGGGGGTCAATCGGCAACGACGGCGTTGAAGCGCTTAAGCTTGACAGCCGACCAGACGATTAAACTTTCGCGCCAAGAACAGACCTGCAACGAAACCGAGGGCGCCACCGACAATCATCCCCCGCCAAATATGCCAATACAGCAATCCATGCGACAGATGTGTTTCCGAAAACTTTTCCTGCGATGAGGAGAAAAGCAAGTGAAACCAGGAATGACAACAGCATTCCAAGGGTGGAGCTAAGCACCAAGTAAGATGATAGAAAGCGCAATCACCGGAAGAACAACAGTGGGAGGCTTACAAACACGCCCAGCATCCAAACCGGAACGATGACGAAAAATGGCATAAAGTCTTTGCCCGCTTCTTGCTCGAGTGTTTCTGCCGGGAGACATAATGTCATATTTGACATTGCAATTACGATAGGATCAGGTCTCTGCCCATGAAATCTCTTGCCTTTTGGTGTCGGTTGGTTGTCCCGGTATTAGTCATCGCTCTGGCCGCCCCCGCCCAGCAGCCTGGCTCTCTTAATGCGTCGACGCAGCTTCTGGTCGTCACCACTTCCGACTGGACCGCCGTGGAAGGCAAGCTGCAACGCTATGAGCGTTCGAGTCCTCACGACAAATGGAAACCTGTTGGCGGCCCGGTCACGGTGGTCGTCGGAAAAAACGGTTTGGGTTGGGGCGCAGGTGTGGTAGCTGACGGCAGGCAATCCGGCGATCCCATCAAGAAAGAAGGAGACGGCAAAGCTCCTGCCGGAGTTTTCCGCCTGAGCGCTGCGTTTGGCTACGCGCCGAACCCGCAATCCGGATGGACCATGCCCTACGTCCCGCTGACGCCATCCGTAGAATGCGTGGATGACACAGGGTCAAAGTTCTACAATCGCGTTCTCGATCGCAGCACAGTCGCGCCCGACTGGAACAGCTCCGAGCACATGCGGCGCAGCGACGAGCTGTACCGCTGGGGAATCGTGGTGGAACACAATAGTGATCCGGTCAAGCCGGGCGGTGGGTCGTGCATCTTCATGCACATCTGGCGCGGGCAGGACCAGGGGACGGTCGGCTGCACAGCTATGCCACAAGAGAAACTGGAGGCCGTGCTGAATTGGCTGGATCCGAAGAAGAGTCCACTGCTGGTGCAGTTGCCCAACGCGCAGTACAAGAAGATGAGAAAACGTTGGAAGCTGCCAGAACAATGACTACCACTGATTTGCACTGATTACACTGATCTTGTAAAAAACTCTCAACGTAGAAACGTGGCACTACCATAACGCAGAAAAGGAGGCCCATGACCACTCCCCCCATCCCTCAAGTCAACTGCGAGCAACTTCACCCGAGTTTATCGGTCAGCGACCTTCTTGCCGCGACCGATTTCTATACGAAAAAACTCGGCTTCCGTCTGATCTTCACATGGGGCGACCCGCCGACGATGGCCGGCGTGAATCTGGGTCACGTGCAACTGTTTCTGGAGCAGGGGACGCCCAGCCCGCAAGGCTCCGCGGTGTATTTCGTCATCGGCGACGCCGATGAGTTTGCGGCAAGCGAGGCCACGGCCGCGTCGCTCACCACACTCTACGAGTTCCAGCGAGACAACGGAGTCGAAGTCGTCCAGCCTCCGGGCGACAGACCGTGGGGACTGCGCGACTACACGGTTCGCGATCTGTACGGATACGCGCTCACTTTCGGCTACAGGCTGCCCGGCGCGGTTGCAAACCCGCTGAAGATTGAGCGGGTAGATGTTCCGGTGCGACTGGAGAAGCGTCTTGCCGCGTTGCTCCATGATCTGGCCGGGCACAAGCGCATGAGCGTGAATAGCTGTCTCGAGGAAATCCTGCTGCATACGTGCGAGCCGCTCGGCGAAGGTGTCGCCAGCCCGCATACCAAGAGGGACCTGATCTACATTCAGGAACTAAAAAAGAAACACGGCATCGACTACGACTGCCACGCGATACCGGTTTGTCGAAGAAGAGTAAGGAGACATCGGACGCTGGCTTCGCGATGTCAGCGTGAATCTGTAGTGAGTTTTTTCTGCCGGAAAGTTCGCACCAGGCTGACGCTGAATCCACACAACGCCGCCAGCAGCGCCACCGGCGCGGCGACCCGATAAGCCAGCGTCATGTCCGGCTGCACGTGGGCGATTCCGCGGTAGATCAGCAGAACAAAACACAAGAATGCCACCGACACAAAAAAGCAGATCACTCCCGTGACCAGTCCGATTCCCGCGCTTAAGAAGAATTTGCCCATGTCCCTTGTTTTTTCCGTTGCTACGTTAGAATAGCACCGTGAGCGAGATTGCCAATGCCGAGATGCGCACCGCGCAGGAAATAATCCGCGATGTGCCGGTGGCCCAGGCGCCGAACGGCATCTGTTATGCCGCAGCGGGCGATATCACGTTGCCGGCCGCCGATCTGGAACGCATGGTGAACGCCGTGCCTCGCTCCATTGCCGCGGCGCTCGACCGCAAGGCGTTTTACTTTGTGCCGCTCGCGGTGAGCGAGGGCGACAAGACGCTCGTGGCTGAGCATTATGACAGCGCCCTTACCGACCGCGCCATTTGCCATCGCAACATTGATACCGGCGGGGCCCAGTGTGTGTTTATCTCCACTCGTCTGCTGGAAGAAAAGTTTTCCATCGCTTTCGAGTTTTACATCAACGTAGGACACGCGTTTGTAGACGCCGCCGGCCTCTCTCCGGAATTTGCCGACCTGGTTTGGACACAGGCAGCCAACGGAGTCCGCGGGGAAACCAGTCTGGACGCATTTGAGTTTCGCCAGCAGGCGCTGGGTGACAAAGCCGGTCGCCTGGACGAGAAAGCCCGCTCGGACTTTGCGTCCGCTGCATTTTCCGATGCCATTGCCATCTACCTGCTCGCGCTGTGTCTGGACGTTGATTATTACGAGCTGCGTGAGCGCGAATATCCGCTGCTGGCGCCGTCCGCGATGGCCGAGCGGTTGACGAAGATCGCAGCGCTGTTCCCTCCCGGTCCGGGTTTTCAGTTCAATATTTTCTACCGGCACAGGACGTGAGAATTCCCGTCTTGAATCTTCACTTGAATCCGCGACCGGAGTGAAGTAACTTCCCAACATCATGAACGTCGCTACCTACATGTCTCAGCTCGCGCAGCAGGTTGGGGGCATCTACGTCCCCAAATGCACCACTTTCAAGAGCCACTACCAATCCACCATGAAGGGCGCGGTGTTTGGCGCGTACAAGGGATACCTTGTGGCCCTGGCCCTGACCCAGGCGGGCCGCACCAGCGGATTTGTCATGCTGGTGCGTTATCCCAAGGCCCCGATCGTGCCGCCACTTCAGGAAGCGCTCAAGAACCGGCCGGGCTTTTCGTCTTTCTTCGGCAAAAAAGCCGTGAAGGCCGCGGTGGACGGAGTATCGATCTCGTGGACCTACGTCATGACCAAGCCCAAACTGGAGGAGATTGCCAGCCTGCTGGACGCGGTGGTCGAAGAAGTCAGCAAGGTTGCACAACCGTTTAGCGGCAAGTGCGAAGACTGCGGCGCGGCGGAAGCCCGCGAGATCACCCTGATGAACGGCATACCAGGCTACCATTGTCCGGCGTGCCAGATGAGGACCGCGGAAGAAAAGCAGCGCGAAGCTGACGAATACAGGTCCAAAGACGCGAACTATTTCCTGGGTGTGATCGCCGGACTGGTAGCCGCCGCGATCACCGGCAGCGCATGGGGCTGGCTGATTAGCCTGATGGAAGCGGACAGCGGAAAATGGTCGCCCAAACTCCATGCAGTCATAGCGTTCGCGGTGAGCATTCCCATCTGCTGGCTCATTTTCAAAGCCATCGGGAAGCGAGACCGCGTGGGGCAGGTCCTCGCCATTGTTCTTACGCTCGCCGCCAAATGGTGGGGAGACACGATTTATTTCACTCACGTAGTGATGCACGTCCAAGATGTGGCGTTTAGCTGGCAACTTGTAGGGTCTGTCGTACGACATTTTTGGGACTACAAGTTTTTTGATGGGGGCTACACGTTTGTTACGATCTGCGACATCGTGATTTCCGCCGCTATTCCCTGGATGCCCTGGGCCAGTCTGCCCAAGTTTGTTCCCGTGTTTCAAAACATCAACCCTGATGGCTCTCTGAGCCAGACTCTGACCCAAGGAACCGCTCCGCGATGATTGCTCACCTGCGCGGCAAATTGCTGTCCAAGCATCCGAACCAGGCTGTTGTCGAAGCCGGTGGTGTTGGCTATGAAATAAACATCACCATCCCCACGTTTTCCGCGCTTCCCGCTGCCGGCGCGGAAGTTGCGCTCTTTGTGCACACCCACGTGCGTGAAGATGCATTGGCTCTGTTTGGTTTTCTGAAAGCAAACGAGAAGCAGCTTTTCGAAAAGCTGCTCAGCGTGAGCGGCATCGGGCCCAAGCTGGCCATCACCATCTTGAGCGGCATGCCGACCGACACCATGGTGGCGGCCATCCAGGGAAACAACGTGGCTGCGCTCACACGCATTCCCGGCATCGGCAAGAAGACGGCGGAACGCATGGTGCTGGAGCTGCGCGATAAGCTCGACAGTTTTGGCGTGGTGCCGAGCGCAGCAACCGCTTCACCGGTGGATGAAGACGTGATTTCAGCTTTGGTCAATCTCGGCTATCAGCGGCCCGTGGCGGAAAAAGCGATGGCCCGGCTGGGCAAGACTGAAGGCGAATCTTTTGAAGTGCTCTTCCGCCGCGCGCTGGCTGGTGTGTCGAAATAACGTCTGACTCAATGGAAGTTGGCGAACTGGGAACCCGCGCTTGAAGCTTTCTGTGGCCCTCCTGGCGAACGGCGTACACTGATCTTGAGTCATGTACCGGCTGCATTACATTGCGATCATTGTTCTGTTTCTGTCCGTATCTCTCCATGCCGGTGATAAAAAGAAACAGCAGCAACTTTCCGTAAAGCCTGACCAAACGGCTGATCTTCAACCCGCCAGGATGGTCACAGCGAAAGAGAAATGCGAAAACTGGGCCCTGGCTGCAGGCCTGGAAACACTCTTCCAGCGCGAAGGCGTTTTTCTCAATCAGAATTTTTGGGTGACGCGCCTGAGCCACGCCGAAGTCTGCCACCAGGACCTCCCTGATCTGGATTCTGTCGCCGAAGCGGTCAACCAGGATGCGGTCCTGCCCGATGGCCGACACGTGCGACTGGAATTGGGACTAGTCACCGGCGCACCCACGAACATAGACGCGGTGATTGCCGGCATCAGGCAACAAAAGCTTTCGTTGTTACTGTGGCGCGGCCATGCCTACTACCTCACCGGCGTCACGTACGACGAACACGCAGCGGCCAATGGCTACCGCATGTTCGTGATCAAGGAGCTGCGCTTGTCCGAAACTTACGCCCAGCAACCGGCTGTGGTCTTCCAAAACGGGCGCGACAATGTCGCCGAGATTTCCGGCCTGCTGACAGTCAGCGTAATACCGCAATAACCTTTCACTGTTATCCTGATAGGGCACGTCTTAACACCTCTTGTTGCGGAGTCTCTCGTTGATTGCAAAGCTTGTCGCATCGAATCTGTTGCAAAGGCCAACGCGCACGATCCTGAGTATTCTTCTGATCGGCGTGCCCGTGACCCTCATGCTCATTCTGGTTGGCCTGAGCCACGGATTCGTTGACGATTCGGCAGTTCGCAACCGCGGAATCGGCGCGGACATTCTGGTGCGTTCTAGCTCTCCCGGTTCACTGTCGTTGAACAACATGCCTGAGGCGCTTGTGCCCCGCTTGCAGCAAGTCCCTCACGTGACACAGACCATGGGAATCGCCAACCACCTGGTATCCGCTGAATTGACTTTTGTGGCCGGCATTGATCTGGAGCCCTTCAATCGAATGAGCGGCGGGTTTACTTTTAGAGACGGACACACCTTCGAGAAGCCCGACGACATTCTTCTCGACACGTTCTACGCGCAGCAGGCGCACGCCCACGTGGGCAGTACAGTGAAACTCTTGAACCACGAATGGACAGTCGCCGGTGTGGTTGAACCCGGCAAGCTTTCGCACATCTTCCTTCCGCTGCACGTTGTTCAGGACCTGGATGGCGCCCCGGGCAAAGTTTCGCAAATCTTTATCAAGCTTGACGATCCGGCCAACACACAGGAGGTCATCGGCGAGCTCAAAAAGCTGCTTCCCGGCTACTACGTCGGTTCCATGGAGGACTTGATATCGCTCAGCTCCGCGGACAAAGTCCCTTTTCTGCGGCCGTTCCTCAACGTGATTATTGGGGTCGCCGTGCTGATCGGCGCTGCCGTGGCTTCGCTCTCCATGTACATGGCGATCATGCAGCGGACACGGGAGATCGGCATCCTGAAGTCCCTGGGCGCGTCACGATTCTGGATCGTGAAAATCATCTTGTTCGAAGCGCTCTTTCTCGGGCTGGGCGGAAGCGTTCTGGGAGNNCCAGCCGATGGTTGCTGGCCAGGCTGGTGCCCGCGTCGTTGCCGCAGGCCATTGTGCCGGGATGGTGGCCGATTGCCGCCGGTATTGCCATGGGCGCCGCCGTGGTGGGCGCACTCTACCCGGGGATTATCGCGGCGCGCCAGGACCCGATTGAAGCCCTGGCGTACGAGTAGTCCGCGTAATCACTTCCCAATACAAAAACTGCTGAAGATCAAATGCAGAATGTCGTCCGTGGTGGTTTCGCCGGTGATGGCATCGAGCGGCCGCAGCGCGCTGTAGAGATCGAGCATGATCATCTCGTGAGGAATGCTGCGGCCTACAGCGCGTGTGGCTGCGTCGAGTGCGGTGAGTGATTCTTCCACCAGACGCTGCTGCCGGACATTGGTGAGAAATCCGGCTTCATGTTCCGCGCCGGAGCTGCCGGAAACTTCGGTGAGTATTTCCGACCGCAGGTTGTCAATTCCTTCGCCGGTCAGCGCAGAAGTCCGAAACAGTTTGAGCCCTTCGGTTTCCAATTTGCTGTCGTGCGCCAGATCACTCTTGTTGGCGACAACAAGCGCGCGACGTTGCCGGCACGCCTGGAACAATTCCTGATCTTCAGGAGAAAGCGGGTGGAAGCTGTCAATCACGATCAACACAATGTCCGCGTCAGTCAGAGCTTCGTATGACTTGCGAATGCCGATGCTCTCGGCCTCGTCTGTAGAGTGGCGGATTCCGGCTGTATCAATGAGTTTGAGCGGAATGCCGCCCAGAGCAACGGTTTCTGTAACCAGATCGCGCGTGGTGCCGGGCGTGGAGGTCACGATAGCGCGCTCGCGCTCCACCAGACGGTTGAACAAGCTGGACTTGCCCACATTAGGCCTGCCGACGATCGCCAGCGTGAGACCTTCATGCACCAGCTTGCCATACGTGAAAGACGCGCGCAGCTCTTCCAGCGGCCTCTGGACGCCGGCAATGCGCTCCACAATCTGCGATGCAGGCAGCACGGAGACGTCGTCTTCGGCAAAATCAATTCCGGCTTCCATCACGGCGATCAGCTCGACCAGCTTTTTCTTGGTCGGCTGTAGCCGTTGCGAGAGTGCGCCCTCAAGCTGCTGGGCCGCGACCTTGGCCTGGTAAAGAGTTTGGGATTCGATCAGGTCACGCACAGCTTCCGCCTGCGTCAGGTCAATGCGTCCGTTGAGGAAGGCGCGCATGGTGAACTCTCCGGGCTCAGCGAGACGCGCGCCGCGCGCCAGCGCCAGTTCCACTACATGCCGCAGCACAACGGGAGAACCGTGCGCGGAAATCTCAATCACATCTTCCTGGGTGTAGGAATGTGGCCGCGCAAAGTACGTGACCACGGCTTCATCGATGCGCTCGCCGGTCTTCGGCTCAATCAATTCGGTAAACACGGCGCGGCCCGGCGCAAGCTCATGCTTGAGGCGCAGCATGGACTCGGCGATGGACTGTGCGTCCGCTCCTGAAAGGCGCACAACGCCAATGCCACCGCGGCCCGGCGGCGTAGCAATGGCGACGATGGTGTCGTCGAGGTTCATGATTTCCGGAGAAGAAAACTTTTGAAATAACAAAGAGCCTAAACCACAGAGGACACGAAGGAACACAAAGGAAAGACCAAAAACTGATAGGTTCCGTCCCCCTTCGTGTTCCTTCGTGTCCTTTGTGGTTAAAGGGGTTTGGCTGCTTTTCCAGCTACCGGCGCGTTGGCTGCGCTCGTTTGTAATCTTTGGGATACAGCACGACATATCTGCGTCCGCCTTCGCCTTCGCTCTCGGTGACGAGCGACTCGTGATCGTGAAACGCCAGGTGGACCAGACGCCGTTCGCGCGACGACATGGGCGCAAAAGAAAATGGGACGCCGCTCGTGAGAACTTTCTCGGCTGCGACTTCGGCGGCCAGTTTGAGTTCCTGCTGACGCGCTGCGCGGTACCCGCGGCAATCAAAGGTGACTCGGCTGTAGTCTTCCGGATGAAGATGCAGGGCTTCAAAGCACAAGAATTCCAGCGAACGCAGCATCTCGGCGCCGCGTTCCAGCACCAGATCGCTGTCCGGACCGGCGAGTTCTACGGTGATCTCTGCTTCGGTCGTCGAAGCGGGATGTACCGTGATCCGGTACTTCAGCTTGAACGCGCCCGAAGTGATTACGTTCTTCAGGAAAGCATCGATCTTTTTTGCCGCCGCAACTTTATCTTGGATCATGTGAGTCATTCCAAACTCGGCCGAATCGAAATCGCCGGACTACTTCTTTCGTTTGGCCCGCTTCTCTACCGTTTTGCGGACTTGCTGGCCGAATGCCGAACGGTTGACGGCTGTCTGCTGAATATAGCCGATGATGTTAC
Organism: Acidobacteriaceae bacterium; assembly: GCA_003140235.1. Taxonomy (GTDB): domain Bacteria; phylum Acidobacteriota; class Terriglobia; order Terriglobales; family Acidobacteriaceae; genus Angelobacter. The sequence continues at coordinate 23,090 of PLJN01000023.1, forward strand.
TGATGGCCCAGTACACACCCAGTCCGGCCGGCAGGACCCAAGTCATGCCGCCAATCATGATCGGCGTCATATATTTCATCATTTTCGCCTGGGCGGGATCCATGCCTCCGGCGGGCGTGCTTTGCTGGGTGAGGAACATGGTGATGACCACGATGATCGGCAAAACGTGCCACGGATCGGCCGCTGAAAGATCATGGACCCACAGCCAGTTGGCGTGGCGCAGCTCAAAAGCGTTGCTCAGCATGGAGTAGAAGGCAAACAGAAAGGGCATTTGCAGCAGCATAGGGAAACAGCCGCCCAACTGGTTCACGCCCTCGCTCTTCATCAGCGCCTGCGTTTCTTTCTGCTTCTCCGCCATGCGCTGAGTGTCTTTGAACGTGTAGCGCTTGTACTTCTCGTTGATGACCTTGATCTGCGGCTGGATTTTCTGCATCTTCAGGGCCGACTTGATGCTCTGGATTCTCAGAGGCAGCAGAAGCAGATTGATGACGAGAGTGAGAATAGCAATGGCCCATCCCCAGTTACGGACGATGTGATCGTACGTCCATGTGAGACAGGCGAACAGCGGACGGGAAATGAAGCCGAACATCCCGTAATCCAGTATGCCGCGTAAGTCCGTGGAACTCGGTGTCGTGGCGCTTTCCAGAAGGTCCACCGATTTGGGCCCAACAAAGAGCCGCTCACGCGTGGAGCCTCGAACACTGCCCACGGCCAGCCCGAGGACTGAGACTTTCATTTTGTCTTCGTTCGGCTTCTCCGGATCCTTGGCGATCTCAACTTGATTGTGAAGAGTAACCAGGGCGGTGTCTTCCGGAAAATACGGCATGAACGCCGCGGTAAAATACTGGTCCGCAGTCGCCGCCCATTGGAAGGGCCCATTCAAAGTAGCGCCATTGCTGATCGACTTCTTGCCGGTAAGAAACCATCCGGACTGTGCGGCCTGCCGCTGGATGTCCTTGTTCTGCTGCCACAAGAGTTTTTCTCCGGCATAGGAGGAAAGCATTTTGGAATCATCGCCAAACCCGCTGGGCCATTCCGGATACGCCTGCGTCTTCTGTCCCTTGCTGGTGACCTCGGTCTCCACCGAGATGACGTAAGACTCATCGAAGGTAAACTTCTTCTTCGCCAGCGTCTCGCCGTCAGAGTACTCAAAGCTCAGCGAGAATGGCGGCTTTTGCGGACCGGTGGCGCTGGGCACGTACAGCGCTTCATTCAATTTCTTTTGCAGGTCTTTGTCTTTGTCGTAGGTGAAAAAAGAGAGCGGGTATCCCATGACCGGTGCGGTGATCGGGTTGACCAGTTCCACGTCGGCATCGGGCAGGTAGTGGCCTTCTTTTTTCAGGACCCAGCTCTTGACCTGTCCTCCACGGTTGGTAAATGTGATGCGATAGAGCTTGGTCTCGATGACCGTTTCCAACTCACCTTCAGCTTTCTTCACAGGTACGAGCGGAGTGGAAGGCACCACGGCCGCCGGGTGCTTCCCTTTGTCGACACGCGGAGCGGTGACCGCAGGCGCAGCCGGTGACGACGATTGTGATTGCGCCGGCTGCGGCGCCTCCTGTTTTTGCGGTGGTGGTGGCGGCTTGGGCGTCAGATACTGCCAAGCCATGACGCCGAGAAAAATCAGAAAAAAGGCCATCATCAGCCGCTTCTGCGAGCCGGGATCTTCTTGCGGATTGTGATATTCGGTCAAAGGTAATCTCAGTCCTTGCAAACAGGATCGTACCCGCCATGCACCAGCGGATTGCAACGCGCCACACGCCAAGCCGCCAGGGCCATACCGCGGAAGAATCCGTGGCGGGCCAGTGCTTCCGCCGCGTACTCCGAACAGCTCGGTACAAAACGGCAGCTGGCCGGCAGCAGCGGCGAGATCAGGCCCTTGTAGAACTTGAGCAGGATTGTGGCCAGGCGCATCATGATTTCATTTTTCTCGGCCCCGCTTGCAGCGCAGCCAGAAGCTGATCTACTTCGGAATCCAGTTGCGTGAATTCCATGGTCATTACCGATTTCCGCGGATGCAACACCACGTCCAGCGGCCGGGTCAATTGCGCCACGTGGCGCTGGACTGCCGCTCGCAAGCGCCGCCGAATCCGGTTGCGCTGCACGGAACCGCCCAGCACTTTGCCCACGGTAAATCCCACGCGGGGGCCGGGCTGGCTGCTGGCACTGTCCTTGTCCTTGCGCTCGCGGTAAAACACCGTCACGTTTCCGGAAAAATGTCTCTTCCCCTGTTTGTACACGGCCTGGAAATCTGCGTGCTTGAGCAATCGCGAACTCTTGGAGAACTTGCCTGATTGGGGGCTGCTGGTCATTCACGGCTGGCACACGGGAACACTGGATTGCCGAGACAGACTCAATCGCGGAAGCCGGGCTTGACCGATACGCGCTTCCGTCCCTTGGCGCGACGGCGCGACAATACCGCCTGCCCGCTTTTGGTTTTCATTCTAGTAAGAAAACCGTGCTTCTTCGAACGGCGGCGACGGTTAGGCTGAAAGGTACGCTTGGGCATGAATTGTTACTGCTCCTGCAACTAAGAATCTCGCCCCAGGGGGCAAACGACAAGTATAAAGGAATTTAGGGTATTCGTGCCACTGAGGGGGTTAGGGTGGGACGATTCTCAATCCACGTCTTCCAGGTCATAGGACTTGAAGTGGTCTTTGAATTCTGGACGAACATGCTCGTCATGCAAGATACCCTTGACGTGGGTGACCTGTCTCTTGGCTCGCGCCATGTCTCCATACCCGGAATGGTGAACGATCGAGAAAGCGGCATCGCAGTCCATATGGTCACAATTCACGATCGCCATTTCCTCGTGCGTGTCGGGGACTTTCTTGCCGGCGCGAATCGCCATATCTTCAGTCATCATTCATTCCCTTCTGCTCAAGTCCGTTCGACTTTGCGTTGGACCCAGGCCCTCAAAAGGCATTTTGGATCGCGTCTCAACAGCGCTCACTATTATGCACCAACCGCGCGGCAGTTATGAACTAAGTACTTGACGAGAGATCGCACGCTGTTGTTCCGCGAGAAAATGATGCGCGAAATTTTTTCTCGCACAGGCATGTCACAGGCGGAAAGATCGTGTAGTATGCCGAGCAGTCTAGTTTTATTTGTACTACTCAATGTTCACTGCTTTGTGAATCGTGCACAGAGCAATTATCCGGCCCGCACCTTCAAAAATCAGGCCTTGAGCGCCTGGGAACAATTTAAACATGTCTTTATCGGCGACGACTACCGCTGCAGCAAATCCTTGGTTGCGAATTCTCTCGGCACTGGAAAAGAAGATCACGCGGCTCTCTTATGACACCTGGCTCAAGCCCACGCGCTTCAGTCACACCGCCGGCAGAATTATTTTTGTCCGCGTGCCTACGCCGGAATTTCGCCATATCGAGGAAAAATTCGGGGACCTGATCCAGGAAGCGCTCGAGGTGCTCGCTCTGGAATATCAGGAAGTGAAATTCATCACTGCGGAGGAAGACCCCACAGCGGTCCCGGTTCGTCCGCCGGCCAGCGGCTTTCCTCCCGCCTCGACCAGTAACGCCCCGGCGAGCGCCGGCAAGCAGCAGCGTTTTGACTGGGACTCCGCGGCCCAGCTGAATCCCAAGTACACGTTCGACGCTTTTGTCATCGGCTCCGGGAACCAGTTTGCCCACGCGGCCTCGCTGGCAGTGGCCGAACGGCCGTCGAAGGCCTACAACCCGCTCTTCCTCTACGGCGGCGTGGGAATGGGCAAGACTCACCTGATGCAGGCGATTGGTCATGAAGTAAGACGGCGCCAGCCGCAAGCTTCAATCTGTTATTTGTCGAGCGAGAAGTTCACCAATGACATGATCAACTCGCTGCGCTACGACCGCATGATCAGCTTCCGCGACAAGTTCCGCAACGTGGACGTGTTGCTCATCGACGACATTCAGTTCCTGGCGCAAAAAGAGCGCACGCAAGAGGAGTTCTTTCATACATTCAACGCGCTGCATGAAACCATGAAGCAGATCGTGATCGCCAGTGACCGTCCGCCGAAAGAGCTGGCGGAATTTGAAGACCGGCTGCGCTCACGTTTCGAATGGGGACTCATCGCAGACATTCAGCCGCCGGACCTGGAAACCAAAGTTGCCATCCTGCAGAAAAAGGCGGAGTCGGAGCGCGTGACTCTCACCACCGAGCTTGCGATGTACATCGCGTCCAACGTCCGCACCAACGTGCGCGAGTTGGAAGGAGCTCTGATCCGTTTGATGGCCTACTGCTCGTTGACGGGAGCCGAAGTCAACCTGACAACGGCCCAACAGGTGTTGAAGAATTTTATTGACTCGCAAACTCCGCGGATCACGATTGATTCAATCCAAAGAGCGGTAGCGGAGCAATTTGGGCTGCGCATAACGGAGATCAAGGCCAAAAGCAATTCACGCGCGATTGTTTTTCCACGGCAGATTGCCATGTATCTGGTAAAGCAGATGACCGAGGCATCGTTGCCGGAAATCGGTCGCCAGTTCGGTGGCAAGCACCACACCACGGTGATGCATTCGATTGCCAAGATTGATCAGCAACGCCAGAGCGACAAGGATTTGAACAGGATGCTGACCAAACTGACGGAGACTTTAAGTGGTTGAGAATAAGGCGCTGGCGCAGGATCTCTGAATGAGAGTGTCCTGATTTCCTGCTTGTGTTGTGGGCGACCTGTGGAAACGGTGCAATCCAGGACGGCATTCGGAATTGCCGTCCAGATATCAAGCGTTAACACAGTTGCAGAGTCCGGAATTTCCGGCAGGGCAAAGCGTTAGAAGACGTTGTAAACTAAGCGGCTTGGATGTGAAATCCACTTTTCCGAGCACATCGACTACTACTACTGTTTTTGATTAGGTTTTGATATAAGGTAGAACCGGTAGTAAAGGCAGTGAAAATTTATGCCGTCCTCTTGCAAGCACCGAGGCGGGAGTCGCAATGGAAATCAGCGTAAGTAAATCGGATCTGTTGAAAGAACTCACCGCCACGCAGGGCGTGGTAGAGCGCAAGACCACGATCCCCATACTCTCAAATTTCCTCTTTGAGGCCACCGGCGATAAGCTCCTGATTACGGCCACGGACCTGGACCTGAGCTTGCGCACGTCGTGTCCAGCCAAGGTCAAAAAGGAAGGCTCCTGCACCATCCCGGCGCGCAAGCTGTATGACTACGTGAAGCTGCTGGGCGATGGCGACATCGGCATCAAGCTGCTGGAGAACCACTGGGTACAGATTCGCAGCGGTCGCTCCAACACCAAAATGGTCGGCATGGCCCGGGCGAATTTTCCCACGCTACCGCAGTTCCCCACGGAATCCGCCATAGCGCTGCCGGCCCCGGTGTTGCGCAGTTTGATCGCCAGGACCATTTTCTCCATTTCCAACGAAGAATCCCGTTACACCCTGAACGGCGCCTTGCTGGTGTTGAAACCGGAATCCATCACCATGGTCGCCACAGACGGTCACCGGCTGGCCCACATTGAGCACAACAATTCCAAGCTGCCGGTCAGCGGTGAAATGAAAGTCCTGGTCCCCAAGAAGGCCATGGCGGAACTGAACACCCTGCTCAACTCCGCCGACATCCAGGTTGTTGAGTTCGCCAAAGACGAGTCCACGCTGTTCTTCCGTATAGGGGGCCGCCTGCTGACCTCACGCCAGCTCACAGGGCAGTTCCCCAATTACGAGGCCGTTCTCCCCAAAGACAACAACAAGTCGGTCACAGTGCACTGTGACGAGTTCTCCAGTGCCATCCAGCGCGTCGCCCAGTTCGCCGATGAACGGTCGAATGCCATTCGCATGCGCGTCGAAAAGAACGAGCTGAAGGTGTCATCATCCAACACCGAAACCGGCGAGTCTGAGGATTCGATCGAAACCAGCTATGAGGGCGATCCGGTGGCAATCGGATTCAATTCACAGTATCTGCTGGAATTCCTGAAGGTGGTTGGTTCGGGCGATGTCCGCTTTGAATTCAAAGATTCCCAGACCGCTGGCCAGCTCCGTCCGGATGAGGCCCCGGACAGCGAGTATAAGTACCGCTATATCGTGATGCCGATGCGCATCTGAGATCGATTTCAATTGAAAATACAAAAGGCCGGACAACTTGTCCGGCCTGAATTTTTTTCGAGCAAACTTTAGTGAATTGCTTTCCGCGCGAGCACGCGCTCAACGGCCTGCTCTACGCCCGGGATGAAGGAGTCGGCCATGCTAACGCTGACCGTGCCGACTGGGCCACAGCTGGCCAGGGACTCATTCCAACGCTTAAAGATCAAATGGCCCGGCAGATCCGGTATCGCCTTGGCCTGGGGCTCGGGTAGCAGCAGGCTCGCAGCCATGCCACTCATTACCCCGATATAGCAAACGCCGTGGAGTTGGTCCAAAAAGCTCGTCCAGGCAGGGAAAGCGGACATGAGATACGACAAGCCCAGATCTATCGCCGCAAATACGCCCAAGCCCAAGCCGATGGACATTCCGCGGCTGCGCCATGAAATACCCAGACGGGCTTCGAGGAAAACCAGCAGTAGCAATAGGCCACACTGCATCAGGCGAATACTGCGCTCCAGCAGCAGTACCGCTGTGTAGATTTTCTTAGGCTGATTGCCGCTGGTGGTAAAAGCCGTAAGCGCCGATGCCATCAGGAGGAAAACTGCCGCCCACCGGAAGAGCACCTTGCCTAGATCGACTAGGGCCGGGTAGGTCTTTAAGGCGTTCGAAAACACCTCATACAGCACGATAAAACCGAGCGGCATACTAATCGCGTTGAGCGACCAGTACACGTAAAAGTAGGTAAGGGCGGAACCTTGGAAGGCAATCAGCTCAATGAAATGTTGGACGACGCCGAATAAAACAAAAGTGAAAAACACGGGAAAGCTGGATCTCAGCTTTCCGGCAATCAGTGCACCCAGCACCAGACAAAGCGCGGCCACACTCGAAACCGCCAAAGCCCATTGAATCAATGACATCTGCATATGTCTTCCACCAGAAGGCGAAAGCATACTACCCCCTCAGAGCCGAATGCAAGCCCCGGGAGGTACACGAAAGGACAAGTTACTAACTCGTCACTCGCGTTTCCCGTAATGCGCTGATTGTAAAGGCTTTTCTAATGACCCAAACCCAGGCTTCGAAAAGACCGTTAATCTCTTAGTTAACTCCGTTGCCGCACGGAGGACAGGGCCTCGGCATGCCGCCATCGGCTGGGGTGACCGCACTAGCAACGCCAGCATAGGCGCCGAATAACATCAGAGCTACAACACACGAACGGAGCAGCGATTTCATAGGGGGTTCTCCTGAGCGTATTTGGTTAATGTTCCCTGTTGGTTACTTTGGTAACCATCAGGGAAAAGGAGTATACCCTCAGAAATTAGAAGTTTCAAACAGATTTTTTGATTTATCGCTGTTTACCAACAAGATACCCCTTCGGGTGGCAGCAGACGGGGTTATGACGCCTCCCGAAGAATGCTCTCCTATGGTACAATCTCTGTTGGCATAAATCTCATGTAAGCTATTGATTTTACAGCAACTTGAGCGGGTTCAAAGGATACTCTGTTTTAGCCGCTAAAACCCGATTTTTGCCTTCGGGACAGGAGTTCGAGTGGCCGCCAAAGAAACCGCAGTTAAAACCCCAAAAAAGACCAAAGATAACGAGAACGGCACCCGTACATACACCGCCGACGACATAAAAGTCCTCGAGGGGATGGAGGCGGTGCGCCTGCGTCCTGCCATGTATGTTGGCTCGAACGGTGAAAAAGGGCTCAACCAACTCGTCTACGAAGTTGTCGACAACTCCGTGGACGAAGCGCTAGCCGGGCATTGCACCGAAATCAACGTCACTATCCACGAAGACGAATCCATCACGGTGGTCGATAACGGCCGGGGTATCCCCACCGGCATGCACGAAGAGGGCGTCACGGCCGCGGAAGTCGTGATGACGAAGCTGCACGCCGGCGGAAAGTTCGATTCGAATTCGTACAAAGTTTCCGGTGGGCTGCACGGCGTGGGCGTCTCGGTGGTCAACGCGCTTTCCGACTACCTGCTGCTCAAGATCTACCGCAACGGCAAGGCCCACGAGATGCGCTTCGAGCGCGGCGACGCGGTCTCGCCGCTGGTGATCACCGGCGATGCGCCCCGCCGCGCCAACGGCGAGTTCCTCACCGGCACGGAAGTCACCTTCCTGCCGTCGCTCTCGACCTTCACGGCCATCGAATTCGATCGCAAGACCCTGGAGCATCGCCTGCGCGAACTGGCTTTCCTCCATTCCGGGGTGTCGATCGTGTTGCGCGACCTGCGCGAGGCCGAGCCGTTCGAGGAGGTCCTGCACTACGAGGGCGGGGTCGAGGCCTTCGTGCGCCACCTGGACAAGGCCAAGACGCCGCTCCTGAAGACCCCGCTGGTGATCCGCGGCCGCCGCGAGAAGGTGGAGATCGACCTCTCCCTGTGGTGGAACGACAGCTATCACGAGACCATGCTGTGC
>PLJN01000096.1:0-406 GCA_003140235.1 Acidobacteriaceae bacterium
CACAAAATCTCCGCTGCGAACGTAGTGCACCAGGTCGCTGAATTCTTTACTGCCGAACGGGTAGTATCCGAGATCCTGGATGACCGCGCCTCCGTAGGCGTAAGCGTGCGCATCCTTGAGTTGATCCTCCGACAATCCCGGATATCGCTTTAAGAGTAAGGGGCGGATTTCGTCGGTCCACAACAGATCGACAACCTCCTCATGGGTGAGAACGGAGTAGGCGGACGAACCGCCGCAGCACATCAAAAGGACGACCAGAACTGCGGCTACATGGACATAAAGCAGGCGCCAACTTCCGGAGATGAAATCTGCCGAGGCTGGCTGGTTGCGCATGAATTTAAATCCGGCCGAGCACCAGCAGAATGACAACGATGACCAGCACCAGCCCCATACCGCCGCTGGGAGC
>PLJN01000096.1:425-14176 GCA_003140235.1 Acidobacteriaceae bacterium
ATCAAGGCTTGCGCGGACGCGGGCAACCAGCCCGCGTCCGGCTAGCTCTAGCGCAAATTTCCTGTAGGCGGGTTAATCGACGTGCCTATGGCTTCGCCAGAGACGAGAAGTTCCACTCTCCGGTTCTGTTGCCGGCCAGCCGAGTTATCGTTGGTGGCAACCGGCAAGCTGTTGCCGAAGCCGGTGGATGAAACCGCATTCATGGCTACGCCTTCCCGCACGAGATAGTCGCGCACCGAGCCGGCTCGATGCTCGGACAGGGTTTGATTCGTGGCATCACTACCGACGTTGTCGGTATAGCCGCCAACTTCAATATTGAGTCCAGGGTAAGCGAGCAGAATGCCGGCAACCTTCGCCAGTTTCTCGCGTGCTCCCGGCTTCAATGAGTATCTACCGGTGTCAAACAAAACATCGGACATGCTGACAATCAGGCCGCGCGCGGTTTCGCGGGTCTGCAGGATGGAATTCAACTGGTCCGACAATTTCGCGCGCATGGCCGCTTTGTCGCTATCGGCCTGTTGCGCGTTCAAATCCGAGCGCTGGGCTGCGAGGCGGGATTGCTCCGCATCCGCCTGGGCTGCGGAAAGCGCATTGGCCGACGAGGCCTGGCTGGCTGCCATATCCGCGTTCGCCCTGGCGGTTGCAGCTTGCGCATCGGTGGCGGCGTTGCGTGCATTGGCTGCATCAGACTCTGCGTTAGCTTTGGCTGCCTCGGCTCGTGCGGTATCGGACTCTGCACGCTCCTTCTGCCGGGTCGCTTCGTCAGCTTGGCCTTGCGTTCTGGCCTGCGCGTCGGCTGAATCCTGGCGTTCATTTGCCAGGCGGACATCGTCCATTTTTTTGATTGCGATGGCGCGCGCATCTTCGGCAGTCTGCACGGCTTCGCGGGAAACCGCGATCAGCGGCTTTTTGTCGATATGTCTGTTGGTGGCGTAACCATCGGCATTGTTCATCAGCTGAACGGCATGCTGATAGCTGTCGCTGGCATACTGCTCGGCTCCTTCGGATTGAGCGATGCGCAGCGCATTCCGGGCCTCAAAGAATTCCAAAGGCAACTTGGCATTCAGTACCACGGGATCAAACTTGTATCCGGTGGGAATGTAGCCGCCACGTTCCATCAATTCGTACTTGGCGTTTACAGCCTCGGTAGTTCCCTTGGTATCCTGGCGAACTACGTTTTCCAGAATTACCGCATTGCTGGGCTGGCGGACGGCATAGTAAGGTTCGGCGGTAACAATCAGAGCAAACGCCTGCAGGTCGGTGGTTACGTTCAGCTTGCTGCGGTGGTTGCCACCGAGCAGGACTTCACCCAGGTTCACGGCCCGGCCTTCGGGCGAAATCGCCCAGAGAACATAAGTCAGATACTCATTGCCAAACGTCGTCGGCTTCTGCAGATCGCCGAACTCCGCCTCGATCGCAATGGACCCGCGCTTGCTATTGATCACCGCCACGCCATTGGCGGATGGCATCAGGTCGGTCCCCACGAAATCCAGTTTCGAACTTCCACTGCGATGCTTATAGTTGACTGCTTGCACGCTGCGGCTGATCACGGTTACGCGGAAGGTGGGCATCGTACTCATACGCTCGACGTCCCCGGGGGTTGGCGAATTGGTCTGAGCAAACGCGCTCAAACCGACGGTTATTCCTACTGCTAACAACAGCGTGGTTTTCAAAGTATCTCCTTCAGATTCGCGAAGTGTTAGGTTCTGACGCTCCTGCCTTATCGGTTTCTGCTTCGGGTTTCGTTTTCGCCGTCCCCTTAAGTTCCGACGTGGATGCGGGAAAGGGAATGAAAGAGCCCAAAGACGTTCAGGACCCACAGAACCACGGCAATCACCACGACGCCGTTCAAGATGGACTTGATGGAGGACTGCATGGGGATGAAGCGATTCACCAGCCACAACAGAACGCCCACTACTACCAGAACTTCCAGGAGTTGAATCAGAGGCATAATCTTTAGTCCTTTCGTTGTTGCGCGGGGCTGACGCCTCTCATCCGCATGGAGGGGTTGCCCATTTGCTTGTACTTAGGGTCTTTTAGGGTCGAATCGTGTTCCTCCGCGGTGGGCGGCACGCACACGAATGAAGCGGGCTGATTCGCTGTTGCGGCCCGCTTAGCGTGACCTGATCGGAGACGACCCCAAGCGACCAACCCATGGGAGTTGCGAATTCAGCGGTCGTGGCTCCATCCGCACGTTTCAGAGATAACTGAAGCATGACAGGTGTATGCTTTCGCGTCTGAGCAAGACAGCTCACATCAAGGATTAAGCATTGCGTGCTGGGATGGATACAATCGACCTAGCGATGCTCCGCAGCGAAAATCCCCACCGGAAGGCGCGTCAGTCTTGAGCGTGCTGCCGCCGTTCGCAACTTCCATTGGCATCGAGCCAAGCCAGTAATGAGCGCACGCTGGCCCGGGCAAGGGCAATGGCGCAGTCCGCGGCTCCGTAGTAAATGTTGAGGGTGTCACCATCGGCATCCATGGTGTAGCCGCAGGGGAAAACGACATCGTCGACGTCGCCGTGGCGCTCATACTCCGCCTCTGGACCAAAGATCCAAGGATCCCCGCGCAGCAGGCATTTTTCCGGATTATCCAGAGCGAACAGAGCCAGGCCCAGGCGATATAGACAGCCGGAAGGCGTATGCCGCACTCCGTGGTAGAACACCAGCCATCCCCGGGAAGTCTCGATGGGCGGCGGTGATAAGCCAATTTTGTTAGCGTCCCACCAGGCACCGCGGCGTGCTTCTAACATGAGCCGGTGGCTGCCCCAATGGCGCAGGTCAGGGGAGTAGGAAATCCACATGTGCGATCCGAGTGTGGTCATGGGCCGGTGAATAAGCGCCCAGTAGCCACCGATTCTCCGCGGCAGAAGCGCTGAATCCTTATCATCCGGCGGCATGATGACTCCAAAGCGCTCGAAAGTACGAAAGTCTTTGGTCAGGGCCAGCGACACTCCGGGGCCGCCGCGCGAATAGGATGTGTACGTGACTGCATATTGGTCCAGTTCGGGCACGCAAGTGATGCGTGGGTCCTCAATACCCCAGATTTCCTCCGGATACTCCCTGGGGTTGGGCATCAAAGTCGGTTCCCGATCAATCTGCCATCCGTCAACACCGTTCTTGGAGCGCGCGGCGCAAAGATGCGACAAACCGCGCCGGTCTTCCACGCGGCAAAGCAACAGGGTGGTGCCGTCCGCAAGTCGCGTCGCGCCAGGATTGAATACAGTGTTAATCGGGTACGGCCAATCCCTGCTCGTCAGGATCGGGTTGGCGGGATGTCGAATCAGCAGTGACTCATGGCGAGCAATCAAAAGGCTGTCAAGTTCTTGTGGGGTCGTAGTCACAGCGGAATCTCCATCTGCTCAGAATCTTGCAGTGAGCGCATTTCCAGAAGTGCCATCAAAAACGACAGCGTTGACTCGGCTCCCTGGTTTTCATTTGCTCGATCGGGGTGCAGACCGTCCCGGCAACCGCCTGTTACAGAGTCATAAAGAGGAAGTTGCAAATCGTTGTCGCCGAGGAACCAGTTGAAGGCCGCCCAGACTTCGCTGCGCCAGCGGCTGTCACCAGTCACGCGGTACGCCTGCAGACAAGCAGAAACCGCGCCGGCTGCTTCAATCGGCTGTTGATCGAAGCGGGCCTTGTCATCACCCTGGTGATAAAAGCCTTGCGACCCGATCGGTACAAAGTGCCGGTTGATGTCGCATTGCTGCGTTCTTGTCAGCCAATCGAGAGCTTCGAGACCGGCGGAAACCATGCGATCATCTGAGGTCGCTGAGCCTACGAGCAGCATGGCTTGCGGTAATCTCGCATTTCCGTAGGCGAGAACGTTCTCGAACCACTTCCAATCCGAGCTGCGGACCGACTCATACATTTCCAGCAATCGGCCAGCGAGGGCAGACCGGATTTTCTGTGCGTCCCGGTCGCCGGGATACGAGTCGAGATACTCCTGAATTCCCAGCAGCGTATAGGCCCAGGCGCGGGGGCTTTTGAATTCCATCACTGCGGGAAGTGAAAACTCGAACAAGCGCCCGGCAGCGCCCCTCAATCCGCGGTCCTCGGACCGGCCCAGCACTGTTCCCAGTCCCCACAAGGCGCGCCCGTGACAGTCTTCGGACCCTTCAGTTTCGCTCCACCGGCGATCGTAGCCGAGAAAGTTTCTGAATCTACCCTTCGCTGGATTGAACGCATGGTCCAGAAACGCCAGATACAGAGAAGATGAATCTGCAGTGATGAATCCCGGAGTTTTTGAATCTGCCTTCGCCAGCCGTTCCATGCCGAGTTGCTCCAGCAGCACGGTGAAAATGAGTGCGCGAGCGTTGTCATCCGTCGTGTACCCTTCCATCCGATTCGGCATGGTGAAGATCGTGTGCTGGATCATTCCAGTGTCATCGGTCATGCGATGGATGTGGTTTAGTTTCAATGCCGGCAACTGGTCCAGCGATTTGGGAGTCATGCGGGCTGAGAACTGGACTTGTGGGCTCTCCCGACGGTCAGTGCGGACCTGGGCAAAACTTTCCATGTAGCCCTGGGCCACGCGTTTCCATACCATCTCCCGCGAGAACTGATAAGCGCGCTTACGCATGGCGTGGCGGATGGCGGGGGTATCCAGAAGCTCGATGGTTTTTTTTGCGATCGCATCGGGATCTTCGAACGGGACCAGAGCGCCACGGCGGTCGTCCAACAATTCAGCCGCGTACCAATACGGAGTCGAAATAATTGCTTTGCCGGCGCCCAATGCGTAGGCCAGCGTCCCGGAAACCGCCTGTGCTTCATGGCGATAGGGAGTAATGTAGATGTCCGCAGCGCCAATGAACGCCACCATGTCCTCAGGACTGACGAAGCGGTTGTGGAAACTCACGTTCGCTTCCACTCCTACTTGTTTGGCCAAAGCCTGCAATTGCTCGCGATATGCTTCGCCTTCGCGACGGAGAATGTGAGGGTGGGTCGCGCCCGCAACAAGGTACGCGACATTGTTGTGTTTGGACAAAATCTGCGGCAGCGCTTGAATTACGTTTTCGATTCCTTTGTTTGGTGACAGCAGACCAAACGTGAGCAATACGGCCTTGCCTTCCACGTCAAAGCGGTCTTTAAAGAAATTGGGGTCCAGGAAAGGCAAGTCGGGAACGCCGTGATGGACCAAATCAATCTTGCTCGCGGGCACGTTGAAGATGTTTTGCAGGACCTGAGAAGAAAGCTCGCTCATCACAATCAGCCGGTCGGAAAGCTCTGCGATTTCCTCCATCACCATCCGCTGGTCGGGGTTGGGCTCGCGCAGGACCGTATGCAGCGTGGTCACCACGGGCATCTTCAGGCGGCGCAGCAGTTGCAAAATATGGCTTCCTGCTGGTCCGCCGAAGATTCCATATTCATGCTGCAGGCACACCATGTCGATATTGTTGAAATTCAGGAATTCAGCCGCATCGTGATACGAAGTCACATCGTTCTGCGTGAGAGACCAGCGCACCCGTTCGGGGTAGTCATATTCCTGATCTGTGTCGTTGATGGGCAGGGCCAGCAAGCGCGTTGTTCCGTACTCCGCGGATATCGCGCTGCACAGGTCTGTAGTGAACGTGGCAATGCCGCATTGTCGGGGAAGGTAATTTCCGATCACTGCGATTCGGCTGGGCAGTGACGGCTTCGATCGTAATCGTGTATGGCCCGCGGAGGCCCCGGACCGCACGTGGGTGCGCGGGCCGACGACCTCTAATAACCCCTTGGGAAATACTGTGTTTGGGAGTGACATTTGTCCTTAATTTGAAGCCTTCGCCCACCGGGGCAATCTGCCTCTTGTCCAGTATTCAATGAAAGGGGACTTGAGGGCTGGTCAAGATTGACCAGAGAGCGCCATGTTGGTGTCTGCGATGCGCAGAGCAGCGCAATGCGCGTTTCGCAAGATCAAGGCATCGGACCGCCAGTCCGGATGCCGCAGTAGCCGCCCAAAATGAAACCGGAAGTCCAAAAGGGAACTCCCGCCAAAATTGCTCCAACACTTGGTGAAACGAACTCCCGTAAGACTTCACTTATCTGTGTAAGCGGAGCCTCAGGTCTTAGCTGTGGTGGGTGAGAGCGACACCTGACGAAACTTCACCCGACAAACTTTCTTAAAGGAGAAAAGAAATGCCAGGATCATTGCACCGCTTTTGGACCTCTCGCAATTGGGACCGCGCCGCCGGCATGATGGTGTTGACGGCTGTAGGGCTCGTGGTGATGGCAGTTCTGCCGTCCAGGACATCACCTGTGAATGCGCAGTCGCTGCCCACGGATCCCCAAGCCACCTGCACCGCTAATATTGCCCCTTGGTTTCACACGCACAGCGTATCGCTGAATGGCGCAGTCGATAACGCGGACAGCGTTAATTTCCCCAACAGCCCGAATTGCAGCTTCTATCAGTGGTCGGAGCAGATGTATTTGTGGCTGACTTCGCCAGCCCCTGCCATTTATGGCGGCGGGGCACGCATCTTTGATTCGCCCGTCTTTTATGACGTTTCGCCTCCCGATGCCAGCGGCAACCGCACCTTTATTCCCCACACGCCCGGCCTGATCCGAGTGCTCGGCATACGGACCGCACAGGTTGGCCCGCATGGACTTCCGGTCATTGTGGACAGAGCCGGACGATTGTTCGAGGTCGAAAAGCCAAAGATCGCGCCGAGCGGGAAACAGCTCATCCTCAATCAGGCGGGCCGGTCCATTGAGATCGAACATGCCGCGATTGAAAACGGGAAACCGGTCTTTCGCGACCAGACCAACAAAGTGATTGCCAGGCCAAAACCGATCCTGCGGCCCGAGTTGATGAAAGTGAACATCGCGAACATCGCACAAAAATTCATCATCAACGGCAACCCGATCTTTCTGAATCCGGCGGGCGCCGTGATTGATACCGAAGAGGGCCAGGCAGACGGCGGTGTCCTGGAAGCGCAGAATGGGTCGCTGGTCTACTACGCCACCATGGTCAATGACGTGTATGCCTATTTTCTGACGGGAGCAAAAGACCACGCCATTTTGCCCGGCACGCAGTTCCCGACGACTGCTGCGAATTTGTCCCAGATCCAGACATTCGGCGCGGCACACGGTAAACCATCATTCATCGATGCCAGCGCCCTGGCCATCGAAGTAAAGACGTCATGGATCGAGGCTGCCGGGCTGCCCAACCTGAGCAACTACATCACCATGACCGCGACAGTGCCGAACTACAACAAGGCGAATCCCAATCAATGGGTGCCAAGCGGACAAAAGACCGTATTGTTGGCCATGGTGGGCATGCATGTGGTCGGAAGCGCCAAGGGACATCCGGAGATGATCTGGGCGACCTTTGAGCACTTCGGCAACACACCCGATGCACCCTACACCTACAACTCAACCACCGGACCCAAGCCGGGGCCACCGGACCCGGGACCGTGGCTGTTTTCATCAACCGCATCTGGTCCGTTGACCAACTTCAATGTCCAGCACATGTTTTTTGATGACACTACGCATGACATTGTGGCGAAGCCTGGTCACACGATCAACCCCAGTAATACCATGCGGATGAAGCCATTTGGGGCCGCCTTCAACGCTTCTCCTAACCCGTTGGACGGCACTGCCGCCGCTTCGAACACTGAGATCATTTCCATCGATCACAGTGTTCTCACGCAAATGGCGGCTGGGGGCGCGGCCACTGACGTGCGCATGCAGTACTACATGACCGGCTCAACCTGGACGATCAACGGCTTTGGTCCCACGACCAACTTCGGGAATCCGGGGAACGCGGGAATCACGAATGGTAAGTCAGTTGGCACCAGCCAATTGAACAACACCACGATGGAAACCTATCAGCAAGGGCTCCCTCCGTTTGTGGCCGCCGGTTCGAATTGCTTCCTGTGCCATAACAGCAATACGACCAGTGTGAGTCATGTATTTCCGGGCCTAAAGCCGCTCTTCTAGCGGCACTACGGTGACCCGAGCAAGACGCCGTCGCGAGTGATTGGAAAATCACTTGCGGCGGCATTTGCTCTTGGACCACGAAATGGACCGCAGGGGAAAACCGCCAGAAGCTCTTACCACTGATTTACACAGATGACACTGATTCGAAATCTTCAGATCAGCATGATCAGTGAGAATCAGTGGTGGGTTTCTCCTGCGCGCCTCATTTAGTCTGATTGCGCTATAAACTCCGCGCGCGACCAGCCGATGTTCCAGTTGAGACAGACAATTCTATGGACCCTAATTCCGCGAATCTTCCCCCCGGCGTGCCGGCCGTGTCCGTACCCTGCCCGCAGCCGGCGATATCAACCGACGCGATCCTGACTGCGATGCTGCAGTTTGCGCCCCAGGTGAGTGATTTGATTTTTTCTCCGGGGAGGCCTCCGCAGGTGGAGCTGAACGGCGAGTTGGTGGGCGTGAGGGTGGGTGACGTGGGAATCCTGACTGCTGCAGACACTCAGCGCATTGCGACAGACATCCTGACCAACAATCAAAAGGGCTGCAACCTTCTGCGTGACGAAGGGTCTTGCGATGTTTCCTATAGCGTTCCAGGAGTATCGCGCTTTCGCGTAAATGCCTTCATGCAGCGGGGCACGGTCGCCATCGTGATGCGCGTGATTGCCGGGAGCATCCCGGGTTTTGAGAAGCTGAGACTGCCTCCGCAACTCAAGGAGATTGCTCATCTCAAGAACGGAATTGTTCTGGTCACGGGACCCACCGGGTCGGGCAAGTCTTCCACGCTGGCCTCCGTTCTGGACTTGATTAATGAGACCTGTGCTTACCACATCGTGACGATTGAAGACCCCATCGAGTTTATCCACAAGCATAAGAAGAGCACAGTCCACCAGCGCGAGTTGCACAGCGACACGCCAAGCTTCAGTCTGGCCTTGCGCGCGGCGTTGCGCCAGGCCCCTAAAGTAATTCTGGTGGGAGAAATGCGCGACCGCGAGACCATTGAAATCGCCATGGAGGCATCCGAAACCGGACATCTGGTGCTTTCTACGCTGCATACCATTGACGCCTCCAAGACGGTGGAGCGGATCATCGGCGCCTTTCCTCCGGCGGAAGAACAGCTGGTCCGCACGCGGCTGGCCAACACATTCCGCTTTATTGTCTCGCAGCGTCTCATGCCCAAGAAAGATGGTTCCGGTCGAGTGGCCGCTATTGAAATCCTGCGCTCGAGCCAGCGGACGCGCGAATATCTGGAAAAAGGCGAACGTGAAGGAAGGTCTCTGCTCGACGCCATGCGCGATGGCAGCCTGGATGGAATGCAGTGTTTTGACGACGAGCTGGAAAAACTGGTCCGAGCGGGCAGCATCAGCAGAGACACCGCATTGGGCTACGCAACTAACCAGGGCAACTTAATGCTGGCGATGTCTGAGATGAGCGCCGACGGGGCAGCCGAAGCTTCCATGCCAGAATCTACAAAAGATGACCTGCTCGAAAGCTCCACACCGTACGTCGTCTGAGGGCTTTTCCGCACAATGCTTGCGAAAGTGCGGCAGACCCTTAAGTTTTCCCACAAACTACCGATGGTTCAGTCGTAAGCACCTATAAGGATCAGGCTCCCGGCAGCGGGGAGAATTAGGTACTTCCACGTGAGCGACATGTCTTGCAAAGTCAAAACGTGCCTTGTTCGGTTGTTGGCGGTTCTCGTGCTGGCCGGCACGGGTGATTTCGCTGCAAGCCAGCATCGCGAGCAATCGCAACCAACTCTTGCGCCGATTGTCATTGGTGTTTCCAATGTGCAATCGGGGCCGTCCAGCAGGCTTGGCCAAAAGCTGCTGGAGGGTTCCCGGGCATATTTTGACATCGTGAACCATGCCGGAGGGATTCATGGCCGGCAGATTGAAATGGTCATGAAGGACGACCGCTATGAACCCGATCCGGCCGTGCAAAACACGAATGACCTCATCACCAAGGACAATGTTTTCTTCCTTTTCGATTACGTGGGAACTCCCACCCTTACCCGCGTGTTGCCACTTCTGAAGTATTACGAAGACCAGCAGATCGTGAACGTTGCGCCCTTCACCGGCGCTGACCCGCAGCGGAAGCCTCCTTACGACAAATATGTTTTCAATATCCGGGCTTCTTACCGGGAAGAGACGCAGGCGCTGGTGCGATATCTCTACGGTAAGGGCTATCGGCGAATTGGTTATTTCGGACAGGCCGACGCTTACGGCAAGAGTGGGGAGATCGGCGTAAAAAGCGCGCTGGCCGTTTACGGGTTGAATCTGGTGGCCATTGCGAGTTATCGAAGGAACGCGCCCTTTGACGCCTCCATGAAGGAACAGGTGGAAATCCTTCGCTCTCAAGGCGCTGATGCGGTGATTTCCGTGGGCGTTTACGGCCCTTGTGCGGCCTTCATCCGCGATGCCCGGCAGAGTGGCTGGAAGGTCCCGATCGCCAATGTCAGTTTTGTGGGCCCTGGCGCGATGTTGAGCTTGCTGGTCGAGGAGTCAAGAAAAACAGGGCAAGACTTGACTGCCGGTCTGCTCAATAGCCAGGTTGTTCCTTCGCCCGATGAAACCGGATATCCCCTGGTCGCCGGGTATCGCGCTCATGTCTCTCCGCAGAGAGCAGGATTTATCAGCCTGGAGGGATGGCTTAACGCGGCGGTAGTGAGTGAGGCCCTGAAGCGGGCCGGCTTGAACCCTACTCGGGCCGCTTTTATTAAGGCCATGGAGTCTTTGCAGGGCTGGGACCCCGGGTTGGGTGTCAAATTGGAATTTTCTCCCACCAGTCATCAGGGAATGCACAAAGTCTGGCTTACCAAAACTGAAAAGGGACGATGGGTCCCCGAACGGGATCGCGGGACCGTCCCATGAAAAGTGTCTTCGCAAAGCTCACGATGTTGCAGCTGGTCGAGGGTCTGATTGGGATCGCCATTTTGTATTGGCTCGTAGATGCCGAGCTCTCCCAAAGAATGAACGAGGGGTTTGTCACCCACGGACAGGTCGTGGCCCAATCGCTGGCGAAAGCGGTGGAACCGGCCCTTGTTGGCCGTGATTTAACGTCGGTCCAGTCCAACCTGGATGCAATGCTCGCAAGCCCTAACGTCGAATGGGCCTGTGTAACGGCGCCTGGCGGGGAGGTGATCGCCCACACTCTGGTGCCCAGGTTTCCGGAGTCCATCTCGATTGCCGAACTCTCCAGCCATAAGGACGGGGTGGACATCACCATGCCCGGGACCGGCAAACGAGTCACGGTGTTCACCCAACCCGTGCTCACCGGGATTGTGGGCGAGGTACACGTAGCCTTCGGCCGTGAAAAATTGAAATCTTCCATCGCCCGGATGGAATGGATCGTCCTGGCCGGTATTGCCGGAATCATGCTGGCCTTGACCCTGGGCTTTGCCCTGCTGGCGCACCGGATCATTGCTCCCATTCGCGTTCTCACCAAAGCGTCCGTATTGTTGGGGGGAGACCAGCGAGGAGCATTTCAACCAGTCCCGGTGCGGTCCAACGATGAGGTCGGTATACTGACCACCGCTTTCAACAGTATGGCATCCGAGATCCGTGACCAGCAGGAGTCACTCGAAAAGCGGGTCAGTGAACGCACGAGTGAACTGCTTCGGGCCAACGACGATTTGGCCGTGGAAGTCTCGGAGCGCAAGCGGGCGGAGCTGGAAGTGCGGGAGAAAGAGGTGCGCCATCGCTCGATTATTGACAATGCGCTGGATGCTGTCATTACCATGGACGACGGCGGCTTGATCACTGGTTGGAATGCGCAGGCGGTGGCCAGCTTCGGCTGGTTACGGGAGCAAGTTGTCGGACGCCGAATGTCCGAGGTTCTCATCCCACTCCAATTCCGGCAAGCACATGAGCAAGGTCTTCTTCACTTTCTGAAGACAGGAGAAGGGCCGGTACTGAGCAAGCGATTTGAAATTACCGCTCTGCACATGGATGGACGCGAGCTGCCAGTGGAACTCTCGATTTCTCCTACCAAAGTGGGAGACGTGTGGAGTTTCAGTGCTTTCGTCCGGGATATTACAGACCGCAAGCAAGCCAAAGAAGCCCTGGAGGCAACCAATAACAACCTTCGCGAACTCATCAAGTCCTCGCCCGTAACTATCGTGGCCTATGATTTAGAAGGCATCGTTCAATCCTGGAACCCGGCTGCTGAGCGCCTTTTTGGATGGACCGAGCAAGAGGCGATCGGACATCATTTGCCGTTTGTTCCGCCAGACAAGACGGACGAATTTCACGACCGGATACAGAGGATACTGAATGGCGAAGAGTTGTCTGGTCACAGCGTCAGCCGGATGAAAAAAGATGGTTCCCCGGTCGAACTCAGTATCTCTACGGCGCCGTTGCGGGACGGGCAGGGAACTACAATTGCTCTCGTGTCGGTCGTCACCGACATCACGGAGCGTAAGCGCGTGGAAGAAGAAGTGCAAAAAGCCAAAGCTGCGGCCGAGGCATCGAATCTCGCCAAGAGTGAGTTCCTGGCCAATATGAGCCATGAGATTCGCACCCCCATGAATGGCGTGATCGGCATGACGGAGCTGGCCCTAAATACCGACCTCACCCTCCAGCAGCGCGAGTATCTCGGCATGGTTAAATCCTCCGGCGATGCCCTGATGACGGTGATCAATGACATTCTGGATTTTTCCAAGATCGAGGCCGGCAAGCTGGAACTCGACCCGATTGAATTCAAAATACGTGACACCATCGAAGATACCGCCAGAATGCTGGCCTTACGCGCCCACCAGAAGGGACTCGAATTGGTGGTGGACGTTCGACCCGGCGTGCCGGAAATGCTAATCGGCGATCCCGTCCGCCTGCGACAGATTCTCTTCAACCTACTCGGAAATGCCGTTAAGTTTACTGAACAGGGAGAGATCATCCTTCGCGTAGAAGTCATGGAGAAAACGCAAAACTGCGTTCCCTTACATTTTTCGGTGCGAGACACAGGCATCGGTATTCCTGCGGACAGGCAGAAACTGGTCTTTGAAGCTTTTACCCAGGCGGACAACTCCATGACTAGAAAATATGGAGGCACGGGGCTGGGGTTGGCGATCACCTCCCGACTGGTCTCTCTGATGGGCGGCCGTATCTGGGTTGAGAGTGAACCCGGCAAAGGCAGTGTTTTTCATTTCACCGGCAACTTTGGGTTAGGTCGCGCAGCCAAGGCGGCCCCGCAGGAACTCGTTGACATTCGCAATCTACCAGTCCTGGTGGTAGATGACAACCAAACCAACCGTCGCATTCTCAATGAAATTCTTCTGAGCTGGGAGCTAAAGCCCACCATGGCCGAGAGTGGCGAGGAGGCCCTGGCCATTCTCGAACATGCCCGGAAGTCTGGAACGCCTTTTCCTCTTGTGCTGTCGGACTTGCAGATGCCAGGCATGGATGGATTTTCGCTCGCGGAGCGCATCAGTCACAATCCTGACTTGGCCGGCGTAACTATCATCATGTTGACCTCGGCGGGCGAACGGGGTGACGGCGCCCGTTGCCGTGAGTTAGGAGTGAAGGCGTATCTCCACAAGCCCGTCAAGCAATCGGACCTGCGGCAGGCGATTTTGTCAGGTATGAGCAGCGCGCCGGACCACAAGGCACAGGCCGCGCTGATCACTCGGCACTCCTTGCGCGAAGCCCGGCCTGTCTTCCGGATTCTGCTGGCCGAAGACAATGCCGTGAATCGTCTCCTGGCCAGACGGTTGCTCGAACAGAAGGGACATACCGTTGTGACGGCGAACAATGGACGCGAAGCGCTGGCCATGCTGGAAACCCAATCTTTCGATGCCGCGCTCATGGACGTACAAATGCCGGAAATGGATGGCTTTGA
>PLJN01000025.1:0-40557 GCA_003140235.1 Acidobacteriaceae bacterium
AGCAGAACGGCGAGTCCCACCGGCCCCGCGCCAACAATGGCGACGGTGTCCCCGGGCTTCACTTGCGCGCTCAATACGCCGCACTCAAAACCTGTCGGCAAAATGTCGCTGAGCATGACCATGGCTTCGTCATCGGCGTCCGCCGGAAAGTGGTAGAGACTGCCATCGGCCTGGGGAATGCGCACGCACTCGGCCTGAGTTCCGTCAATCANNAGGGTGTAGCCCAAAATCCAGCCGCCGTGCCGGCAGTGGGAATACATGCCTCGTTTGCAGAAATCGCATTTCAGGCAGGCAGTAACACACGAGATAATGACTTTGTCGCCAACATGAAACTCCGAGACACCCGCTCCGACCTGCTCGACTACGCCAATGCCCTCGTGACCGAGAATGCGTCCATTGGTCACCGCCGGGAGATCTCCCTTGAGAATGTGGAGATCAGTTCCGCATATCGTGGAAGTGGTAATCCGCACAATGGCATCACCCGGGTCCTGGATCGTGGGCCGCGGCTTGTCTTCCCACGCGCTCTTCCCCGGCCCGTGATAGACCAGTGCTTTCATGGTCGTGCCGGTGCCTGGGGTTGCGGTACTTGGTGTCCCCAGTTCTAGTTCTGCGGTTGTCATGGATGTTTCCTCGAAGGCTCATCCTACAGCGATTCACCGGGCCGCGACTGGTCAACATTGCACGGTTTCGCGACAATCTCAAGTCACGCTGGGCTTTCAGCGAGCCAGAGATCAACAAACTAAACTAGGAAGGTGACATTTTTGTCGAGGTAAGAACGTGACATTCTAACTGTGGTATGACAGTGACAAATTTTGTCTATTGATTTTTTCCAGATTTGCGGTATCATCCGCCGACTTTGAAGAAAGTTACTGGCTACCAGCCGCTAGCTTCTAGCGGGAAAGGGAGTGTCGGAAATTGACCGGAAATGCGCATTTGGATGACAGAAACCAGCAGAAATCTTGCCGTTCAGCCGGTCTGGGAGACGATTCGCGGCCCTCAGCACGCTGGTAAATTTTTCCCAAAAATAGGCTGAGGGTCGCAAGACAGACCGGGCACATGCCTGACAGAACAGACCGGGGGATGGGGGATACTGGACACTGCCAAGAATACGACGGCCGAAACGCCCAGAGACAATCCCGGCGTTTGCGGCTATCCTAGTAAGTTCGCTTTGAGTGGAAATGAGGCCATAACTCTATATGTTGCGATACTTTACCGCCGGAGAGTCCCACGGAGAAACGCTGGTGGCGTTTCTCTCCGGGCTGCCTGCCGGGCTGGCCGTTGACCAGGCGTTCATGGACCGCGAACTGTGGCGGCGGCAGCAGGGGTTTGGCCGTGGCGGACGCATGAAGATTGAAAAAGATTCGGCCCATATTGTGTCCGGCGTGCGCCATGGAAAGACGATTGGCTCGCCGATCGCCATTCTGCTCGAGAATAAAGACTGGAAGAACTGGCAGGAGATTCTGCCGGTGGAAGAGGGCGATCCGGCCAAGCACAAGCGCGTGGCGTCGCCGCGTCCGGGGCACGCTGATCTTGCCGGGGCGCTCAAGTATGACCTGCCGGAAGCGCGCTATGTGCTGGAACGGGCGTCGGCACGGGAATCGGCCGCGCGGGTGGCCATGGGCGCGATTACCAAATTGTTTTTGCGCGAACTGGGAATTGAAGTACTGAGCCACGTGGTGGCCGTGGGTAAAGCCACGCTCGCTCATGCAGACGTCGCCTGGGAAAGACTTCAGCAACTGCATGCGCAGGACGAAGTCCTGCTCAACTGCGCCGATCCAGAAACGGAAGCTCGCATGAAGGCCGAAGTCGACCACGCGCTGCGTACCGGGGACTCCGTTGGCGGCGTGTTTGAAGTGGTTGCGCATGGCGTTCCTCCCGGCCTGGGCACGTACGCGCAGTGGGACGAGCGCCTGGACGGAATGCTGGCCATGGCGGTGATGTCCCTGCAAGCAGTGAAGGCCGTGGAGATTGGGACGGGCGTCGAGTCCGCGCTTTCCTTCGGCTCGGGCGTGCATGATGAAATCGGCTACGCCGCGGAAAAAGCCGGCGAAAGCTTTACTCGCTTCACGCGCAAGTCGAACCACGCCGGTGGAATTGAAGGCGGCATCTCCAACGGCCAGGACATCCTGGTCCGCGGATATTTGAAACCGATCTCGACCCTGCGGCGTCCCCTGGGGTCGGTGGATTTTGAAACGCGCGAGCCGGTAAAGGCCGCGTATGAACGGTCGGACGTCTGCGTGGTCCCGGCCGCCGGAGTGGCGGCGGAGGCCATGGTCGCTTTGACTCTGGCGAAATGCGCTCTGGAAAAATTCGGCGGAGATTCGATCGGCGAAACCCTGCGAAACTTTGAAGGCTACAAACATCAGCTGCAACAATTCTGAAAGCACAAACAAATGGGCTATCTAAAATTGGGCTATCTAAAATAATGATCTATCCAATCGTGAAATATGGTGATCCGGTGCTGGAGAAGCCGGGCACCACCATTACGGAGTTTGACGACGAGT
This sequence comes from Acidobacteriaceae bacterium, assembly GCA_003140235.1. GTDB lineage: Bacteria > Acidobacteriota > Terriglobia > Terriglobales > Acidobacteriaceae > Angelobacter. The sequence goes on from PLJN01000025.1 coordinate 2,505, forward strand.
TGAAGCAACTCGTGGCCGACATGTTTGAGTCCATGTACGCCGCGCAGGGCGTTGGGCTGGCGGCGCCACAGATCGGCATCAGCAAGCGCATTGCCGTGATTGACACTACTTTCAAAGAAGATCCCAAGGCCAAGCTGGTGCTGGTGAATCCGGAGATCATCAAGAAAGAAGGCAAACAGAGCGGGAACGAGGGCTGCCTGAGCCTGCCTGACTTCCGCGAAACCGTGGCCCGCGCTAAAACGGTCACGGTGCGCGCTCAGGACCTGCACGGCAAATGGTTTGAGCACACGGGTGAAGACTTGCTGGCCCGCGCGTTTCTGCATGAAACCGAGCACCTGCAAGGCAAGCTGTATATCAGCCACATCAGCGCGCTGAAGCGCGACCTGATGAAGCGCAAAATCAGGAAACTGATGCGCGCCGGCGAGTGGGCATGAAACTGGTTTTTTGCGGCACACCGCAGTTCGCCGTGCCTTCATTGGAGAAGCTGGCGGCCGCGGGATTTGAACTTCAACTGGTGGTGACGCAGCCCGACCGTCCGCAGGGCCGGGGTATGGAGATGACCGCGTCCCGCGTGAAGCAGGCGGCGGTCAGGCTGGGACTTCCGGTGGTGCAGCCGGAAACTATCAAGAAGAATGAAGAATTCCAGCAAAAGCTGGCCGCATTGCAGCCGGACGCGATTATCGTTGTCGGCTACGGACGCATCGTGCCCACGTGGATGCTGCAACTGCCGCCGTATGGCAACATCAACGTGCATGCATCTTTGCTGCCTAAGTATCGCGGCGCCGCGCCCATTCAGTGGGCGGTCGCCAGTGGAGAAACCGTGACCGGCGTGACCACCATGCGTATCGACGAAGGACTGGACACCGGCGACGTTCTGCTGCAACGAGAAATTGGGATTCTTCCTGAAGACAATGCCCTGACGATTGCGCCCCGATTGGCCCAATCCGGAGCTTGCCTGCTGGTCGAGACTCTGCGCGGGGTGGAGCAGGGCAGCATCCATCCGGTTTCGCAGGACAATGCTCAGGCAACGCTCGCGCGGATCTTAAAGAAAGAAGACGGGCAAATAGATTTCAAGCGGACCGCAGTTGAGATTTGCAACCGGCTGCGCGGGTTTCAGCCCTGGCCGGGGGCGTACACGCAGTTTCGAGGAAGGAATTTGAAGCTCGTTGCGGCGCGAGCGACCGAGCCGGCTGGTTTAACTCCCGGCGAGTTGCGGATTGGAAATGAATCCCTGCTCGCAGGCTGCGGCGAAGGTACAACACTGGAGCTATTGCAAGTCCAGCCGGAAGGAAGAAAGCCCATATCGGCGCGCGAGTTCATTGCGGGATATCGACCCGGCCCGCAAGATCTTGCAGCCTCGTAGCATATGAAACGCTTGGGTTGTGTGGCACAGGCACTCTTGCCTGTGCCTATTTCCTTCAGAAGGCTGCGAGCACAGGCAAGAGTGCCTGTACCACACGTTCTTGGGAGATACGGCCAGCCCGTTGGGCGGGAATGTTCGCGGTTGGTGAATGAATTGAAAGGGTCTTACTGGTCTCTATGCACGGTCTCTGGAGAAAACGCGGGCAAGCAGATGGCGACGTATTCCGTGGCTTCATCGGGCGTGGAATATTGCACCCACTCACCCGGATGCGTGACGACGGCCTGTCCGGCCGCCACTTGCAGCACGCCGCTTCTGTGCCGCACATGCAGTGTTCCGCGCAGAACGATGGTGTATTCCTCGAATTCCGGCGTTTGTCCCGGTTCAGTCCAGCCCACAGGACTGCGCATGTGGGCCATGCTGAGCCGCTGCTCCTGGTTGTTGACGCGGCCAACGTATTCGTCAATGGTCTTGGGAAGGTTCCCTGCGGGCTGAATGCGCGTGGGATTCTGGATGAGTGTAGGCAATGGACCGTCTCCTTAAGAATGGAACGATCCTGATTGTAAATATTTTGTCAGCAAGACGTGAGCGACTAAACGGAGTTTTCGTCAAAGGGAGATTGTCCATGAAGAACCGGTGCCTGCTTTTTGTCCTGTTGCTGGCTGGCGTTGCTGCCACCGCACAATCCACCATCCATGAACGCCTGCGCGTGGACGCCACGGACGCGCCTCGCAATATCCTGCACTCCACCGTCACCATCCCCGTTTCCACCGGGCCCGTGACGCTGGTTTATCCCAAATGGATTCCTGGGAACCACCGGCCGACCGGCCCTATCCAGAACCTGGTGGGACTGCACATCAAAGCCAACGGACAAGAGCTCGACTGGCAGCGCGACCTGGTGGACATGTATGCCTTCCATCTTCAGATCCCCGCGGGCGTCAGCCAAGTTGAAGCTTCCTACGACACCCTGACTTACAACGGGAAAAGTTCAGCCGCGTCTTCCAAAGTGCTTGATTTGCTGTGGAACCAGGTTGTCCTGTATCCGCAAGGCACAGCCACCGACGATGTTCAGGTTGAAGCCTCGGTTCGTGTGCCCGATGGCTGGAAGTTTGGCACAGCGTTGGAAGTCGTCCGCGCCAGCAAGTTGGCCGAATACACGTTCCGTGAGGTCTCGCTGACCAGGCTGGTGGATTCTCCCCTGATTGCCGGTGCGAATTATCGCCAGGTGCAACTCAGTGCGCCCGGTGAAACGCCGGTGGTCATTGACATGGTGGGCGAGAGCGAGACGTCAATCCAGATCACTGACAAAGATCTGGTCAGTTACAAGCTGCTGGTTGCCGAAACCGCAAAGCTTTTTGGCGCGCACCACTATGAGAAATACCACTTTCTGCTGACGCTCAGCGACCAGACCGCACATCACGGACTCGAGCACCACGAATCGAGCGACAACGGCAGCGCCGAAGACACTTTCGGTGATCCTGCCTCGCATAATCTGGAAGCCGATCTGCTGCCGCATGAATTTGTGCATTCGTGGAATGGTAAGTATAGGCGTCCGGCCGGGCTGGCGACTCCCAATTATCAGGAACCGATGAAGGGCGATTTGCTGTGGGTGTACGAAGGGCTCACCGACTATTTGGGAGACATTCTCGCGGCGCGCGTGGGGTTGCGCTCGCCCGAACAATGGCGCGAGAACGCCGCTTACACCGCCGCCATGCTGGACCATCGCGTTGGCCGCACCTGGCGGCCTTTGCAAGACTCGGCGACCTCCGTGCAAACCCTGTTCGCGGCCCCACAGGAGTGGACCAACTTTCGGCGCTCGGCCGATTACTATCCTGAAGGCTTTCTGATCTGGCTGGAGGTGGACACACTGGTCCGCAAGCAAACCCACGGCCAGAGGTCGCTCAATGATTTCTGCCGTCTGTTTTACGGAGGACAGAGCGGTCCGCCCGCCGTGGTGCCGTACAAATTTGAAGATGTTGTGGCCACGCTCAATCAAGTGGCGCCGTACGATTGGGCCAGCTTGCTGCGCCAGCGGCTGGACTCCAAGTCGCCTCACGCCCCGCTAGGCGGCATTGAAAATGGCGGATGGAAGCTGGTCTACACCGAGCAAAAAAACACCACTATGGATGCCCGCGAAAAAACTGGCGACCGGCTTGACCTGAGTTTTTCTCTGGGCATCATCATTTCCAAAGATGGCGCTGTGATTGACGCGATTCCTGGTTCACCGGCATACGCTGCCGGCGTGGGTCCGGGGATGAAAGTGATTGGAGTGAATGGACGCAAATACTCCAAAGACGTGTTGCGCACGGCCCTGCACGCTTCGCTTACGAATCAGCAGCCGATCACGCTCCTGGTGGAGAACGCCGACTACTACAGCACGTTCCAGGTGGATTATCACGGCGGCAATCGCTACCCGCACCTGGTCCGGAATGAAGACCAGCCGAATTTGTTGGACGAGATTATCCAACCCATATCGCAAAAATAAATAAAGGAGAGTGCGGAGATGACAGCCGGTTTAGGTAGTGATCGCTTTCGCCCTTCGGCGCGACACGGCCGCAGTCCGTTCCAGCTTTTCCCAGGCAAAGGGCTTGCCATCGATGGCCCGCTTCATGGTCCGCACCAGCACCGCGGAAAAGAGCTGGCGATAGGCAAAGCGCTGCATCCATACGTGCAGCAACAGAGGAAGGTCCTCTCCTCGGCCGCTCTCGCGTCGCTCCAGCAGAAAGGCCAGAGCGGAGGCAAAGAAATCAATGGCCAGAAAAACCGCGAAGAAAAGCGCAAGCCGTTCGAAGCTGCCGGAATCCGTACTTTCCGGGTGGAAGTATCGTGACAGCCCGTACTCGATGGCGCTGAACAAAAACATGGCATCAATAAAGGGCGAGACCAGCGGCAGGATGATTTGAAAAATGATGATGTTGGGCAACGCGATCCACCCCAGGCGGCTGCGCTTGCGGAGTGCGTGGCCGTGTTTCCAGACGGCCTGCAGGATCCCGAAAGACCAGCGAAAACGCTGGCGCATGAGGCCCCGCGCCGTGGAAGGCGCTTCAGTAAATGCCAGAGCGCGGTCTTCATTCACAATGCGCCACGATCGCTGCAGCAAGGACATGGTCAAATCAGCATCTTCGGCAACGGTGTCCATGTGATATCCGCCGGCATCGCGTACCGCGGCGGTACGCCAGGCGCCAATCGCACCGGGCACCACGGTCACCGCGCCAAACACGTTGAGTGCCCGCCGTTCAAAGTTCTGGCTGGTAATGTATTCGAGCGCTTGCCAGCGCGTCCAAAGGTTCACGCGGTTGCCTACTTTGGCGTTGCCGGCAACAGCGCCAGTGCGTTCGTCGTAAAAGTGCGGGGCCAGCAGCGAGATGGCGTTGGGCGCAATGGTGGTGTCCGCGTCAATACCAACGTAGATCGTATCGCGCACATACTGCAGCGCGTGGTTCAGGGCGTCCGCCTTGCCTCCATTGGGTTTGCAGAGAAGCACAAGGCGCTTGCTCACAATCTCGTCTTGGAAAACAGTGCGGACCACGTCGGCCGTGGTGTCACTGGACCCGTCGTCCACCACGATCACGTGCAGCCTGGGGTAATCAGACGCGAGCACGGAGCGAACGGTGCGCTCAATGACTTTTCCTTCATTGAAAGCGGGGATAATCACCGTGATCGGCGGCTTGTAGTCCGCAGGAGCGCCCGGACCCTTGTTGCGCAAACGATCAAACGTTGCCAGGGCCCCAATGCCGAGAAGACGGAAGGACATCAAAACATCGCCGATAAAAAACGTGAACACCACGAGCGTGATGAGCCATCCAAAGAGCGTAAACGTGGCATCGTCGAGACGCGCTGCCCAGATTTCTTTAGGCCCCAGAGAGGGCATCACCTCGGCGCGGGTCTTCCCCAGCAGGTCTTCCACGGGCACAATCTGGAACCCACGCGCCCGCAAGCCCTCAATGATGCCGGGCAGAGCCTTGACGGTCGCACTGCGGTCTCCGCCGCCATCGTGCAGCAGGATAATGTTGCCGCAGTAATCGGCGTGGGTTTTGCAATTGGCCACCGCAAAGCGGCTCGCCTGATCCAGGACGGCAGCCGTGATCTGCTCCGGAGTGCGGCCATGCTGCCAATCGTCGGGATCGATCTTCGAGCCGACGGTGATGTATCCCAGCTCCTGCACCACCTCCAGCGGACGCACTTGCTCAGCAATGTCCGGCTCCTGATCAATGGAATACGGCGGACGGAAATACAGCGTCTTGATTCCCAGCTTGCTGGCGAACAAGCGCTGGGTCAGGCCCAGCTCAACTTTCTGCATGTACGTCTTGGAGATGTCGCTGATGTCAGGATGCGTGAAGGTGTGGTTCCCGATGGCATGGCCTTCATCGCGAATACGCTGGGCCAGGCCGGGATATTTCTGCACTTGCAGGCCGATCAGGAAAAAGGTCGCCTCCGCGTGTTCCTGTTTCAATACATCCAGTATCTTCGGCGTGTAAACGTTGTCCGGGCCGTCGTCGAAGGTGAGCGCAACTTTCTTGTCCTGCTGGCCGTACTGGTTCAGTTGGTACGGCTCGGGGAGCTTGGTCATGGTCTCCGTAGTGACAAAGCCGGTGTCGGCATCCAACGTGAGCGCACGGGTGCCCGGGTTCGGCTCTTTCGCGATGTAAAGGATTTCGCCGTAGCCTTCGCGGTCAACATCCTGGCCGGCGGGTACGGCTTTCAATTTCTGTTCGGCGCCGGCTTCATTCGGATTGTCCCAGATCGCCCACAGCGAACGGTCCTCGGACCCCAGACGCCAGAGAGCAAACGTGCGAATACCGGCGGCCTTCGCGGCGCGCATCTGGTTCAGCGCCGTTACGGCGTCCAGATACCACACTTCATGCCGAATTCCGGTGTCTTCGACGTACGCGAAGTGCGGATTCAGCGAGTCCGGGTCGAGCACCACGTCGGACTCCGACTCCCAGGCGTGCAGCCACGCTTCCTGCACGTTGTTGGTATCCACGGTGAGCACGGTGTTGCCCTTGGCGGGCATGGCCCAGTCATAGCCGTAATTACCGACAGCGCAAATGATCTTGTCCTTGGGAATGTCTTTCACTGCCTGCGCCACGTTGGCGGTAAACCAATCCTGCGCGGCAATCGGTCCGGGGCCGCCTGTACTCTGGTGTTGGTCGTAATTCATGATCACCAGGCCATCGGAGTCAGCGGCCAGCTGGGCATAGTTGTAGTCCCGGTCGGCGACGGGGACATTCACGTACAACTTCATCCCGCGGCCATGCAGATCTTTGCCCAGCTCGGCGATCAACGCGGCAAAACCGGACTGCGCTTCAAGAGGGATTTCCTCAAAATCAATGGCCGCTCCCTTGTAACGATCGGTCGCCAGAAAAGCCAGAAGCTGCGTGCGGAAGTTCTGCCGCGCAGCACTACTGCTGAGAAACTGCCCAACGTTGGTGAGCCATTGTTTCTGGACCGGATCAAAGTTATTGATCAGCGGAAAAACATCCACATTCGCTTTTTCCCCCTTCAGAAAGGGCATCACCTTATCGTCCACCGGATGCACCGAGCTGTTGTGGACAACGGAAAACAGTTGATTCGTAGCGTCCACGCTCTGCACGTTGCCATCGGGCGTCAGTACGTGCAGCCATTCGGGAAAAAGAATGTCCACCTGGGGATAATACTGTTGCAGAGAGACGAAGCTGGCGGCGTCCCAGGTCACGTAGTAGGCCGCGCGAATGCCTTCGTCGGCATTCAAGACCACCTCGGAAGCCGGCGTGGTTGTCTTACGATGGGTGCCGCTTGTCTTGGGTTTTTTGCGGACCTCGCGCTCTTTCAATGTCTTCAGGTTGCGTTTTTGCTCCGGCATTAGCAGGTGCGGTAAAGGCTCGGAACGGACAAAAAAGCTGACAAGAAAAAAAAGCACCAGCAGGGTGATGGTGATCCCTGTCACGTCCAGGACTCTGCGTAAGCGGGGCCATCGCTTACGATGCGGATCATAAAAGACAGCTTTGGACATGATGAGAAGAAGAGAGAACTGGTATCCATCCTAAGCTGCCAGTCACAACAGGTCAATGTGTTGATTGGATGGGCTTCTCCCGGGCCTCCACCAGCGACGGCGGTATGCCGAAAATGGAGCAGCGACGCAAGAAAACATCTAGAATGGCTGGCATCTTCAGGCATAACCCGGTCTTTCGCGGATGAGAGAAATTCTTGCAGTGCTGTGGCGCAACAAGTGGTTTTTTCTGCTGGTGACCCTTGCGGCGCTGGCATTGCGGCTGCTTTTTGTTTTCCGTTATCCCCACGTTGCCGGCGATACCTTTGTTTACGGTGACATCGCCAAGACCTGGATGAACCACGGGATTTATGGCGTCAGCGATGGCGCAACCTTTTATCCAACGATGATCCGTATGCCCGGTTACCCCGGGTTTCTGGCCGCGGTCTTCGCCGTCTTTGGACAGGAACATTACACCGCGGTGATGGTGGTCCAGGCCCTTCTGGATACCAACACCTGTCTGGTGATTGCGGCCCTGGCCCTGGAAATCTACGGCGCGCGGGCCGCCAGGATAGCCTACGTCCTGGCCGCACTCTGTCCTTTCACCGCCAATTACGCCGGAGCGGCCCTGGCGGAAACGGCGGCCATTTTCTGTACTGCCCATGCTCTCTACTACGGCGTTCGCGGACTCCGGGCATTGACGGCAGGAGAACCCAATGCCGGTTGCTGGGTCGCAGCCGGGCTCTGGACAGCTGTCGGGATCTTTATGCGTCCGGAGAGTGGGTTGCTTCTGGCGGCCCTCGGGCTGGCTGTGTTGGTCCAGCTCTTTCGCTCGCAGAGAAAGAGCTCGGTGCTTCTGGCCGGCGTGCTGCTGGTGGCCAGCAGTTTGTCCCCGCTCGTCCCGTGGACGGTCCGCAATTGGCGGGTGTTCCATGTGTTTCAGCCTCTGGCGCCTTCGACCGCGACTGAGCCCGACGAGTTTATTGCCTATGGCTTTGGCCACTGGGCCAGGACATGGGTGGTGGATTACGTCAGCGTGGAGGAAGTGGAATGGCCGGTAGACGGCGAACCGGTGGACTTTCACCAGCTTCCCGAACGCGCATTCGATTCCGGGACCGAATACGAAGCCACTGAGAAGGTGATCGCGGCCTACAACCAGAAACTCCGCGTTGATGACGTACTGGACGCACAGTTTGAACGTCTGGCCCGTGAGCGCGTGGCCCACAACCCGTTTCGTTATTACGTTTGGCTGCCGTTAGTGCGGGTGGCCGACATGTGGCTGCGTCCCCGAACGGAACTCTTGCCGATTGAGTCGCGCTGGTGGGAGTTTTCCGCCCACTCACCGGAGAGTACGATCGCGGTCGCGCTGGCCGCATTGAACCTTTTCTACCTGCTGGGGGCTTTGTGGGGATGGCTGCAATCGCGGTTGGGGCCCTGCGGCGTGGCGCTGGCGGGTTATGTTCTGCTGCGCTCGGCTTTTCTTTGTACTCTGGGAAATCCAGAACCCCGCTACGTGCTGGAATGCTTCCCGATCGTGCTGGCCCTTGCCGCCTGCGGACTTGCCAGCTTCCGATCGAACCGCGCGGCTATTCCAGAGGTTGCGCCAACCGAAGCGAGAACAGACCTTTGAAACACAGAGACACAGAGAATTTGTAATTGCCAAAATCGGGTAATCGGGTAATTTTTGCTCCTCTGTTTACTCCTTTCCTCTGTGTTTCAAAGGGTTCCGTCGCTTTCCCAGGTCGTTGCCGGGACGAAAAAAGGCCCGCCGGTTTTCGCCGGCGGGCCCGATCAAAAAATCGATCGTCGGTTAGAAGCGGAGAGTTCCGCTAAGGCTTACCACACGGCCGTTCGCACCGGTCTGTGCGGGGTTATTGAAGCCCAAGCCAAACAAGCTCGGACTCGATGATTGAGTCAAGCCAGCATCTTCCATGCTCGAATCGATGCTGCCGTAGTTGAAGTGGTTCAGTGCGTTCGTGGCCGTCACGCGCGTCTCAAAGTTCACCCGTTCACCGAGTTTCCAGTTCTTGCGGACGGTAAGGTCGAGACGGTTGGAGGGCGCATCTACTTCGGAGTTGCGGGCAACGTTGCCGAATGGAGTTCCGAAGACAGTCTGTGCCGTATGCATGTTGATGATGTATTTGACATCATTGGTTGTGATAGCAACAACCGGGCAAGTCGCTAGGCCGCGAATACAGCCACGCGGATCGGACGGCTGCGCAGCGTTCAGCGCGTTAAAGCTCAGCAGTTGGTTGTTGCCGTTGGCACCGAAAAGAGTGGTGCAGTTAAAACCAGCCAAACCAAGAGATGGGGCTGTCGCGGCAAAATCGCCGCAATAGATACCCACCGAGTTATTGGGGGCGCTGCGGTTTCCATAAAACGGCCGAGCCGGGTCACCGACAAAGGCATTCGCCCAGTTGGTGTCAAAGTAATTCCCGTTCGGCTGGAAGTTGGAGTTGATTGAGCTAAACACGGCGCCTTGCCGCGCGCTGAAGGGTTGTCCGGAAGCATAGACGTAGCTAGCCGACAAGCCCCAGCCACCCAGGAGGTGACCAATTCCATGCTGCTCCTTGAAGAACGGAAGGTTCTCAGTGAGAGCAACGGTGAACTGGTTGGGGAAGTTCAAGCCGGATGTCGCGTTTTCCGCGCTGGTGGTCGAGAACGGGTTTTGCGCTGCGAACAGCGTATTGCCCGCGGTACCGGTAGCGAAGATTTCGCTCACGTTGTCGGTGTTGCGGCTATAGGTGTAGCCTGCACGGATGGTCAACTGCTTGAACAGGTTGGTGGCGCGGAACTCCGTCTGGATTCCGTTGTAGCTGGAGAATCCGCCGTTGGTGCGGGCGCGTACAACGCCCAGACCGCAATTCACGCGGCCCACGTCAGAGCCGGCGCCGGGGCCGGCCTGTGCGGTTGCTGCGCAAGGCGTGGTTGGGACGCCAGCAGGGATCAATCCAGGGAAGTCCTGCAACAAGCCATGGGCGGCTGCGGTACCCAGGTACGGGTTGCCGTCCACGGTCTGATACAGGTTTGTGCCCTTGTTGCCGACGTAGCGCGCTTCGACCACGGCGTTCTTGGTCAACTCACGCTCCATGCCAATGCTCCAGCTGTGTACCTTGTCTGGACCAAGGGCCGCGTTACCGAGAGCCGGGATCTGAGAACCGAGAATGGTTTCATTCTGGGTCCGCGGATCAAAGGTGTTCGTAGCAATAAAAGCTCCCATTGCTGCGCGCACGTTTGGACCGAGCGGGAAAGCCGGCAAAAAGCCTACGCTATTCGGCAGGGCCGGGGTGCTCGTGCGGCTCAGGGTCTGCAGGAACCCATAAGGCGACGAGGTTGAGGTGTTCAGGAAGATGTTGTAGAACGGCGGATCGTACGACAGTCTGTAACCGCCGCGGATAACGGTCTTGCCATGGCCGGTAATAAAGCCGCCCCATTGCGGGGAGTAGGCAAAGCCGATGCTCGGACCAAAGCTGTTCTTAACGGTCGGGTTTGGCGGGTTGGTCCGCACGGACAGTGGCAGTGTTTGCAACCACAGGGCCGTCGCCGGATTGGTTTCCCGTTTGGTCGTTACGTCAGTAAACAGTTGGGCCGGATTGCCGTAGTAAGTCCAGGTCAATCCCAGGTTGAGGGTCAGGTTCTGGCTGATCTTCCAGTCGTCGCCGCCATACAGGAAGGTGTCGTACTCGCGGAAGTCCAGTACTGGGTTGCCGGCTGCGATGGTGACGCTTCTAAGGCCCTGAATACCAGGGGCAGCGGGACTCAGCACGCCATTGACATAGCCGACGAGGCTGTCATACGAAAACTGGCCATTGACGTTGGGCAGGAAGGTGTTCGGTGAGCGCTGGTAGGTCCAGTTCACACCGGCCTTGAAGTTGTGCCGACCCTTCACCCAGTTCCAGTTGTCCTGTGCTTGCCAGTCGTTCACGATGCGTCCCTGAGGCAGGTTCGTTGCCGGACCGAAGCCCAAGGACCCTGAAATCGAAACGTTGGCCAGAGCGTTCAGTACTTGACTCTGGTCGGGTTCAAAAACGTTGCCGATGTTGTTGCCGCCGAAATTCACATTGATCCGGCCAAAGCCTACGCGGAACTCATTGACCATATGCGATGTGAAGCTGTGGGTCTCGCTCAAAAGGATCGCCTGGCTAAGCGCGGTGACGTTGTACACATAGCCCGCAGCCCCGTTGTCGGAGTTGGTGAAGGTGTTACCACGGTTGAAGAGATAGCGGGCCATGAAGGTGTCCGAAGAGCTGAGCTGGCCATCTAACTTCAGCGGGAAATCGAAACCGTGGAACGGAGTCGCAAGAGTGCGGGTCACTCCGGCTACCTGAACACCAGGACAGTTGGTGCCAGTCTGGGCCGCGGTAAACGCATTGGTCACGGACACGGCGCCATTGGGTGCTGGATTACCAGCGCTGAAGCCCCAGGCCCCGAACTTGGCCAGGGTGGCTATCTGCTGCGACCGGATGCCCGTGGGGTAGCAAGCAGCTAGCTGCGCGAGGCCGGTCGGAGTCGGTGTGGTGGTACCGGTAGCAAAGGTGCCTGCACCGGAGAAAAGGTCGCTGTCAAAACCGCCGAAGATGAACCACTTGTTCTTGATTATCGGTCCGCCTACGGTGCCGCCGCTGAATTCCTCATTGCTGCGGTTAGGACCGTGCTGCGGGTTGCACAGTGGGTTGGCGGTCGTGCAGATTGGGAATCCAGGCAGGCCCGTTCCGGGTGCGTTGCTATGCCGGCCCGTGTTGCTCAGCGCGTTCAGGAAATTGCTGTACTCGGTGCCAAACACTGAACCGTGCCAGGTGTTGGTGCCCGACTTGGTGATGATGTTGACCACCGAACCGGCATTGCGTCCGTATTCCGGACCAAAGTTGTTGGTGATAATCACATACTGTCCCACGAAGTTGGAATCGCTCACGAAAAGCGCCGGTCCGCCGACACTGTTGTCGTTGTTGTTCTGACCATCAATTTCCTGGTCATTGTTACGGCCACGCAGGCCGTTACTGGAGAAGCCTCCGCCGTTGGTGTTGGAGAAGTTGTCGCTACGGGTGGCTTGCACGCCCGGCACAAACAGTGCCAGACGGTCCAGGCCCTGGTTCTCCTGAATGCCGGCAAACGTGCTGAGGGTCTCGCCGGTGAACGTGCTGCTGATCTGCGACTGACTGGTCTCAATCAGAGGCGCTACCGCAACCACGTCCACTACGATGCCCTTGTCGCCCACAGCCATGCTGATTTTGCCGATAGGGCTGTCTCCGCCAGTGCCAACAACTACGCCCTTGCTTTGTGACGTTTTGAAGCTCTGTGCGGTGATGTCAACATTGTAAGTACCGGCAGGCAGCAGGTTGATCCGGAAGAATCCGGCGCTGTCGCTCGTGGTGGTAGTTACCACCCCTGTTTCCAAGTTCGTCGCCTTTACCTGTGCGCCGGATACAACCGCGCCCTGAGGGTCAACCACTGTGCCCGAAATCGAGCCCTTGACCACCTGCCCCAGAGACGGAATGCACCAAGCCAAAGCCAGGATAACGATGACGAACATCGTAAAGTATGCTTTTCGGCTCATTCTTTGTTCTCCATTTTGGTTGGTTTTGAAGTAGCGGACGAAGGCCGGGCACTTGATCCTTTTGGAGCTGTTTCCCTGTTCCCCTGTACGCTATGCTCTCAGTGGTGCACGTTGCGTTCCAATGTCTTTATTGATGTAAATAATTGATTCTAAATAGATTAAATAATTTCTACTGCTCTTAACAATACTTGATTTTGGATATGCGCGGCCCATTAATTCTAAATTCGGGATATTGTATATGCATTAGTACTGTGGATTTTTAAAGCAATCTCAACTATCGCTCTAGAAACAGGAGGAAAACAGCCGAGCTTTTTTGGATTTTGTAAGTACAACCGCTATTGAGGGACCGTTTCCCATCCACTTTCGTGCGGTATTCGAGCCACCGTTTCGTTCCTTCGTTTTCTTCAGATTCTCAGTCACTACAAGATACACCTGTTCCGCTCGGCACACTCTTCCCCATGTCAGGCGAGTAGAGGACTTTCACCTCCGCCATGAGCGTGCCCTGTTCGGACGCACAAATAAAAGCCCGCCGATTTGCATCGGCGGGGNNCTCCAACCCAGACGCGGCGACCCGCGGCATCGGAGTGCGAAGGAACGCCGAAGTCGTCACCGAACCTGTTATCACCAACATCCAGCAAGAAGGGATCTACGCTGTTGAAGTTAAAGTGGTTCAACGCATTGTTTGCCGTGAGGTTCAGGACCAAGTTGGCCTTTTCCCCAAGTCTGATGTTTTTGTAGATGGTTGCGTTGAGCAGGTTGGATCTCGCGTCCCTGCTCAGGTTGCGGGCCGCATTGCCAAACGGCGTGCCAAAGACCGTTTGGGCAGTTGCCGAATTGGTGATGTAGCGGACCTGGCTCTTGCTGACGGTCACCACAGTGCCCTGGCCTTCAGCGGCATTTTCGCTGAGCAACGTCGTGGGTAATAATGCGCAGCCCAAGCCGAAGATATTACACGCGTCTCCCGCAAAGATACCGACCTGGTTCGCCGGGGCGCTGAGGGTTCCCAGGAACGGCCGGGCAAATTCAACGCCGCCACCGAAAGCGTTCACAAAGGCCTGGTCATACGGGTTGTTGAAATTAGTAAACGCGCCAGCTTCGAAGACCTGGATTGGCGTGTACGGCTGACCGGATGCCAGCACATAGTCGGCAGAGATCGTCCAGCCGCCCAGTACGTGACCTGCCAAACCATGCTGCTGTTTGAAGAACGGCAACTGTTCCACCACGATAAACGTGAACGTGTTGGGAACGCTCAAGCCAGAGTTCGAGCGCTCAGCTCCGCCCGTGGCGAAGGGGTTCTGGGCAAACGCAACCGAGTTTCCAGCGCCAAAAGTGCTGAAGATTTCGCTGACGTTGTCCAGGGCCTTGGACCAGGTATAGCCGGCCCGCACGGTCATTTGCTTGAACAGGTTGGTGGCACGGAACTCTGTCTGCAAAGCGTTGTAGTCAGAGAAGGCAGTGTTCGCGCGGACGCGTCCCACGCCCGGGCCACAAACCAGACGGCCTAGGTCAGTTCCCGCCCCGGGCCCCGACTGCGCGGTTACTGCGCAGGAAGGCGTGCTGGCAGGCAGCAGTCCGTTGGCTTTCTGACCAGCGGAGAACGGATTCGCGTCGTTGGTCTGGTAGAGGTTCCAGGCATGGTTGCCCACGTAGCGAGCTTCGAACGCGGCGTTCTTGGTGAGTTCGCGCTCAAAACCCAGGCTCCAGGTATTGACCTTGTCCGGACCAAAGGTCGGAGTAACCGTGGTCTCGTTGAACGTCCGAGGATCGAACGTGTTCTTGGTGATAAATCCGGCCAATGCCGCGCGCACATTGGGGCCGCTGGGGTTGGCAGGTATCGTGCCCGAGTTCAGGCAGCCACCGCAACTTGCCTGGGTGATACTCTGCAGGAAGACCTCAGGCGCCGAGGAGGAGATGTTGACGAAAATGTTGTAATACGGCGGATCATACAGCAGGCGATAGCCGCCGCGGACGGTCGTCTTGCCATGGCCGGTGATGAAACCGCCCCACTGGGGCTGCCAGGCAAATCCGATGCTGGGTCCGAAGCTGTTCTTGATGGACGGAACCAGGGGTTCGGTGCGTACGGAAAGCGGCAGAGTCTGCAGCCACAACGCGGTTGCGGCATTGGATTCGCGCGCCGTAGTGATCTGGTTGAACAGATTGGCCGGCTGGCCGTAATAGGTCCAGGTGATTCCCAGGTTCAGGGTCAGGTTCGAGCCGAGTTTCCAGTCGTCGCCGAAGTACAAGAAGGTGTCCTTCTCGCGGAAATCAAGACTCGGGTTGCCACTCGCGATCTGTACACGGTTCGGAGTAGCGCTGCTGTTGGCCAGGAAAGAACTCAGGGTGCTATACCGGAACTGCCCGTTAAGGACCGGCAGGAAGATGTTGGGAGAACGCTGGTAGGTCCAGTTCACACCGGCCTTCAGAGTATGCTTGCCCAGCACCCAGTTCCAGTTGTCTTGCGCCTGCCAGGTATTCACGATGCGGCCTTGCGGCAGGTTGGTCGCCGGGCCAATGCCCAGATCGAAGCCGCCGGCTCCCGGGTTCTGGAAGCTGATGTTGGTAAACGCAAGGGGGAGACCGCCACTCGGGGGCTCCAGAGGATTGAGGCCGCCGCCAAAGTCGACGTTAATGCGGCTGAAGCTGACGCGGAACTCATTGACCATGTGCGATGAAAGAGTGTGCGTCCAGCTGACGAGCATGGCCTGGCTCAGTGCGGGAACGTTGTAAAACCAGCCGCCGGACGGGTTGTCGCCGTTGTTGAAGCTGTTGCCGCGGTTGAACAGATAGCGGGCTGTGATGCTGTCGCTCTTCAGATTGATGTCGTTCCGCAACACAAAGTCGAAACCATGGAACGGAGTCGCAAGTGTGCGATTGACTGTACCTTCCTGCACGTTGGCGCAACCGCCCAGCGTTGTGTTGAAGGTGTGCGCGGGCGTAGGGTTGCCAAATTTGAACGCGTAGGCGCCAAACTGGTTGAGGATGTTCAGGTCCTTGGCATTCACCGAGGGGCAAGCCGCCAGCGTTGCCAGACCGGCTGGCGTGGGCGTGGGGTTTCCGCCGACGAAAACGCTGTTACCTGAGAAAAGGTCGCTGTCGAAGCCGCCGAAGATGAAGTCTTTGTTCTTGATCACCGGACCGCCAATCGCGCCGCCGGAAAACTCTTCGTTGCTGCGCGGAGGACCGGTCAAGGCCGGGGGCTGTTTCTGCGCGTTGCTCAAGGCCTGGAGGAAGTTGCTGGCGTCCTGCCCGAAAACCACACCGTGCCAGTTGTTCGTGCCGGACTTGGTGATCACGTTGACCACGGAGCCGGCATTGCGTCCGTATTCCGGACCGAAGTTGTTGGTGATGATTACATACTGCCCGACAAACTCGGTGTTGGACAGGAACAGGCCGGGGCCGCCGACACTGTTGTCATTATTGTTCTGTCCGTCAATTTCCTGGTCGTTGTTGCGGCCGCGAAGGCCGTTACTGGAGAAGCCAACGCCGTTGGAGTTGGAGAACGTCTGATCGCGCGTGTTCACCACGCCGGGAACAAACAGGGCCAGCCGGTCGAGACCTTCGTTTTCCTGAATGCCGGCAAAGGAGTTCAATTCGGTGCCGCTGAAAGTGCTGCTGATCTGCGCCTGCGTGGTCTCAACCAGCGGGGCCGCCGTACCAGTCACTTCCAGGGTAGTATCAACTGCGCCTACCACCATGCGGATCTTGCCGATGCTGGCATCTGAACCGGCGTTGACGGCCAATGCCTTGCTTTGGGCGGTCTTGAAGCCCTGCATCTTGATGTCAACGTTGTAACTCCCGGTAGGCACCAGGTTGATCCGGAAACCTCCGGAGCTATCAGTGGTGGTGGTGAAGACGGTGCCCGTTTCCAGGCTCTTTGCCGTTACAGCCGCGCCGGCTACAACCGCGCCCTGAGGATCTAGCACGGTGCCTGAAATGGAACCTTTCAGCACCTGACCCAGGGACGGAACGCACCATGCGATTAACGTCAAGGAAAGCGCGGTCACGAATAATACGCTGCGCAGTTTGCGATTCATCGTTTGCATCTCCATGTCATCTAGTTTTTGAAAAAATGCGGCAAAAAGCGAACCCCTATACATTTGCCTGTGCATATCATTAGCAAGTATCGTTCCCTACTGATTAATTCAATAAAATCAATGGTTTAGGGGATTCCTGCGGCGTCGGCAATTCCAAGTTCTGTATTTTGCGAAAGGGATTTATTCCAATTTTTGTAGACCTGAAAGGGTGTCCATATACTTTACTTTTCTTTACTTACGAGAGCGGAGCGCCCAGGGCCGGGGAATTCAATCCCCAGCGGCGACTAGTGGATTACTACCTTATTGTGTCCGTGTTCTATGGCAAACGCGTCGTTCGGCGGAGTGCTCTTCAGGTCGATGTTGGTATTGTGGACCAGGCGATAATCGCCCGATGCCTGGAAGAACTGCTGCTTCAATGCGATGTCGCGATCGGTATCGATCCAAAAAAATACTTTCTGAAATGCCTTCTGGTAACTCGGTACAGTCGGAATCAGTTCAAGCTTGGCGGTGTTCACACCGTCCACCGTCTCCCAGCCCAGCAGTTTCACTTCGAAGGATGCCAGGAGTTCACTGCCGCGGCTGCCAAACCCCAGGCGCATGGCCTGCTCGTACTCCGCTCGATCTTTGCCCAGAGCGCGTTCCGTGTTTTGGTCCAGCTTCGGTTCGTACATCTTGAATTTGCCATCGGCCACCACGATATGCTTTTGCGCCGGAGACACAACTCTGATCGCGATGGCGTCGGAGTCTGGCCCGTTACGTCCGCGGCGATAATAGATCTGGCCCGTCTGAATGTCACTCTGCTTCACCACGGCCGTGTACACGACCCACTCAAAATCAGCCTTCGCCTTTGCAAAACCAGACGCCCTGGCGTTCATCTTGTCGAGCACAACCTTCAGATCGTCCTGCGGAGAACCGGCGCGAGAAGGTGTGCTCGCCGGCGCCAGACTCAACGTGGCGGCCAGCATCAGGGTCATCACAAAATAATTAGTCTTGATCATTTTCACTCGCTCACTCGGTTTCAATTTCAAAGTTTCTTTCAGCATTCAGCCGTCAGCACTCAGCATTTGAGCCCCTGAACATTGCCGTTCGCCCAGCCTCGTCGATTGACTGAGGTCCAATTCATTTACCCGTAAAGGACGCAAAGGGGCACGGGAATCCTCTGATCTACTTCTGATTCTCTTCGCGTCCGTGGCGTCCTTTGCGGTAAATCGCACAACTCAGTTCAGGGCTGACTGCTGACTGCTTTTTTCACGGCCGATGCACCCAGGCACGATACGCCACGATGTGTCCGCCGCTATCGCGCAACGGCTCCAGCCGGTCAATGGTCACCGGACCGGCCATGGGCTTGATCAGGCGCAAGAAATTTGTGCGGACCATGGCGTCATCCTGCGCGTCCACATCCACTGCGTCCGCCTGGTAAATGAAGCCCTGGCTTCCGTTCGGAGTCACCATGACCCCATTAGGATGCCGCGGGTCCGCCGTGGGTTTGTCCTTGAAATTGACGAAGCGCGGGGTCACAAAGATGAACACGAGGATCAGCGTGACCATGACATCGTAGTGAAAACTACCGCGGTCATAGGTCCAGAGAAAATAACTCTTCACGGTGCGCCAGGCACTGGACATACGTCTAGTTTAGCAAATGGCAATTAGCAATTTGGCAATTAGCCAAACCGAAGCCGGGGCGTCTTACCGCAGAGGGCGCAGAGTACGCAGAGCGGAGAAAACACAAAACCAAATCGCTTGAGATGATGCGATTTGCAGAATTACTTTCGTCCATCTTTCGGATTCACTCTCTGCGGCCTCTGCGTTCTCTACGGTGTAACGCTTTGGCCAATTGCTAATTGCTATTTGCTAATTGCCGTTTTCACAATCCGCTCCACGCCCATATACCGACGCAGCACCTCCGGCACCACTACGCTGCCGTCGGCTTGCTGATAATTTTCCAGCACCGCCAGCCAGGTGCGTCCGATGGCCAGAGCGCTGCCGTTCAGCGTGTGTACGAACTCCGTTTTCTTGCTGCCTTCGGGACGCCAGCGCACATTCGCGCGCCGTGCCTGGAACGCTTCGAAGTTCGAGCACGAAGAAATTTCGCGATAGAGTCGCTGCCCCGGCAACCACACTTCCAGATCGTAGGTTTTCGCGGAACTGGGTCCGAGATCGGCGGTGCACAAAGCCATTACGCGATAGTGCAATCCCAGCTTCTGCAAAATAGTTTCAGCGTGGTGAGTAAGCTGCTCCAGCTGCTCGTACGATTCCTGCGGACGCGCGAACTTGACCAGCTCAACTTTTTGAAACTGGTGCTGGCGAATAATACCCCGCACGTCTTTGCCGTATGATCCGGCCTCACTGCGGAAGCATGGTGTATACGCGGTGACCGACAGCGGCAAGCGCGCCGCGTCAATAGTCTCGTCACGATACAAGTTCGTGAGTGGGACTTCAGCCGTGGGGACGAGCCACAAATCGTGGTCCACGCACTTGAACAATTCCTGAGAGAATTTAGGAAGCTGCCCGGTGCCATACAGCGATGCTGAGTTCACCATGTATGGTGGCAAGACTTCGGTGTATCCATGTTCCGTCGTGTGAAGATCGAGCATGAAGTTGGCCAGCGCGCGTTCCAGTTTTGCGCCCATGTCCCAGTAGACGGCGAAACGCGCTCCGGAAAGTTTGGCCGCGCGCTCCATGTCGAGCACGCCCAGTTCTTCTCCCAATTCCCAGTGCGGCTTGGGAGTAAAGCTGAATTGCGGCGGCGCGCCCCAGCGCCGGACCTCCTCATTATCTTCCGCCGACTTGCCGACAGGTACAGACTCGTGCGGCATGTTAGGGATGCCGGCCAGCATGGTCCGTAGTTCCTGATCGATTTCCGCAGCCTGTTTTTCCAGCGCGTCACCCTGCTCGCGCAGACCTTTGGTCTGCTCGACTTGAACGCTGGCGTCCTGTCCGGACTTCTTCAGTTTGGCAATTTCTTCAGACGCACGATTGCGTTGCGCCTTCAGTGTTTCCGACTCGGTGATAAGTCTGCGGCGACGCTCGTCCACCACGCGAAATCCACCAAGGACTTCAGCCGGATCCATACCCCGGCGCCGCAGCATCTCTTCAATCTGCGGAAGGTTCTCCCGGACATAAGCTAGGTCAAGCATGAATCTATTTAATTTAACAGAAAGGGCTTGCCGCGGATCAACGCGGATCAACGCGGATGATCGCGGATCGGAAGGATCGCGAGGTAGAGACGTGGCACTGCCACGTCTCACTCTTCGCACGGACACAGTTCTTGCGGCCACGATTGTCAGGTCTTAAGATTCGGCAAGCTACGAGATTCTTGGACGGTTCGAGATTGAGACGTGGCAGTGCCACGTCTCTACGCTGGCGACCTTTGTTGATCCGCGATCATCCGAGATCATCCGCGTTGGTCCGCGGTAGCGCTCTCAGCTTTCCCCGTCAGCTTCCCAGAAAAAAGATACACCCCAGCAATCAACGACGCCGAGATGATCAGCGAAATCACCACGTAGTGCCACGGATGCCGCAAAACTTGCAGGAAGTGGCGTCCGTAGCGGGCGGCCACCCAGGTCAGCAGCCCGTAGCGCAGCGTCCGGCCGGACAGCACCGCGGCCAGAAACTTCTTTTGTCCGATCGCGAACGCGCCCGCTCCGACAAAAAACCACGAAGTAGGAAAAGGCGGGGGCGCAATGCAGGACACAAAGATGGCGCCAAAGCCGCGGTGATGAATCGCATCACCCACCCGCTTGAAGCGCTTATGGCCGATCTTCTTCTCCATCCACGCTTCGCCCATCTTCTTTCCCAAGCGATACATCAGCCACGCGCCGATCACCGCTCCGATCGTACTCATGAGTGCGTAGTAGTACCAAAACGCAGGCGTGCGCGCGGACAGGTAGGCCGTGAATAAATCAAGACTGCCGAATGTGGGAACGATCGAAGCATCCAGAATGGCCAGCGGCACCAGCCCAATCCCGCCAATGTGCCGCAGCAGGCTGAGCGTAGTCGTAGGCCGACGCACCGGCGTTGCGGCAACCAGATAAAGCCAGTGAGTGATATCGAACATTGCTACTAGATTACAGGAAGGTGGACTCTTTTCCGAAGTCCCGAGCGTAGCGAGGGATCCCTATCCTCACGAAAAGGCGTTGGCCGCGAATGAACACGAATCCGGATTCCGGGTTGATTCGCAGCCAGGGTTCTTCGCGGCAAGCAGTCTACTGAACGCGTTCAATTATTAGCTTGACAATGGAGGCCAGCAGTGTTATTTTGAACATGTTCAGTTTGCAAAGAAAACCCTCATGCTCCGCCAAGCAACAGCCGGGTCCCAGCCAATCGCCGCAATACGACTCCCTCGCTCCATCGGCTGGCTACCTTTGCTGGTGCTCCCGCTGTGTGCTGCGGCCACAAGGACTCTTCTGCCCCCATGGGCCTTCATGTGGACTCTGGCACTTGCGATCTACGCAGCCTGCAAGTGGCTGACCTGGTGGAGAGTTCGCAACC
Organism: Acidobacteriaceae bacterium; assembly: GCA_003140235.1. Taxonomy (GTDB): domain Bacteria; phylum Acidobacteriota; class Terriglobia; order Terriglobales; family Acidobacteriaceae; genus Angelobacter. The sequence goes on from PLJN01000025.1 coordinate 23,912, forward strand.
GGGCCGCTCATCCGCCATGGCGCTCTTCCGCCTACCTGCTGGCCTGGCCAGGAATGGATGCGGAGACTTTCTTAGATACCAACGTTCGCGTCCCACCGCCTCGCTTGCGTGCCTGGTTCATCGCCGGCCTGGAGACTTCTCTTGGCGCTGTACTTCTCTGGGGCGCCGCGCGATCTGTTCCTGCAAGCCATCCTTTGCTGCGCGGATGGACCGGGATGCTCGGCGCAATCTTCTTGCTGCACTTTGGCATCTTCCAAGTGTTGGCATTGTTTTGGCAGACCTGCGGCGTGGATGCCCCGGCGATCATGGCTGCGCCTTTGCGCTCAACTTCACTGAGCGAGTTTTGGGGGAAGCGCTGGAACCTGGGATTCCATCAGCTCGCGCATGATGGGATCTTTGCTCCGCTGCACAGGAGACTTGGGACATTCATCGCAGGTTGGCTGGTGTTTGCGGTATCCGGATTGGTCCACGACCTGTTGATCTCGATCCCTGCGCGCGCGGGCTATGGTCTCCCGACCGCTTACTTCCTTCTGCAAGGCGCAGGAGTGGCGCTGGAGCGGACAGCCTTCGGCAAGAAGCTCGGCCTGCGGCGTGGATGGCGCGGCTGGTTGTTCATGGCTGCGTGTACGGCTGGCCCGGCGTTTCTGTTGTTTCATCCCGCATTTGTTACGCGAGTCATAGTTCCCTTCATGAAGGCGATCCGCGCGTTATGACCAACACACTCGTACCACGGCTCTTTGACATCGCTCTCTGGCTGGCCGGCGCCGGACATTTCGTGATTCTGTTTGCGAGCTTTCAAGTCCCGTCCCGGCTGCGCTGGAAGGAAGATCTGCCCAAGCTCATGCCCTTCAACCGCAAACTGTTGTGGGCGCAAAGCGGCGCGACCGTGGTGACGGTGATTGCGTTTGGCACGCTGACACTGGCGTTGCACGCAGAGTTGCTCCGCGGTGACCGCGCGGCGATGGGAATTGCCTTGTATATCGGCTGCTACTGGACCTACCGGATTGGGTTGGATGCGTTCTACTTCTCCAGCGCCGACTGGCCAAAGGGAAAAATGTTCGCTGTCGGACACATTCTCTTGACCTCTTTATTTGTAGCACTGGCCATCAGCTATCTGGGATTGTTCGTGTGGCAGGTTTGGCTGAGGCACCCAGTGTGACGGCAAAACCTTGCCGCGGATTACGCAGATGAGCGCGGATTGAAAAAGATAACGGCGGAAAGACGTGGCATGCCACATCTCTCTCGGAGCCTGGGAGAATCGTCGCGTCGGCACACAATTCACATGCGCGACCAATCAGACGCGGCAGTGCCGCGTCTCTACGCCGTGAAAGCATTTCGATCCGCGGTCATCCACGTGAATCCGCGGTAAGCTCGGGCTTGACCTCGCCGATCTTCTTCCACAATTTCCGCCACGCCCAGCGTACCGGGAAGAACAGAATCGCTGTCCACAGCAACAAGGTGGGCGCAACCGAGATCAGGAACAGCAACAAACTCACGATGCCGTCCACCATGGTGCGATAGCCTTCGACGGCAGCATTGCGGAAGCGCGTCGACGTTGCATTGGGCACAACCTGAAGCTGCTCTTTGTAGACTTCCGTCACCGTGGCGGTGAGCGTGGCGAAATCAATTTGATTAGAGAGCGTCTTCTTCTCCGCCTGCATCTGCTCGATCTCGCCGCGCACGGTCTCGATCTGCTCTTCCACAGCCAGCACATCAGAGAGTTTGCCTGCGCGCTGCAGAATCTGCGTGAGGCGCACTTCGCTGTTGCGCGCATTGGCCAGCCGCGCTTCCAGGTCCACGTAGCGCTGCGTGACTTCTTCTCCGCCCTGCGACTCCGCTTCCACACGGCCCAGCGTTTTTAGCTCTGCCAGCGTGCTCTCCAACTGGCTGGCCGGAACACGCAACGTGGCGTTCAGCGTCCGCGCTCCACCCGTGGGCGTGGTAACGTTCATCTGTCCAACATAACCGTTATGACGTTTGAGAGTGTCTTCTACGCCAGCGCGCGTCTTCTCGAAATCTTTGGTAGACAAAGTGATCTGCGCGGTGTGAATAATCATGGGGCCAGTGGGGACAGTGGTGGTAGCTGCCATTTGACCGTGTACTGTGTTGGTGCCGGATTTGGTGATAATGTTCGTCACATGGCCAGCATTACGGCCATACTCGGGGCCGAAAGAATCAGTGGTCTTTACGTAAGAATCAACAAACTTTGAATCGCTCACGAAGAGCCCAGGGCCGCCCACGCTGCTGTCTTTGTTCTGGAGGTTTCCATTGACGGAATCTCCCGCAGGGCGAGATTGGGCCAAGGCTCGTTCTCGCTCCGTCGCCATCCGCGCAGCCTGCTCTGCCGGCACGCGGCTCCTAAGCAAGTTTGGGATTGAAATCGCAAAAAGCAGCAACGCCGCCACAGCAAGGCCGCCGGCCAACATCATCCGCCGCAGAGTGAAAAGACTTCGCCATGCTGGCCCGTCAGACTCTCTCAACTCTCCCTTCGTCTCTCTCAGGCGAAATTCAGCAGCAACAGCGGGCGCAATCTCGATCTCCGGCGCCTCAATCTCCCAGGCCATCATGCTATGCGAAACCCCGCGCAGACTCGCAGCTAGGCTCTGGCACTCGCGACACCTCTCCAGATGCTCGGCAGCGGTGGCAGCGCGGTCTATGGACAGCTCGCCGTCCAGATAGGCCATCAGCTCTTCTGGTTCGATGAAATGATTTGCTTTGCTCATTGCCCGTCCTCGTGTTCATCTTCTACTAGCCTTGCTTTTCCGCTGCCCGCCGTTCTCCGCGATTTCTTTTCCGGTTCCAGAAAGCTCTTCAGCGCCATTCGCGCCCGGAACAACCTCGACCGGACTGTATTCACCGGAAGCCGCAGCAACTCGGCGATTTCCGCATAACTCAGTTGCTCGTACTCGCGCAGCATCAGGATTTCTCGCTCCTGCGCGTCCAGACGTCCCAGAGCTTGCCGGACCCACAACGCTTCTTCCGGCGCGGCGTTGGTTGGTGCCACTAGTTCCCGATCGGAATCAGGATCGTCGTCGGAATTGGCAATGGCATCTCGACTACTCAACGCCGCATTGCCCGGTTTTCGTCGCTCCGCTGCCACCAGTTTCAGCGCGATGCCGTACAGATACGTCCGCACCAGCGCGCGCGGCTCATAGCGCTCGACGGCCCGCACCACAGCGAGAAACGTCTCTTGCGCCAGGTCTTCGGCACGCGCGGCATCGTCGTGCAGCCGCCGGCGGAAAAACCCGAAGAGCGGCCCGCGATAGCGCGCAAATAATTCCTCAAACGCGGCACGTGATCCGCGCTGGAATTCCAGCATCAAGGCTTCATCGCTGTTCATCATTCATTCCTGCGCGCATCTCTTTCTGCCCTTCCGGAAGCTTTCTGGAGTCTCATGCATATCCTTGTAATGTCGCAAGTGGGGAAAAAGTTCCCGGGTTTCTTCGGAAATCCCGAGCAAAGCGAGGGATCCCTATAACCACCAAGCCTCCTTTAGCCGCGAATTCACGCGAATGAACACAAATCTGGATTTCCCGAGTTGATTCGCGTCCTTTTCGCGTTCATTCGCGGCCAACGTTCCTTGTAGCTGTAGGGATCCTTCGCTACGCTCGGGACTTAGGAGGAGTTACACTAAAACTCCATGGCCAAGCCGCCTAAAGAACCTTTTGTTCCGCGCAAGCCTGATCTCAGCGTCAGTTTTGCCGGGATCACTTTTAAGAACCCGATCATTGCCGCCAGTGGAACATTCGGCTACGGCGTGGAGTTTGAAGACATCGTCTCGCTGGAAAAACTGGGCGGACTGGTCACCAAAGGACTGTCGCGCGAGCCGATGGTCGGCAATCCGCCGCCGCGCCTGTTTGAAACAGCGGCCGGCATGCTGAATTCCATTGGCCTGCAAAACGTAGGCGCGCAGGCTTTCATCGACGAAAAACTGCCCAAGCTGGCGAAAAAGAAGAACGTCGTAGTGATCTGCAACGTCTTCGGCTACACGCCCGAGGATTATGAAGCCACGATCCGCATTCTGAATGAAGCCGAAGGCATTGCGGCTTACGAGTTAAACGTTTCGTGCCCCAACACCCGGCACGGCGGAATCACTTTTGGCACCGACCGCGCCCTGTTGGAACAATTGGTGGCCAGTTGTAAAGGAGCGTCGCGCCGTCCGCTGATCGTAAAGCTTTCGCCGAACGTGACCAGCATTCCGGCCATGGCCAAGTCCGCGGAAAACGCCGGAGCGGACGCCATCTCCCTGGTCAACACTTTCGTCGCCATGGCCATCGACGCAGAAAAACGCAAGCCGCGCATCTCCAACATCACTGCCGGACTGAGCGGCCCAGCCATCAAGCCCATCGCGCTACGCATGGTCTACGAGGCCGCCCACGCCGTGGACATTCCCGTAATCGGTCTGGGCGGCATCACCACGGCAGAAGATGTGATCGAGTTCATGCTGGCCGGCGCCGCAGCGGTCGAAGTCGGCACCGCAAATTTCTGGGACCCCTGCGCCACAGAAAAAATTGTGGACGGAGTCCGGCGCTGGTGTGTGGAACATCGAGTGGCGAAGATCACGGACTTGATTGGCGCGCTGGAGACGTAATTGGCAATTTGGCAGCTTGTATTTCGTTGTTCGTATTCAACGCTAGGATGCGATTGGAGTCGCGAATCGAAATCTCGATGATCTAGCTCGAGCAGCCATGAACCTCTTAAGCTTGCGCTAGAATCTCGCTGCGTCAGGTGATCAACTTTTTCGCCGTCTTTTGCGGTGTCGTTTCCCTAGTTCGGCCACAGCGACACTAAGGTCTCGCAGGACTTTCTGGGCAAATTCCTTAATGTCTTCATTGATGTTCAGGGGTGGCACTGTACGAAACGGTACTGTACCGGCAATATGCGCAACGGCGAGGACCGCGTCGTGGATTTCACGTTCATTCTGCAGCCGGAAATCGGTCCATCGTTGTAGGTCTACCGACTGCAATTCAGGAGGGAATGTTGCGAAGGACTCTTGCATGGCGGGATAGGATCGTGGCGCGCGAAAGAAGTCCCGCCACATGGTCGCTTCCTCTCGTGCGTTGTTGAGCGTTCTGTCGCAAGCTTCGCGCGCTACCGCAAAGTTCCTGGCTGCGTCTTGAATACGGTCTGCTGTTCTGATTGGGTTCGCCGTCTCCCAGGATGAGCGAGCTGCGTCTAGGTTGGCGCGAGCGCGTTCGATGGCTTCCTCAGCAATCTTGGTTGTGGTCCACGTGGTCGATGAGACCCATGATTCCAGGTTACTGTTGAGTTGCGCAATCTGGGTTTCTGTCGATTCTAGCGTACGGAGCCACTCGTGGTGTGTGTCTACTTCTGCTTCGAATACTTGTAAAGTGCGATAGAACTCGTGTTGTCGTTTTATGCCAGCGAGGTCCTTTTTGATGCTCTTAATCCTAGCGAGAGTGTCGCGATGCCGTTTTGTGCCCTGAAATGAGAGATGCTGCTTTGTCGCGTACATCTCTGCGAGTATAGCGTCCGAGTTTTTGATCCGCTCGCGTACTTTGTCTTGGTTTTGTATGAGCCCTGACGTCCTGGTTACCTCCTCCGATCCTTGGTTAACGAATCGCTCGAGTTGTTGAATCCCATTCTTCGCGAGTGCCTTGTCAGTCCATGCGCTTTGGATTTGTTGATCTGTCTTGCGCAGATCGCTGACCAAGGATGTGAGTTCATTGCGCAAGTAGTCCATCTTTTCTTGGGACTGGAGGAGCCGCGCAGTCCGCAGTTGTGACTGCACCGCGTTGAATGCCGGCAGCGCTATTATCTTGGCGCGCTTGCGCAGCTTCCAACGGTCAAGCCAACGGAGGGGGTTAATGATCATGTTCACTGCCAAAATCGAGAATTACATCAACACGGCGATCTTGTTGGCTGCCTCCTACGAGGTTCTGTGCCGCAATATCACCTTCGCCTGACAGAATAAGTCGTGACCGAATTTCCGGCCCGTAGCCACACGTGCCGCAGACATAGAAGAACCGCAGCACCTCCAAGGCGCGGTCGGCAGATAGTCGCAAATTTCCAAACTGTGGATCCCTCTTAACGGGGACATTGTCGGCATGTCCTTCCACCATGACACGTTTACAGTGGATTCTCGGATCGGCGCATGCTAGTGCGATTTGGTGCCCTACTCTTGTGAGATGATCTTGCGCGATGGCATCAAGGAAAGACTTGCCGGGTGCGAAATTCACTTGCTCAGCCAAGGGAATGATGATCTTGTTTTGTCGCACATAATTCGGGATTCCTGCTCCACCAATGTCCTTCGAAATATCGTCCAGCGTCTTCTTCTTTTTGTGCTGTTCAATCACTCCCGATACCTGGAAAACGAGGCATCCGATGAACAGGATGAGTAAGAAGATGAAAGTGGAGAGGAAGTCGACATAACTAGGCCAGCCCACATTCTCGTCGGTGTTGCCATCATTCATCGCACACTCCTGTTAGCCGATGCTCTTATGAGGAACCCGGGGAGCTTAGGAACTCTAGCCAGTTCGTCCGTTAATCTCTGCAACTGTGCCGCAAGATCCAACAGGGTTTTACCACCGCCAAGGCCCGCGATGGCCGTGGCGACGAACTGTGCGTTAGCAGTAAGGTTAGTCAGCGTGGTTTTCTGCTCATCGCTGAGTGTTTGCAGCCCTCCTTGCAGTGCTGTAGTCATTTTTATATTCATCTCTGTCAGGCTCGCAAGGATGTAATCGCGCGCTTCGCGCTGTGATTCCGTGACAATGCCCGCGACTAGTTCTTTCATCCGCCCTGTGACGTCTTGCACCGACCCCACGAGTGGGGCAAGGTTGTCAGCTAATGCACGCATATCATGTGCAGCGCTTGAGAGGTCCTGGATCGGGAGTGCTTGTACTTTTTGATCCAGCTCCGACACGCTGGTGTTTAGCTTGGCAGTGTCAGCGGTGTAGAGACCAATGGCGGCTTGTAATCCCGTAATGCTTTCGGGAATTTTGCCGAGGTCTGCGAGTGCTTCGCTGGAGCGGTGCCAATCATCTTCCATGTTGGACATAGCCTTCACAATCGTGGTGAGGAGTACTTGCTGGTCGCCATAGATGGCCAGGATGCCTTTGATGTGTTCGATGTAATGTGCCAGTTCCTGCGCGATTTCGCGTGCGAGGCTGCCGCTCATGTCCGCAACTGATTCGCGCATACCAGCAGGTACTTTTGCGACGGCTTCAGCAATTTCGTGGGCTGCTGCTTCGAATCGTTCGCCAAACCCGCCGATCTGTTTCAGGCTAATGTTGGTCTGTTCAAAGGTTTCGGAGAGCTTCTCGAGACTCTGAACGGCCTGTGCGAGATTGCCGAACAATTGGGCCTGATCGTCGTGTTTTGGAAGGAGTCGTAGATAAAGCGTATGGACCGTTTCATCAAAGCGCGAATAGTTGGGTGTGATGAGCAATGTCCACCCAAAAGAACCCAGAAGCAGTCCGCACGCGATGGAGATGAATGCGGCACTCCATCCAAAGGCAAGTGTGGCTGAGCTTGCAATCCCTGCCATAGCGTTTTGGAGGGCGTCTGTGTTAAGTGAATCATCATTCGTAACCGGTGGCGCTCCTAGGGGTGGGACGGCCACGCTTGTTTTGGTCCGCATGTTTTCGAATACGCTTTCCAAGTTGCTGACTGAGACGCGAAGATTGAAGAGTGTGACGAGGAGCCCGAGGATGATCACGATTCCTGCCAGTGCGCGCGCAAATGCAGCACGTTGGGTGCCCGCAGTGTGAACCCGTCTAATGGCAGCATCGATGTCGTAGTCTTGTAGTAGACCCTGCGCGTGGGCGTCCTTTACCCCCGTAAGCGCACCACGTCCGGCTCTCTCCATCTGGCTACTGCCGACAAAAATTCCTGGCAGACCTTGCACGCTTGTGGAGAGCTCGTTTGGAGTCAATTGGTCATTCACTAGGTTTTTCAGCCGCGTGAGGCCGTTACGAAACCCGATGTATGATCGTGCGTTGACCAATAAGACAGCGGCGATGGCGCCACCGAGGCACAGTAAGCAAACGAGGACGTTCATTAGAGAGAGGTCTCCTGCTGAGCGATGATGGCTATGTTCTTTTGCAAAGGCCAGAGCTCTTCGTTCCAGTTAGTACTGAGTTCGAGCGGCAGGAACTGCAGTGTACGCTTGCAGTTCTCGAAACTTGTCCCGAGCAGCTCGGCTTGGTCACCTTTCCATCGGACAAATGACTGCAACAAGAGAGCGCGATNNGAGCCAGTCAGTTTGACCGTGCCGGTAGAGGGCGGCGTACTGTGGCGATTCCACCAAGGACAGTGGCGACCATGCTGGATAATGCAGCGCAGTTGCAACGTCCGTAAGTGCCGTTCCACAGCCGTTTATCCATTGCCCTAATGGAGTTGATGCGGAGGCCAAGTGGTCTAGTTTTTTCACGTTTGTCTCGATCTCTGCTGTGACCACCTCAATCTCGAGCGTGAGGTCTCTGATGAGTTCGGAAGCAATGGAGCTTACGAGGTTTCTTGATCCCAGGCCCGTCGTTAAAGAGGCGCTGATTTCGCGCATGATTTTGACGGCCTGACTGGGATCAGCTGCGGTTGCTACTACTATCGCATACAAGGCGGGCAAGCAGTTGAGAATCAAGTACCGAGTACGTGCGGAGAATTCGGCATGCGGTGCTCCGACGAATTCGTTGCGTCCGACATTGTGTTGCCAGAGTAGTTCTTCAACGTCGCTCATGAAGTCATAACGGGCTTCGCCTTTGTAGTCGACGAGCCAGACCCTTTTCTTGAGCAGTGTTGCAGCGGTCCAATCGAGGCTGGGGAGCGTGAACCACGCTATCTTGTTAGTAATGAACTTGCTGCTCGACTTTCGCAGTGACGAAAGGGAGTCGTAGTCATCCATGCGGCTCGGGTGCTCGGCAAGGGCCAGGGCAGCTAAGAGTTGTGCAAATGGCTGCAAACGGGTGTTGTCCTGTTCATCCGTCGCAGTGACGCCCCACACAATCGGCAGTGGCTTCCTGTCCGCCCATCTCTTAAATAGGAGTTGGTAGTGAGCTTTCTGTGTTTCAGAATGAAAGAGCATCGTAATCTCAAAAATGCCGGGCGGAGTGGTTAGACGCTGGGCTTCCTCCAGGTAGCGGAACAGCGTGTCCTCGGTTTCCCTATCAGTCGTATCGATGACGAGTTGGACGAACCTCCCTTGAGTTTGCGCCGAGGCTAGATTCTCAGCAAAATCCCGATAAGCAGCTCTCCCTGGTGGCGACACAAGGTGGCTGATTCCTACTGGTCCTGGCGTTGCGTCGGACAACAATTGGCGGACGCGTGGTTGTACCCGTGCCGTTGTGGAGCCCAGGTAAATAAAGGTCGTTGGCCTCACTCCCATTCACACCGACCCTACTTCATCTCTGCGAATGACTGCCTTAGCTGTTCAATGCTGATAACAGCCGTGCCTGTCGGAGTTGCAGCGGTGATACCGACGACTGCGGTGTGATCCGATTCGAGAGTTACGGGCAGACCGGCCGGCAATTGGCGATCGCCACTGATCGCGTACAGACCGTCGGGTCTCTTGCTGAGCCTCCCTTTCCACAAGGTGCCGCTGTCGTCCACAGCAACGGTTTGATCCTCGGTCAGTGTTGCCGCGTTGAGAAGGAGTTCTGGAGGGATCGCTTCAGCGCGGAGCAGCGCGACATCCACGCCGCTAACAGCCTGTGTTCGCACAATGGTGGCAGGAACCTTCGTACCGTTGGGCAGCAGCAGTTTGCACTCGTTACTGACAGTTACAGGCACAACGATCCAGTTGGGCACCAACATCGTCGCGTTGCTTAGAATCGAGTCATCAACGGCAACTAATACTGTGTTCTGCGCATGATGGATTCTACGATAACCGAGGATCGCAATGAGCGTAGCGATCACAATCATGGCAAAAAGCAGTACATTGACGACGCGTAATCCCCCATTGACGTGCTTGTTGTTGCTCTTCTGCAATTCGGGAAGGATTGCTAGCTTCATTGGTCCTCTCCTGCAGCTTTCGCTTGCGCAGCCTGAACCGCATTCGCTCGTGGATGAGTTATTGTCTTTTGCTTCAAGTGCCTAAAGGGACTCAGAATCTCGGGCTTTACTTGCATGCTTGCCTGATATGCGGCTATGAAGTCCGTTGCGTCTTCCAGTGATCTCTCTGGAATGATATCGGCAGCCTCCTGATGAAAAATCGCCATGTGATCAAACAGCGGCAATTCTACGGCGCTAAACCCAGGGAAATTTGGCTGAGCAGCGGCCAACTCAACCTTTAACCTGTTGGCGTCGTTTTGTGTTTTCGCGCTCAGGAATGCAGGAACTATATCGGCACCGGTAACTAACTCGCCTGTCGTAGCAATAGACAAATCGTGTGCTACGGACGCTCGTTGTGCTGCGAGTGTGAGCATGCCTCGATCCGATACTCTTTGGACAATGTCGACGGGCCCCAATCTGCGCAAAAGGAATGGCTGATTGGCGTTTTTCAATTTGGCAAGTATATCTTTGATCTCATTGTTCTGGGCCTCCAAACCTACTGCGAAGAGACCACTCATTGTCCCGTCACGGTTCAGCTTAATGTAGTCGTCGTCTCTTAGCTCAGGATTCGTGTCGGCCAATGCCTCAATCTCCTTAGTAAACTCCTGAGCGGCAAGTCGCGAAACCTTGAGGATCGGCCCCCTGGTATCGTTCAGACTGCTCACCAAGATCTTAAGCCTGGCCTCGCTCAGTTGCTGTACCGCTGTGAGAACATACTTGATTCTCTTCAGAAGTCCTACCAGCTGCGCCTCGATGTACTCTAAGACTTCATTTAGCGCTTTGGACATAATGAACATTTCAAGCCGCAAGAGCAGGTCGGATAAGCCGTCTTCAAGCGCGTCAGCAGCAAGGAAGAGAGAGAAAACCAGGACAGATCTCCTTTGACTACCAATTTCCGAAATGCGTGTGTCAACATGCGCTGCCCAGGCAGTTCGATCATTAATGGCGGGCACTCCATATTGGTTCCAATAGCTCAGCGAACGAGTGATCTCCTCTCGGATGCCGGCGAGGAACAGTTCTGCAACTTTTAGATTTTTGTTCTCGGCAAGGTTGGCGACGAAAAGTGCTTTAATCGAGTCTTGCAGCAAGGCTACTCTGCTGACTTCGTGTTGTTTCACCCGCGCGTAAATAGTGCCTGCCTGATCGCTGGAGAACTGTGTCTTGACGTATTCACGCGGTTTCGACATTTCTTTCTTGGCAACATCCGTTGCGAGCTCGTTGATGTCAACATCTGCTCGTAGGCCCGACAGAATCTGTGGCGCTAGAGTGTTCCACATGTCTCGACCGGTTTGTTTGGCTCGGTCCTCAGCGATCTTCACAATCTCTCCTCGAACGCTGTACTCTGATTCACTGAGCCAATTCTTACAAATTCTGCTGGAGATAAGCTGGCAAGCAGCGGCCTCCGAGATTTCGTATTTCGGATAACTGATTGCGCGCACGTTAACGTTCATAAAAAGATTCGTGGTCGGATCCGGGATTCCACCGTTGAGATGTTGTTGCATGTTGGACCATTTTGCGCTTCTGAGTCGGTACATACCGAGAAGATCGCTGGCGACATGCAGGCCCAACATCGTGAATAGGGGAGCTGACGGCTCGAACGGCTCATAGGAGAGTTGGGCGCTTCCTTTCTTGTTGCGGCGGGACGCAAGGTATACCAAGTCATATGGCCCTCCGTTGACGTCAGTCCCAGAAAATGCGGCCCGATTGTTACCTGCGTCACGCCATGAAACTTTGTAGTCTTCTGGGTGATGCGCAAAATATTCCAGATCGCTCATCGCCGCCCACGCATTCGCCTTGTACGCGGGTATGTTTTCGTGGTCCGGTATGACGAAGATGCCAATTGGCTTTGCAGTAGGATGAAAGCGCCGCACTTGATATCCCAGATCGACGCACGCTCCGGAGCAAGTGCCCCCCGTAAGTGTGCCGATAACGTAAATAGTGACATCGTTAGGGTCATCAATTAAGTCTGGATTGATAACCGCCCCGGGCTTCAGTTGGAGAAGATGTTCCGTGGTCTGATGGGTACTAGCGGCTCTGATTACTTCTGTGACGGCCCTTGCGATGGCCTCCTTAACTTTTGCGTAGTTATACACGAACATCATTCGCCCGCCGGCGCGCATGTTGCCTGCGCCCACGCCGGCCTCGGTTCGAAGATTTTGTGGGCACCAGTCCCAGTCCGTTCCGACGACTGATTTCATGGTCTTATAAACGAATCCCGAGTCTGACTCGAAGATGTTGAGCATGCTGGCCCGCCCCGCATCGCTCATATTGTTGGTGTCCGTTTCGATCACCAGAAATTGAAAGATATCGAGACTGTCAGTGTTGAGCACTTCATACAAGAATCGTTGAATGCTATTTACGACGTTCTTGCCGGTGCTGCCAAGTCCGATAACAACTGAGGGAGAGAGTTTCATCGCGTTGCTACCTCGAATACTGCTGGATTTGCTTCAGCTGTTTGCGCACTGCCCGCTTGTGCAGAATCACTCCCGCTGCGAGTGCAATGATTAGGATGTAGTAGGGAATACCGGTGAGGGCTGATGGCAAGCGTCTGCCTATAACCAAGTAGCTCAGATCGACGAGTGCCACTGCCAGCGCAAACAGGCACCCCCACGCCCAGGCCATGCGGCTACGACAATATGCATTCAAGGTTTTGGAGAACGCGCCACTCACTCGAAACACGAGTGCGCCCGCATACACCCATGGGGCAATCATCACCAACAAGGCGACGACAGCTGCCACGTACGATACGGCATCGCTAACCATAGTCGGCGAAAATAGAAGATGTCGATAGTACCCCAACTCAAGTAGACGGTGCATGGTCACTTCCTTAGAGGTCTGCGTTGTCGCTGCGACCAAATGTCCTTTTCACAGTTGCGGCTACGCTGGCTCCGTGGCGCCGCATGTACCAGAAACCGGCGATGAGCAATGCGATCACAATTGCTGCAATGACCACTAAGCCGGTGTTCCCACCGTCGGGCAGGTCTTCGTGCCGTGAAGCTGACGTTGACCCGCCCCCGGCGTAGTGAGCTGTCACAGACCATGTCAGTTCCCCGCCGGGCGGATCGGCTATCAAAAATTCCGTCGATATCAGCCCGGTCTTCGCGAAGGGCGGTGAACCGTCGCTGGGGACGACGCGGATGTCGTAGCTCACTGGCGCAGGGCCTTGTGCTCGCCAACTCATGAGGAGCGTTCGTGGATCAGCATTAAATCGCGCCGCAACGAGTTGGATGTTGCCTTTTTCTACATTATTCGTCAAAGGAGTCTGTTGCGCGGCAACAGTGATCTCCTGAAGGCGCACCATAACTTGCGGCCTTTGCTTCCAGGAAAAGATCACTGCATTCTTGAGAGAAGTACCCTGCATGACGCCATTGACGAACCCTTGCTGTTCCTTATTGAGGTCAGCATCCGAAAGGAAATCGGAGATTGCGATAATTCTCGCAGGGTGCTGCGGACCACCAACAATGGTGATGGCTACCGCAGTCGCGAGGTCTTTGTTCGTCCTGCCATCTTTAAAATCCCCTGGCTTCGGAAACTGTGATTCCAGAGCCTCGATTGTGGTTAGGTTGTCGACTGGGAAGAAGGACGAGAGGCCCGGATGAATGCTTCCGAACCGAATTAGCTGGATGTGGTCTCCGGATACAAGCTTGAATTCCTTAATCAGCTCTTCATTGCCCGTTGCAGACCACTTCTGTTTATCATCCGCCACAGAACCTTTTTCCAGAATGTTACGGATGAGGTGGGTGGCATCTTGCTGCCACGGCCCGTAGTGCGCCATGCTGCCCGAAACATCGACTAGGACGGCTACGTCGCCAGCGCGCGCCGTACAAGCCAAAACGATAAACACAATGAAGCTGCCGAGCAGCGAGCGTCTCATTTTCCTACCTTCACCTATGAGTGAAAATCACTGAGGAGCGAGAGTATAGTCTCAAATGACCCCAACATGTTCAAAAAACAGCTATTCCTGTGCAAACTTCACTAAATCGTCCTCTTTGCGACTTAGCTTGCGGGGGGTGTCTTGCGCGCCATTGTACCCGTTTCGGACAGACAATGCCAGCATGCATGCTTCTCCCATGTAATGTCAATCTGTTTGTATAAAAAGCCTGAAGGATGGACTCTATATTGAAGCAAATAGCTGGGGAATAGGAGCATGCTTCGCCATCTCAAATGGCTAAGAAACTGATCCGTTCTGACACGAATCGAATCAGAGTCATCAGCGCAATCAACGGTGAGTTTTTTGGCAGTTTATGGCAATTATGGCGGATTTTGGAGATTACCAGCTACCTCTTCTAAGAGTGGTCGCTCTTCAGGAATTCCTGCGTACCTTCCGGCAAACGCTCGCGGATCTGGCTGGGCAGGCGGTCGTGGATTTTTCGGGCGTGGATGCGGGCCACGTCGGCAACCACTACCGGCGCCGGTGTGGCGACTGCGACGATCAGCCAGACCACACTAAAGAAGAGGCATCCGGCCAGCGCAATGAGCTCGAGCACCAGAGCGTGGCGCGGCGAGTAGTGGCGGACGGCGCCGAACGCGACGAGAAACATTACGGCGGAGACGCTGGCCACGATCATGAGGCCGATATCAATGGCGCGGTGCCCAAACTGGTGGGAGCGGCAGTGGGCGCATTCGGCGAGGTGCTGCTCGTAGTCGCCGCGCATTTCTGGCGCTAGGCTGGAAATGTCGTACCGCCAGCCGGCAAGAATGTCGCCAACTACCTTGTCCGTACACAAGTTGCTCATGGACTTCGCCAATTCGGGCTTTGGTCCCGACTATCTTCTCACCCCACGCAGAGTGGCTGCAATGGTTTGTCCTGAAGCGCCAGGGTCAGGGCGCAGGACTCGAACAGGCTGCCTTGCAGGTCCAGCGCGTTCTTCGCGGCCTGCAGCGCAATATCCGGATGGTTATTGTGCTCGGAGAGATGCGCCAAAACTAAGAAGGCTGCACCGCCATCATAGTCTTTCTGGAAAAATTCCGCGAGGGCCGAGTTGGAGAGATGGCCTACCCGGCTCATGACCCGCTGTTTGACCATCCACGGATACGGGCCGTTACGCAGCATTTCGAGATCGTGGTTGGACTCGATCATCAGGCCATCGCATCCGCGCAGGTGGTCTTTCACGCTATAAGGAAGATAGCCGAGGTCGGTGACGATGCCGACTTTTACTCCGTCCGCCTTGAAAGTGAATCCGCAGGGATCGGCGGCGTCATGCGGAATGGTGAACGGAGTTACTGTGATGTCGGCGATGGAGAAACTGCGTCCGGCCTGGAAGTGCTCGCGGCGGTCCAGCCTGGCCGGGTTGCCTTCCTTATCTTTGGTGAACTTGCGCCAGCTCTGGTATGCGGCTTCGGTCATGTAGATCGGGACTTGCAGCTTGCGGGCCAGTACCTGCAGCCCGGCAACGTGGTCGGCGTGCTCGTGCGAAATCACAATCGCGGTGAGCTGCTGCGGATCTTCACCCGCCGCTTTCATGCGTTTCAGCGTCTCTTTACAGGAAAGCCCGGCATCGACCAGAACGCTGGCCTGGGAGCTTGCGAGCAACGTACAGTTGCCTTTACTGCCGCTCGCCAGGACTGTCATGCGCATCGCCATTGAGATGGAGCATAGCGGGAATGCATGTCCGGCGGTAGTAGCAAGTTAGTTAATGGGGGAATTCGCGCGGTTCACGGAATGAGCGGCTGGCCGAGTTGTTGCAGAAGAATGTTCACTGCGTCACGCGCGATTTTTCTGGGCACGACAGCTTTGAGTCCGCCGGACTGGATTCCTATTTCGGCCGGCAGGATGAAGAACGACGCCAGCCGATTGAACAAGTTGCAGCGCACCCAGGCTTCCATCATGACCTGTCTGTCCACCTCGCGGATGGAAAGCATCATCGGCGCCACCAAAAGACCGATGCCCTTCTGGTAGAGCTTGTCCGGACCGGCCGATTCACGCGCCGAGTATCCATTGGCGCCCGCCCAACGCTCGACCACGGGCCAGATGTCGACCGTCTGCGCAAAAGAGATTTGCGTTCGATTGGGCATGAGACTTCCTTAGTTGAACACCCAGAAACTTATGCTTCTTTGATTCCGTCCATAAAAGCTTTGAGTTTACGTGACCGTGAAGGATGCCGGAGTTTGCGCAGCGCCTTGGCTTCAATCTGCCGGATGCGCTCACGCGTTACCGCAAACGACTGACCGACTTCTTCCAGGGTATGCTCAGAACCATCTTCCAGACCAAAGCGCATCTTGATGACCTTCTCTTCGCGCGGTGTAAGCGTACGCAGGACTTGTGAAGTCTGGTCCTTCAGATTCACGTTGATGACCGCCTCGGCCGGCGAAACCATGGAACGGTCTTCAATGAAATCACCAAGGTGTGAATCTTCCTCCTCGCCAATCGGCGTCTCCAGCGAGATGGGTTCCTGGGCAATCTTCAGCACTTTGCGCACTTTCGCAACAGGAATGTCCATGCGTTTGGCGATTTCTTCTGAAGTAGCCTCGCGGCCCAGTTCCTGTACCAACTGTCGCGACGTCCTGATTAACTTATTGATGGTTTCGATCATATGCACGGGAATGCGAATTGTTCTCGCTTGATCAGCAATCGCGCGCGTAATGGCCTGTCGGATCCACCACGTGGCATACGTCGAAAACTTGTAGCCGCGGCGGTATTC
>PLJN01000025.1:40564-51739 GCA_003140235.1 Acidobacteriaceae bacterium
TTGGCTTCGATCAGTTCGCGCTTGGCGGCTTCTGCGTCAACGTCACCTTGAATGATTTCCCGTTGCGTGCGCTTCAGTTCGGGATAGCTGACGCCGGCTTCCTGCTCGAGTTTTTCAAGGTCGGTGCGGTGCTGGCGCTGCAGACGGCGAAATTCTTTTTTGGCGTCCTCACTGCGCGTGCCTTCGATTTTTTTCTCAAGGTTGTTAGCTTGACGATCGAGCATGCGCATGGTATCCGCGCTTTTGTACAGATGCTCGATCAGACGCTTGCGCTCAGGGTTGGTGAACTTCAGCTTGCGGATGCCCGTGGACACTGCGGCCTGCGCGCGGCCCAGCGCCCAGCGGCTGCGGCGGTGCTCTTTGGGCTTTTTTTTCTGCTGGATGGCCGCGAGTTTTTCCAGGTATTGCTGGACTTTTTTATAGTGCTTGGCGATGTCGTCAATCTGGCCGGTAAAATCCTTCAGACGCGCGATCACAATCTCGTCAGTGATTTCTTCTTCATCAAACGCGACCAGCTCTTTGATTGAGCGGACGCCTTTCTTCAGGTCGTCACCCAGCCCGAGAATCTCTCTGATGACAATCGGCGAGCGCGAGAGCGCTTTGAGCACACGCAATTGGCCGCGCTCGATTCGCTTGGCGATTTCGACTTCCCCTTCGCGCGTAAGCAGCGGGACCGTGCCCATCTCGCGCAGGTACATCCGCACGGGGTCGTTGGTTTTTTCGAGCGCGCCAGGGCTTAGATCAAGTTCAACATCTTCACTTTCTTCAATTTCTTCAAATTTTTGTTCAGAAGGCAGGCCTTTGCTGGAATCCAGTACATCAATGCCCTGCGTGCCAATGGTGGTGAGCAGATCGTCGAGATCGTCCGGAGAATGAACGTCGCCGGGGATGAGGTCGTTTACCTGGTCATAGGTCAGGTAGCCTTTTTCTTTTCCCGCGTCGATTAGTTTTTTGATGTCTTCGAATTTGTCGTCTAGAGCCAATCCGCAGTCCTCAATTTTCGTGATTCCATCAACACCGCGGGCAGAACGCTTCTACTCTTGAAGGTAGCAGCGGGACTTAGGCTGGAAATCGCGCGCACAACCCGAATGTACTAAAGTCTAGCATGGCAATCTCCAGGAATAAAAGAGCTTCGCGACTGGACTCAGAGAATAAAAAGTTGCCTGTTACTTAGATGCTTTGCGTGGGATGGAAGGTCCACTTCGCGGGAGTTTCTAACCACTGATTCACACGGATGACACTGATTTTTGAATCCTCAGATCAGTGTCATCCGTGTAAATCAGTGGTAGGGTTTCTGGCTACTTCTTAGTTCTGCGTTCCCGCCAGCTTGCGATCAAGTTCCAGTTTCTCCTGTTTCAAACGGACGAGAGCGGCCACGTCCTGGCGGCGTTCGGCTTCCACAATGCCGCTGATGATTTCTCGTTCGCGTTGCGCGAGTTGCGAATGGTGACGCAGCGACTCCACCGCTCCTTGCACTAACTCCGGACTCAGCGGTTCGTCTTCGCGCATCACGATTTGCGCCAGAAGCAGGCGGTCCGCATCGGTCAACTGTAGTTGTGTGTGCTCCGGCAACGGATCTCCCGCATCAAGCAAAGCTTGCAGCAAAGATTCCGTCGCCAATCCAATGTGAAAGTGTTCTGTATCCAGAGCGGAGAGGACGGTCCGGCGCAAGTCTGCTTCATCCGCGGAAGAGGACGACACAGCCCGCACCAGCACTTTTTCTGACGGCGTAATCTGCGACTCAGCACTCGAGCGCACGCTGGTAGACGACCTGCGCGTCGCAGCCATCTTAAACTCCTGACGCAGCACGCCGGAATCAATCCCCAGTTTCTGGGCAATGTCATTCGTCAGGCTGTCGCGCACTATTCTGCTGGGCACGCGATGAATGTACGGCAGCAGAAAATTCACCGCTTTCTGCTTCCCTTCCGGACTCTTCACCGGAAACATTCGCAACGTGCGCTCGATCAGGTAGTCAAAATAATTCATCGAGCCCTTCAGGGCCTTCGCATATGCCTCAGCGCCCTGGCGGCGGATAAACAGATCAGGATCAAACCCCCCTTCCAGTCGCAGGATCTTGATGTTGAATTCTTCTTCCACCAGCATGGCAAGCGAACGGTCGGTAGCTGCAGCCCCAGCCGTATCAGGATCAAAGTTGACGACAATGTCTTTGCTGAACCGCGCCAGCAATCGGACCTGTGTCTCAGTAAACGCGGTGCCCGAACTGGCAATCACGTTGTGAAAGCCAGCCGAGTAGACGGCAATGCAATCCATCTGGCCTTCAACAATAATGCTGTACGTCAGCTTCCGGATCGCTTCTTTGGCTTTGTCCAAGTTGTACAGCACGCGTGACTTGGAATAAATCGGCGTCTCCGGCGAGTTCAAGTATTTCGGGCCGGCTTTTTCGTCTTTCGCAAGCGTGCGACCGGTGAAGGCAATGACTTTGCCGGTTTCGTTGGCAATCGGAAATGTAATCCGGTTACGGAACTTGGAATACATTCCGCCGGCTTCAGCTCCTTCTTTCCATGAGAACAATCCGGAAGCCCGCAGCAGTTCTTCGCTGTAGTCGGATTTCAAACGGTCGCGCAGCAAGAAACCGGAATCCGGCGCGTATCCCAGACGAAACGTGCGAATCGTTTCTTCCTTCACGCCGCGCGTCACCAGGTATTCGCGCGCATGCGCGCCTTCCGGCTTCTTAAGTTGGTCTTCGAAGAACGCGCAAGCCCGCTCATGCATGTCGATCAGCTGTCCGCGCTGGCGGGCTTCCTGCGCTTCCGCCGGCGAGCTGTATTCCGTCTTGGGCAGAGGGATTCCCAGCTTTTGTGCGATCAACCGAACGGATTCCGGGAAAGTGATGCTCTCAATCTTCTGCACAAAACTGAAAACATCGCCGGAAACTCCACAGCCAAAACAGTGGAAGAACTGCCGCGTAGCGTGGACGGAAAACGAAGGCGACTTCTCCTGATGAAACGGACACAGCCCGGAAAAATTCTGCGCTCCGGCTTTCTTCAATTTCATATACTCGCCCACAATGCGGACAATGTCCGCCTGCTGCTTCACCGTGTACGCGAAATCTCCGGGGTTGGCCATGAAAGAGCATTCTATTCTGCTCTCTTGTGGAAAAGGGTGATGAAAACCTTACCGCTGATGACGCTGACTGCGCTGATAGTCACTGATCGAACCATGCCCACGGGACCACTATGCCCGTGTGGCACCGGCGCCCTCGCCGGTGGCTCCCAAGGCTAGGACACAGCCGGCACGGGCATGGGGAGTGCCAACAGTATGGGAGGCACCAGAAGCTTTCAGAATGTTTACCACTGATTCACACAGATGACACTGATTTCTGCAAGTCCTCAGATCAGTGATATCTGTGTTGATCAGTGGTAAGAACCGGGGCGGGTTACTTTTTCTTGGCCGGCTTCGGTTTCATGGCTTTCACGTACTCGTAGCTCAGCGCAAGATATTTCTTAAGCTCACTGGTCCTTTCAAGCAGCGCATCCGGGACGGTTACGTATTCCTTTTGAATGTGTCCATACGCAACAAACAATGTGGTCTTGTACTTCTTCAGAAACTCCTCCCGCGCGTCTTCAGGAAGCCTCAAGGCCATGGCGCCGGATTGAGAAAGATAGCTGAACATGTGACCGTTCAGAGACGGCATGGTGGCGCCTTTCCGTTCAATCTTCGGATGGGTCTTGACGAGTTTCTCGTACAACTCGACTTTGGCGGCAGGGGCGGCTGCCTTTGTTTCTTTTTTGGCCATGATCTCTCCCACAACGTGGTCTGCAAATCAAATGCCTTGTATTCTACCGCTGATTCACCAGCTCACGGGCGGGGAACACCCATACCGCCAGCGTAGAGACGCGGCACTGCCACGTCTGACTGTTCGCGCCGGAACAACTCTTGGGGCCCGCGATTCACCGGAAAGCGTTCTGGCCGATCGCCGCGATTCTCGCCGCATTGAGAGTGAGACGTGGCAATGCCACGTCTCTGACTACGTCGTGGTTCTTCCTGATCCACGTCTATCTGCGTTCATCTGCGGTCCGGTATTCGCAAAGCTACGCGACAAACATAGGACTCTTCTTGTAGGCTTAACTGCGATGAAGATTGAAACGAAAGCCATCCACGTGGGCCGCAAGCCGGAACCCGGGTCACACGACGTTACGCCCGCCATCCATCTTTCCACTACTTTTCAAAAAGCGGCCGATGGTTCTCTGCCCGGCGGCTATCTCTATTCCCGTCCTAATAATCCGAACCGCGCAGCGTTGGAACAGGCCCTGGCGTCGCTCGAAGAAGGCGCGGCGGCGCTGGCATTTTCTTCCGGGAACGCAGCCACGTCGAGTTTGTTCCAGGCGCTCTTGCCCGGCGACCACGTGATTGCCGGTGACGACGTTTTCTACGGCACCGCGGTACTGCTCAACAATCATTTGAGCAAGTGGGGACTCAAGGCCAGCTACGTCGACATGCGGGACATCGGCGCGCTCGAACGTGCACTCACGCCGGCCACGAAATTGATCTGGACAGAAACTCCGTCGAATCCTCTGCTGCACGTTACCGACCTGCGCGCGGTGGCCACCGTCGCCAAAAAAGCAGGCGCATTGCTGGCTTGCGACAACACCTGGGCCACGCCGTTATTGCAACTTCCGTTCAAGCTGGGCGCGGACGTGGTGATGCATTCGGTCACAAAATATCTTTCCGGCCACAGTGACGTGCTCAGCGGCACGCTGGTGTTCAAAGAGACCAACGCGCTGTTCGAAAAAGTACGTGACATTCAGCATGAAGGCGGTGCGGTGCCTTCTCCTTTTGAATGCTGGTTGACGCTGCGCGGCTTGCAGACATTTCCTTATCGCGTACGAGCGCAATCGCAAAGCGCGCAACAGATTGCCGAGTTTCTCAGCAAGCAGCCGAAGATTGAAGCTGTCCACTATCCCGGGCTACCGAGCCATCCTGGACACAAGATTGCCGCGTCGCAAATGTCGAGCTTTGGCGGCATGATGTCCATCCAGGTGCAAGGCGGACAGGCTGAAGCATTCAAGCTGGCTGCGGGCATGAAATTGTTTACTCACGCCACCAGTCTGGGAGGCGCGCACAGCTTGATCGAACACCGCGCATCGGTCGAAGGCGCTGTCACCCACGCTCCGCCGAATTTGCTGCGGCTCTCAATTGGTCTGGAACATGTGGATGATTTGATTGAAGACTTGGCACAAGCGCTGCGTTAAAAAACATCCCGAGCGTAGCGAGGGATCCCTATCGTATCGATACTCTTAGCCCCGCTGATCTTTCGAGCCATAGGGATCCCTCCCTTCGTTCGGGATTTCAGAAAAAGCTAAGTTCTCAACTCCACTACCGTGGCCCCCGCGCCACCTTCATTCTGCTGCGGCTCAGTGACCGTCGCCACGTGCGGATGGTCTTTCAAATACTGCCGCAGCGCTTTTCGCAAAATACCCATACCGCTGCCGTGGACGATGCGCACACGCGTAAGCCCGGCCATGAATGCGCGGTCGATAAACTTTTCAATCTCGCCGGTGGCCTGGTCCACATTCTGGCCGATTACGTTGATTTCTGAAGGTGCATTCTCGTCGTCCTTGAGCGAGACCGTAATCCCTTTGGCGCGGGCCGCTGCCGCTGGTGAAACCGCGCTGTGCGTTGAGAAGACTTCGGCGACGTCGTCCCGCGGAATCTTCATCTTCATGGCGCCCATTTCGACTTCGAACGTATTTTCGTCCAGCTTGCGTTTGATGACCGCGGTACGGCCCAGCGATTTGAGCTTGACCGTATCGCCTTCCGAAATGCGCTTGATTTCGTGCGGACGCGCGTGGGGATCGCCATGGTCGGCGCCGGTTTTGTGGGCGACGATCCCGGCATCGAACTGCTCTTTAAACTCCCGGCGTAATTTGGCGACACGCCGCTCGGCGTCTTTCGAGAGCTTTTGCGCCGCCGCGCGGTCCTGTACGGCGCTTACGGCTTCGCGAATTTGATACTCGAAATCGCGGATGAGCGATTCCATTTTGTCTTCCAGTTCGCGGGTCTTCTTGCGCTGCTCGGTCGCGCCTTCGGTTTCCAGACGTTTCAGCTCTTTGCTTAACTCCAGTTCGCGCCCGTGGGCAGCTTCGCGCTCGCGTTCCAGATCGCGCAGTTCGGCGTGCAGCTTGTCGAGAAATTTGCCAACGTCCTGGGTTTGCGTGGTAAGGCGTGCGCGTGCGGACTCGATGATCTGCGAATTCAATCCCAGCCGCTGCGCAATGTTGATGCCGGCCGACGCTCCCGGTACTCCGACGCGCAGTTCGTAGGTAGGTTGCAGCGTCTTCTCATCAAAACCCACGGACGCATTCAGCACGCCCTCGGTATTAGCGGCATAGACTTTGAGCGATGTATGGTGCGTGGAGATCACCGTGACAGCGCCAATCTCGCGGAAGTGGCTGGCAATGGCCACCGCCAGCGCCGCGCCTTCTTCCGGATCGGTGGCGGAGCCGAGTTCGTCGAGCAGCACGAGCGAGTGGGCCGTCGCGGCGCGCGACATGAAATCAATATTGGTCACATGCGCGGAAAACGTAGAGAGGTTCTGCTCAATCGACTGGTAGTCGCCAATGTCGGCCAGCACGCCGTCAAACACCGGCAGCCGCGCCGTGACCGCAGGCACGGCAATTCCCGCCTGCGCCATGAGGGACAGTAGTCCGATGGTCTTGAGCCCCACGGTCTTGCCGCCGGTGTTGGGCCCGCTGATGATGAGCTGGCGGTGCGCCCCATCCATCTCCACCGAAAGCGGAACGACTTTGCTACCGCGGTTGCGCAGGTTACGTTCCAATAGAGGATGGCGGGCGTCACGCAATTCAAAAAAATCTTCCGTCAACTCCGGGCGGACGCAGTTGTAGTCCAGAGCAAAGCGCGCTTTGGCAAATTGCAATTCCACTTCTGCCATCACGTCGATGGCCGCGGCAATGGCGTCCGCCTGCTCGCCCAGATGCGCGGTCATCTCCAGCAGAATGCGATGCACTTCGGATTGCTCCTCTTCAAGTAAACGTACGAGATCATTATTTTGCTCAATGGTCTCGAGCGGCTCGACGAAAACCGTTTGTCCGCTCGAACTCGCTCCGTGGACCACGCCGTTCACGCGCCGACGCTGCTCGGTTTTTACGGGAATCACAAAGCGCTCACCGCGAATCGTGACCAGGTCTTCCTGCGCTGCGCCGCCTTCGGCCAACCGCCGCAGATAGCCACGGAGTGACTCTTGTATCGTCCGTTTTTGTTTTTCCACGTCACGGCGGATGCGCGCCAACTCGGGTGATGCACGGTCATCAAGCGTGCCATCGGGGAGAATCTTGTTGCGAAAGTAGCGAAGCAGCGGAGTGAAGTCGGCGATGCGGAGTGAAAGCTCCTGCATGTCTTTCCACGCACCGCGAACGGCATCGGGCGGATGCAACGCCATCTCGCGCCATTCAGCTGCTTTGTCCGCTACGAGCAGAACGTCGCGCAATTGGCTGAGCTCCAGCGCGGCGCCGGAGATTTTTGCCTGCGAAAGCAGAACATGGGCGTCGAACAATCCGGAAAAATCAAAGCTGCCCCCGGCCACCAGAAAGCGCCGTGTCTCTTCCGCAAGCTGCTGCTGCCGCGCAATCCACGGGCGGTCGGCCGACGGCACAAGCTGCGACACACCGGCCTTACCCAGCGGCGAACTGACGTAGGCCGCCAGCACTTCGCGGAAGGCGTCAAATTCCAATATTCGGGATGAAGAGTGCTGAAGCGCCTGAGGCATGCATTAAAGATGTTAGCGCAACAGAGCAAACCATTGGCCGCGAATTCACGCGAAGAGTCGCGAATTCGGATTTAATGAATTTTGATTCGCTCTTTCGCGTTCATTCGCGGCAAAGCAGAATCAGGGTCATCAGCATTATCAGCGGTGTGGTTTTGCGGTTTTTGGCGCTGTAATCTTGTAAAATCCTTCTGCAATGTCGTTCCCCGTCACACGTCTTCGCCGCATGAGGCAATCGGAGCCGTTGCGTGCTCTGGTGCGCGAGACCCGGCTCGTTCCCACGAACTTCATCTATCCATTATTTGTTTGTCCGGGAGCCGGCATACGCAAAGAGATCAGTTCCATGCCTGGCGTCTTCAATATCTCAGTTGATGAAGCGGTGAAAGAAGCGCGTGAAGCAAAGTCACTGGGACTGGGCGGCATTATTCTGTTTGGCCTGCCGGAAAAGAAAGACGAAACCGCCACCGGCGCCTGGGCAGAAGACGGAATCGTCCAGCGGGCGACGCGGGCGATCAAGAAAGAAGTACCTGAACTGGTGGTGATTGGCGATGTCTGTCTCTGTGAATACATGTCGCACGGACATTGCGGTGTTGTGCAGAAGAAAGCCGGGGGGGCGGACTATGAAATCCTGAATGACCCTACGCTCGAAATCCTGGCCAAGACTGCGATTTCACAGGCACAGGCGGGCATGGACATCATTGCGCCATCGGACATGATGGACGGCCGAGTCGCAGCCATCCGCAAAGCGCTCGACCAGGCTGGCTTCATCAATACGCCTATCCTTTCTTATGCCGCCAAATTTGCTTCCGGGTTCTACGGGCCGTTTCGCGAAGCCGCTGACTCGGCCCCGCAGTTCGGCGACCGCCGCGGATATCAAATGGATGGAGCCAACTTGCGCGAGGCCATGCGCGAGATCGCGCTGGACATTGAAGAAGGCGCGGACATGATCATGGTCAAGCCGGCCATGCCGTATCTCGACGTGATCGCCGAAGCCCGCCGCCGTTTTGATCTTCCGCTCGCGGCCTACCAGGTGTCGGGGGAGTATGCCATGTTGCAAGCCGCCATCAAGAATGGCTGGCTGGACCGCGACCGCGTGATTCTGGAGTCGCTGACTTCGATTCGTCGTGCTGGCGCGCAAATCATCTTGACGTATTTTGCGAAGGACGCAGCCCGGCTGCTGAGTTAACAACAGCCGGCGGCGCCAATTCCGTGTTCTTAAATCCCAGCTATCTCTTGAACAGGCGTGAGATCGCAACCAGGATGATAGCTCCCACCGTGGCCACAAGAATGGTGTACAGCATCCCACCGCTGTTGGCAATGTGCAGAAGGCCGAAGACCCAGGTTCCGAGAAACGCGCCAAGAATACCCAGAATGATGTCACCGATCACGCCGAAGCCCGAGCCGCGCATGATCTTGCCCGCGAGAAAACCTGCAATCAAGCCTACGATAACCCACCATAACCAAACCGGCATACTGCCTCCTCAAACTAAAATCAGATTCAGAGACGGGACGGCACCACGTTCTGTTCTCTTCCCGGAACGTCTTTTGGCCTTGCGCGCCATGCTACAGGAATCCGGGCCGTTTGTCTCTGGGCGTTTCCGGATGCTGCTGCAAGAGGCTCCACGGGACAAAGAAAAGAAACCCCACCCGCTGACCTGTCCCAGCTTGCCGTGGATAACGCTGATCGCGCTCATGGTCCTGATCTGATCAAATCTGCGTTATCAGCGTCATCAGCGGTAAGGTTTTTCTGAGACTGTCTATGCTGCGAATCCTCACAGCGTATGCAGATACGCGATCACGTCTTTGATTTCCTGATCGGAGAGCGAATTGCCCATGGCGGGCATCATTTTGCGGCCGGAGATAATCGTCTGTTCCACGAACCGGTCATTGGCGATCAGCCCGCTGGGAAGATATGGCTTTTTGTACAGGCCTTTCAGCGCGGGCCCTTTCAGCGGCTGGCTGGAATACGCCTGATGGCAAATGGCGCAATAGAGTTTGAAAACGCGGCGTCCGTGCGCCTGCTGCTCGTTGAGACCCAGTTCGGCGTCGCTTTTGAGCGACGGATCGCCGGAGCATGCGGTCATCGCCAGCAACGCGACTCCCAGAAGGATGGACGCTATTCGCTTCAAGTGACTATTATTATGTTCTGGATTGCGATTTCTGGAAAGCGTCCTCGTGCCATCATGCCCGTTGTCGTCAAACGCGCTTACGAAAAACCTTCCACCGCCGACGGCCAGCGAATTCTCGTAGACCGTCTGTGGCCGCGCGGCATCACGAAAGACGCCGCCAAAATCGACCACTGGCTCAAAGGCCTTGCACCCTCCACCGAATTGCGCAAGTGGTTTCATGCGAACGGCAACTGGCCGCTGTTTAAAAAGCATTATTTTCAGGAACTCTCCGCGCCGGAAGCCGCCGCGGACCTGGAGCAGCTCTACCAGATCAGGAACAAGCACCGCGCTGTAACGCTTGTCTATTCCTCGAGAAATCTTGAGCACAACAACGCCGTGGCGTTGAAAGAACTTTTGGAAGGCATGAGAAAGCCGCCATCCAGCAGCGGCCCCGTCAGCGCCGCGGTCTCCGGACGCACTGCGAAACGGCGCCAGAGCTGATGATTCTCCGCCCGATTGAAACCGCTGCAGCGTCATCGAACGAATTTGTCTCCGTTTGGGAAGCGATCCAGCGCACGCAGACTCAGAGGTACAAAGAATGCTGGCTGATCACGCAGCCCTCGCATGCGGTACTGGCCGGAGAGCTGGCGGCCAAAGTTTCGTCACCGCAGCTTCCCAAGCTTGATGACCATCTGCTCCGGGCCATCGCCATGCACGACGCCGGCTGGGGCGTGCCTGATGCGCGGGCGATTGTACGCAGCCGGGCCACGCCGCAACATCGTCCTGAATCATTTATCGAGGTTCCGGTAGCCCAGTTCCTCGAAGCGTGGGAGGAATCCATCGCGGCGGCCCAGTCCATCTCGCCCGCCGGAGGATACATCGTGAGCCGCCATTTCTGCCGGATTGCGGAACCGTGCGCGAAGTCAGGGAAAGAAGCCGGACAAGTCCAGCAGTTTCTTGACCGAGAATCCCAACGGCAGAAGAAGTTGGTACCGAAGCAATCCTACGAAACCAAAGAACTCGAGCTGCTTACTGATCTATTGCAATTTTGCGATCTTCTTTCCCTCTACATCTGCTGCGGTGCGCAGGAAAAGGTAGTTTTCTCGGAGTATTTTGGAGGGAGCGCACGCCTCACGCCGAAAGAAACTGGATTGAAGCTTGATCCGCCGCTGATCGTGGCAGGGTCGCAGTTTTCCGTAGCTGCTTTGCGGCACCCTGCAACAAAAGAATTGTCGAACCAACAGATCGCCGTGAAGATTGTTTGAGTATATGAATAGAGCGTAGCCCTTTGAGCTTGTGTGGCACAGCGCGGCAAGCCGCAAA